>JBGSVY010000156.1:0-29149 GCA_041752715.1 Hyphomonas sp.
ACGTGAGAAAATCAAAAGGAGGACGATGAAACTCAGGCGCTTGCAGCACGCCGAGTCTGCTGCTTAACTCAAACCCAGATGCGCCAGACCCTCCTTAAGTCAGGCAGCCTTCTGTCTCAAAATACCTGACGACGGACAGTCGAGTGCTTCAATGCTGAAACAAATACGTGCCCTTTGATCGGCATTTGCAGGCTCAGTACACTCTTCAAAACGGGCCTTCGCGCCTTTCTCGCTGAACTCGACAAGGTGACGCTGGAGGACATGATAAAGGATCGCCGGAAGTTGGCTGAGCGTCTCGGCCAGTTGCCAAGCCGCTGAGACACCGTTGATCCTGTCAAGCTGCATCTCGCTTAGGCCTTGGCTGGCGCGACCCCTGCAATGCGGAGTGACGGACAAGGAGTTTCGAGAGGCTTGGTTGTGTCGGCGGTCTTCTCAAAGGCCGCGCGGGCGCAATCATGGTCGAGGTCTTGTATCGCCTCGAACTGCTGCATGTAGACGTTCCCCGTCAGGTCTTCGAGAAAGTGCGTTCGCGCCAACTTGTCCATCACAGGCCCTTTCACTTCGGAGAGGTGCAAGGTTACACCCGCATCCTTGAGTCGTTGATTGATTGATTCAAGGCTTTCGAGCCCGCTCGCATCGATACTATTGACGGCAGGACACATCAGGATCAGGTGTGAGAGATCTGGCCGGTTACTCAGTACACGGTAGACCGTGTCTTCTAGGAAACGCGCGTTTGCAAAGTAGAGGCTCTCATCGATCCGTATGGTAACGATGCGGTCTGGCATCACGACCTCATGGCGGTTCACATTCCGGAAATGGTGGGTTCCTGGAACCTGCCCGACGATGGCGAAGTGTGGCCGGCTTGTATTGTAGAGATGCAGGACGAGCGACAGGACGACGCCGCTTGTTACCCCGATTTCGACCCCCGCGCCTAGCGTCACAACAATTGTCGTTGCCATCGCCGCAAAGTCTGTCTTGGAATACTTCCAAACCGTTCGGATCGCACCGAAATCCACAAGCGAAAGAACGGCAACGATGATCGTCGCAGCAAGCACGGCCTGTGGCAGAAAATATAGGAACGGCGTCAGGAACAGGGTTGCGAGTGCGATTCCGATTGCTGTGAAGGCGCCTGCAGCGGGCGTTTCTGCACCGGCGTCGAAATTGACGGCTGATCGCGCAAGCCCCCCGGTGACCGGATACCCGCTAGACAACCCCGCCGATAGACTGGCCGCACCGAGGCCGATAAGCTCTTGGTTCGGATCAACACGCTGGCGCCGCTTGGCTGCGAGCGTCTGCGCCACCGAAACGGATTCAACGAAGCCGATCAGGCTGATCAATGCGGCCGACCCAAGCAGTTGCAACCAGACATCCCGATCAAAACGCGGCACACCGAGTGCAGGTAAGTCGCGGGGAACATCACCGAGGATCCTGACGCCCTGCTGCGCCAGTCCCAGATTTGCGACAATCACAATGCTCAGGGCGACAGCAAAGACAGGGCCCGCACGTGCTACGATCGTCGCAGGCTTGTCGCCAAGTCCGGCGCGTTTGAGCAAGGGCTTCAATTGACTGCGCGCCCAGAACAGAAAAACCAGTGACGAGACGCCGATTGCAAGCGTTGGGAGATTGATCTCGCCGAGTGATCCCGCCAGCGAAATCAGAAGCTGAAGGAGATTGTGACCTTCGGCGCTGACCCCCAGGATATGTTTGAGCTGCGATGCGGCAATGATAATGCCTGATGCTGTAATGAAGGCCGAGATGACTGGGTGGCTCAAAAAATTCGCCAGAAAGCCCATGCGGAAGAGCCCAAAGGCCAGTAGAATCAGGCCCGACAAAACCGCCAGGATCATCGCCGCTTCGATGTATTGCGCGCTACCCGCCGCAGCGATCTTACCGGCCGCAGCTGCGGTCATCAACGACAGTATGGCAACGGGGCCGACGGCGAGGGTGCGACTGGAACCGAAAATTGCATAAATGATCAGTGGCAGGATGGAAGCGTAAAGGCCCACCTGGGGCGGCAGGCCGGCAAGCATCGCGTACGCGAGCGATTGCGGGATAAGCATGATTGTGACGATGACTGCAGCGAGCAGATCGTTCGTCAGGGTCTCTGCCCGGTAGGTCCGGCCCCAGTCGAGGATCGGAAAGTAACTCGAAAGGCGCAATTGCATGGACGGGGAAACCTATTGAGCGAACGGTATCGGCGACAATTTCAATCCTGTCGCCCGCGCCTTATGCGACCTTGGAAGGCGCCGCATTGAAGTCACAGGCGGGTTGGGCGGCGTGCTCAGCCGGCCGGTGGGGCAGGATTTTCGGGCTTGCAAGCGTCTCTTCGCCTTTGAGCATCATATCGAAATAGATTAGCGGTAACATTTTTTCCTTTAGGAACCATGCGGCGCGCGTGGCCTTCGTGCCATCAAGGAGCCATTTCGGAACCGACGGGTCGAGCACGCCGCCGTAAGCGAACTCGGCGAGTACGATCTTGCCGCGCTCCACCGTCAGCGGGCAGGACCCATACCCATTATACACAGCCGTCGGCGCCTTGCCGTCTAGAACGCGGATAACGTTGTGCGCACAGACCGGTGCCTGCTTACGAACGGCCGCAGCCGTTTTGGCATTCGACGTCGAAGCGCCGTCACCCAGCCCGAATACATTGCCGTAGACAGTATGCTGCAAGGTCTCGCTGTTGACGTCTGTCCAGCCCGCGCTGTTTGCGAGGGGGCTATTGCGCAGGAAATCCGGCGCGCACTGGGGTGGGCAGACGTGCATCATATCAAAGCTGCGGGTCTCGCGCGTGGTTGAGCCATCGGCCGCCTTGACGTCAAACCAGGCTGTCCGGGCCGGACCATCAACAGCGACGAGTGTTTCGCTGAAGTGCAGGTTGATGCCGTACTTCTCGACATATCCCATAAGAGCCGGAACATAATCTTTCACGCCGAACAGGACGCCGCCAGCGTTGTGGAAGGACACATCGATATTTTTCAGAACACCGCGCCGGCGCCAGGCGTCACAGGAAAGATACATGGCCTTCTGAGGCGCACCAGCACACTTGATTGGCATCGGCGGCTGCGTGAACAGCGCCTTCCCCTCTTTCAGCGATTGGGTCAGTTCCCACGTGTAGGGGGCAAGATCGAACCGGTAGTTAGATGTGACACCGTTGTGGCCGAGTGTCTCCTTCAGCCCTTCAATACCTTCCCAATTGAGCTTGATGCCAGGCGCAACCACGAGCACGCGGTAACCCACGCGTGTGCCATCTTCGAGTACGATCTCACTACGCTCTGGCTTGAACTCAGCGCAGGCGGCGCGAATCCATTTCACGGCCTTGGGCATGACGCTCGCCATGGACCGCTCGGTGTCCTCACGCTTGAAAACGCCACCACCCACCAGTGTCCAGCCGGGCTGATAATAGTGCTCGGTCCGCGGCTCAACGATGGCGATCTTGATGTCGCTGCGGCGCTTCAGCAGGCTGGACGCGGTGGAGATGCCCGCTGCGCCGCCACCGACGACCAGCACGTCGTAGATTTCCGATGCGCCAATCCCTGCCACAACTGATTTGTCGCGGGCCTCGAGGCGCGGGCGCAGGGCCGCAAGATCATAACCGGCAGTCGCCGTTGTGCGCAGGATTGCGTCGACGGAAAGATGCCCAGCCTGCGTAAGCGCCCATAGCGAGGCAGAGCGTGTGCCAGTCCGGCAATATCCGAGCGTTGGGGCAGGAAGATCGAGTAAAGCGGTCTTGAAAGTCTCGATATCGCTGTCGGAGATTTGTCCGGGTGTGATCGGGATGTACCGTATCTCAAGACCATTGCGCGCGGCCGCATCGCTGACGCTCTGATGGTCCGGTTGGTTGTCACCTTCGCCATCAGGGCGGTTGATGATCAGCGAGCGAAAGCCCTGCGCCGCCGCAAGTCCGATGTCTTGCAAAGTCAATTGCGGGGCCACCGAAAAGTCGGGCGCCAAAGTCTTGATCGTCATATCCATTTCCTCCCGGTATCGATCGTCTACAACGCGTTGATTGGAATTTTCATGTAGCGTTGCCCGTTATCTTCTGGTTCTGGCATGTCGCCGGCCCGCATGTTGATCTGCACGGATGGCAGGATGAGTTTGGGCATCGCGAGCGTTGCGTCGCGCTTAGTTCTCATGTGGATAAAATCTTCGCGCGTCGTGCCCGATTTTACGTGAATGTTCGATCGCTTCTGCTCGCCAATGGTAGTTTGCCAAACGAACGTGTCGCGTCCCGGTGCCTTATAGTCGTGACACAGAAACATCCGTGTCTGGTCGGGCAGGGCAAACAGCTTCTGGATCGAGTCAAACAGCGTTCCCGCGTCGCCGCCCGGGAAGTCGCAGCGCGCTGTGCCGAAGTCTGGCATGAAGATCGTGTCGCCAACAAACAGGGCATCACCGACAAGGTGGCTCATGCAGGCGGGAGTGTGCCCAGGTGTATGGATCGCTTTCGCCTCGATACTGCCGATACGGTAAGTTTCACCATCAGTGAACAGGTGATCGAACTGGCTGCCATCAGTATGAAACGACTGGCCCTCATTGAAAATTTTCGCGAAGACCTTCTGCACCGTCGAAATATGTGCGCCGATCCCGGTCTTACCGCCGATCTGGCTGCGGATGTAAGGCGCGGCAGTCAGGTGGTCTGCGTGGACGTGCGTATCGATGATCCATTCGCAAGTTAGGCCGTTGCTGCGAACAAAGTCGATTATCTTGTCTGCAGAAGCCGTCTGGGTACGGCCGGACGCCTGATCGAAGTCAAGCAGCGAATCGATCACTGCGCAGGCTTTCGACAAGGGGTCGGCGACGACATAACTGATCGTGTTGGTGGGCTCATCAAAAAAGCCGGTAACGAGCGGTGCAATCATTGGAGACTCCTTCGTGTCAAGAAACGGGGCGGGCGAAAACGCCGTATCCGCCCGGGCGATGTTGATTGAGGGCAGGCTTCGCAACTGCAGGAGGGGCGGGCGCCAAGGGCTCATCGAGCATGACGTCACAGATTGCCTGAACCATGGCGCGAAGACGCGGCGCGTCGGACAACTGATAAAAAACGACCTTTGACTCGCGCCGCGTGACGACCAGGCCGTCTTCGCGCAGCTTGCCCAACTCCCGCGACAGCCGAGGCTGTTTGATTCCGAGCCGGATCTCCATGTCGCCGACAGACATCTCCGCGTCTTTGATCTGACAACAGATCAATAGGCGAGCTGGATGTGCGAGGGCTTTCAGAAGCGTCGTCGCTTCGTCAGCCATCGGCGCCAGAGAAGCAGAATCAGGCGTCACGGCTCGCCTCCGCATGGGTGAAATACCAGGCGCCACCATTTATGAGACTGCGCTGGTCTGCCTCGGCATGATCAAGGGGGGGCGGCAATACCGTTTCCTGTCCTGGAACCCAACCCTCGGGCGTTGCCACCGAATGTCTGTCAGACTCTTGCAGGGCAGAAAGGACGCGAAGGATTTCCTCGACGGACCGCCCGACATTCATTGGATAATGGATCAGTACCCGGATAAACCCCTGCGGGTCGATTACGAATACGGACCGGACTGCTGCGGTCGTTGCTGAAGAATCATGGATCATTCCGTAAAGCCGCGCGACGGTCATCGAAATGTCTTCGATGATCGGGAATGAAATACGCACATTGAAGCGAGCTTCGATATCCTTAACCCATGCGATGTGAGCGTAAAGGCTATCGATGGACAGCCCAAGAAGGCTCGCCCCCAAGGCAGAAAATCGAGGCGCGGCGCGTTCGAAGGCCAAGAATTCGGACGTGCAAACCGGCGTGAAATCAGCCGGATGCGAAAAGAACACCAACCAGCGTCCGCGAAAATCCGACATTCGGATCATGCCCTGGGTCGAGCGGGCCTCGAAATCAGGCGCGACCTCATCGATCCGGGCGCGGGGCGCCGTCGATAAGAGATCACTTGGCGGGGTCGATCTTTCCATTGTCAAAGTATAAAATACATAATACGTAACTGTCAATACAGAAACGTAAATCATGCTTATGGAGCGAGACCCTTGACGGAATTTACCCCAGTTAGTGCAGCAGCAGGCGGCGCCCTTATCGGGCTTTCGGCTGTCTTGCTGATGGCATTCAACGGACGAATTGCCGGGATCAGCGGTACGCTTTCTGGCGCTGTGTTCGCCGAACGAGGTGACCGAAGCTGGCGCGCGATGTTTTTGATCGGCCTCGTGTCGGGCCCTACTATCTATATGCTGTTCACAGGGCACCGGCCGCCTTTTGAAATGACGGCCCCGCTTCCACTGATCGTCATCGGCGGCGTCCTCGTCGGGTTCGGGACTCGCCTCGGATCAGGTTGCACAAGCGGCCATGGCGTTTGTGGCCTGTCACGCCTCTCCTTGCGCTCTATGGTCGCCGTGGCGGTGTTCATGTCGGCCGGTGCTGCCACCGTGGCGTTGGCGAAACTGGCGACAGGAGGCTGACATGGGAAAACTGATTTCGGCGCTGATCGCGGGCTGATCTTTGGTGTCGGCCTGACCGTTTCGGAAATGGTCAACCCCGCCAAGGTTCTGGCTTTCCTCGATATTTTCAGCAACTGGGATCCCTCGCTTGCGTTCGTCATGGGCGCCGCACTGACCATAACGGCAATCGGCTACCGGCTCGCCTGGCGGCGGCCCACGCCGGTATTTGCTGAAAGATTCGAACTCCCGGGAAATCGCTCGCTTGATACAAAGCTGGCGGTCGGGGCCGTCCTGTTTGGGGCAGGGTGGGGCCTCGTCGGCCTATGCCCCGGGCCTGCGTTAGCGGCGCTAACTATCGGCGGCCCTCCCGCCTGGGTATTCCTTGCTGCCATGACAGCCGGCGCGCTGATGTTCGACCTGTCGCCGCTTGCCAAGCTTGCTCGCAAGTCTTCCGTCGCTGCCACTTAGGATCACACCATGTCTAACACCGATCAGATCGAATACTGGAACAGTGAAGCTGGCCAAAACTGGGTGGGTTCGCAACGCCGACAAATTGGACACCCTGCTCCAACCCTTCCTGACGCACACGCTGCATACAGCATCGCTCAGCGCCGGCGAGCATGTCCTGGACATTGGCTGCGGAGCGGGAGCCCTGACCCTTGCTGCTGCGCGGATCGTCGGTGAGGAGAGGGGAGCCGCTGGCGTTGATGTATCGGCGCCTCTGGTTGACCTGGCCCGGAAACGTGCGGCCGAAGCGAATCTGCCTGCAACCTTCGTTCTCGAAGATGCGAGCCTCTTTCGGGCCGCCAAGCCCGTGGATGCCGCTATCTCGAGATTTGGGGTCATGTTCTTCGATGATCCGCGGGCCGCGTTCACCGCTTTGCGGCGCAATCTGCGTCACGAGGGCCGGCTTGTGTTCGCCTGCTGGGCGGCTCTTGCCGAGAATCTCTGGGCGCGGTTTGCGCTCGACGCGGTACGGCCACATCTCGTTCATCCGCCGACTCCGCCGCCCCCTGGCTCGCCCGGTCCGTTCGCATTTGCCGATCCCGATGTCCTTCGGCCCATCTTGCAAGATGCAGGCTGGCGCGGCGTTCAGATCGAGGTTTTCAGGCCCGACTTGCCGTTGCCCGGGCAAACCACCAGTGAAACCGCTGATTTCCTGACGGAAATGGGGCCCGCCTCGCGTCTGCTCAAGGAACAAGCGATCGATCCGAACCTCATCAAGGAGACACTCTGCCAGCGTCTGGAAGAGATGCCTGCGCCCGGAGGTGTCCGCAAATTAGCATCGTCTGCGTGGATCGTGTCGGCAACCGCCTCCTGATACAGCAAGATCGCGGCGTATCGCGTGGGTTGTCTCCAGCGGCCTCTAAGGTCTTGCTGGCAATCTGAGAATTGGTCTGCCGTGCGAATGACGGTGAGCGACCATTTTGACAAGGGCTACTTGTCTGCAGTTGGCCTTGCGACCTTTGCAGGGTAGCTGGGCTTCGTTCTTTATCGCACGCGTTGGCCGTGCCGGCAGCTAGCGATCGCCTAAACAGCTGGCCCGATGACGCGCCGCTGGACGAACGTGGTCCTCGACGGCGCGAATGTCGGCTGAAAATGCCTATTCCGGGGGCACGCTTGTAGGCCGCAATTCACGCGGTCTGACGATCAGTCTGCTGCCACCTTTCTCGATCTTCCATCCGCCTCTGTTGTTCGGTTTCAAGGACCGCGGGCGCGTGGGAATCCGCTGGCTCTTTCAGAAAGCCTGCCAGCTGGACCTGCCGGAAAGCCGCGATATTCGCATCATTCTCAACGAACCTACCGCGCGCTGGATCGAGCAGCAGCATCGCGAGCCGGGTCGCTCGGCGCCGATCTTTGGCTAGTTGGCTGGAGCAATCGCTTGCGGTGAGCCGTCAAAAAAATCGCATCTCGACGATGCAGGTTCTGGTCAAACCGATGTGCCGGTGGTTCATGCCGCCTGATATGAGACGAGCGCCCCCATGCCCCCTGATGCGTTAGCCGAAACCTTCCCTGAAATCCGCGACGCCGTCCGCCGCCTCTGCGCCCGCTTTCCCGGGGCCTACTGGCGTGAACTCGACCGCGACCGTCGCTATCCAACCGAATTCGTCAGCGCGCTCGCCAATGACGGTTGGTTGTCAGTCCTGATCCCGGAAGCCTACGGCGGTTCGGGCCTCGGGCTCGCGGCGGCGACCGCAGTGCTTGAAGAAGTCCACCGGTCTGGCTGCAATGGCGGCGCCGCTCATGCCCAGATGTACACGATGGGCACACTTCTGCGGCATGGTTCTGAGGCCCAGAAAGCGAGCTACCTCCCCAAGATCGCTAGCGGTGAACTGCGCCTTCAGGCTTTTGGCGTCACAGAACCGTCGAGCGGCACAGACACGACCCGCATCAAGACCTTTGCGCGCCGCACCGGCGATCACTACGTGATCAATGGCCAGAAAATCTGGATCAGCCGCGCCGAGCATTCAGACCTTATGGTGCTGCTCGCCCGCACGGCGCCACGTGAAGACGGTGCAAAGCCGACCGACGGTCTCAGCGTCTTTCTCGTCGACATGCGCGAGGCTATTGATAACGGCCTGACGATACGTCCTATCCGTACGATGCTCAATCATGCGAGCACGGAGCTTTTTTTCGATGACATGAAGGTGCCTGCCGAAAACCTTATCGGCGAGGAAGGCGCGGGCTTTCGCTATATCCTCTCAGGCATGAATGCCGAGCGAATCCTGATCGCCTCAGAATGTATCGGTGATGCGCGCTTCTTTATTGACCGCGCTAGCGTCTATGCATGCGAGCGTGAGGTCTTCGGCCGCCCCATCGGTGAGAACCAGGGCGTGCAGTTTCCAATTGCGCGGGCTTATGTGCAAACCGAAGCCGCAGCCCGGATGGTGGATCATGCTGCAGCATTGTTCGACAGCGGCCACGCGGCGGGCACAGAGGCCAACATGGCGAAGATGTTGGCGTCGGAGGCCTCCTGGTATGCTGCCGACATGTGCGTTCAGACTCATGGCGGCTTTGGCTTTGCCGAGGAATATGACATCGAGCGCAAGTTCCGCGAAACGCGCCTCTATCAAGTCGCGCCAATCTCGACGAACCTAATTCTTAGCCATGTCGCGACCCACGTGCTCGGTCTGCCAAAAAGTTTCTGAAATGCACCTTTCCCCCATTCCGGCCCACTCGAGCATTCCTTCAACGCCCGCATCCTGAACTTTTCGAGCGACGAGAGAAGGCTTACCCAGTTGGGCATCCCGGCCTGTCCCTTTGGCACGCGGAGGGGGAGTGTCACGCGCCTCCTTGCCCCGAAATTTGGGGGACAGCCAGTCCCCAATCCACTCCCGAATCAGAGCGCCTGCGATACTTGCCGCTCGGCCAATCCGCCGAGGTGACGACCCGTGCTCGCCTGCCGGCGTGATCGATCCAGACCTCTCGGATCGTCCATATGTAGACCATTGGCGCGCTGTACTGGGTCTGCGAGCATTGGCTGACCTTCCTGAAGGCGGCGCGCCGCAACGCCGCGCGAGCGCTCGCCGCGCGTGAGGATTTCCTGCGACGTCTCGTCCTGCGTTTGCGCGCGGGCGCGCCGCCTGTCATTGCGCCGGCCTGTCCATCGCGGGATCGGCCGCCCTGGATTGCCGCCACCGCCGAGACCGGCAACCCCCACACGATCGACGCCTCGGCAATTCCGCCCATCGTCACATCCTGACCCCATGCCAGACGCGCGTCCGCTGTCAGACCCAAGCCGCCGGAAGATGCCCTGCATCGCCGGGCAATTGTGCTGGCGCGAACCCAAGTTCACCGACGGGCCCCCGCTGCGGGATCAATCGGCCTTGACCAATTGTTACCGGTGTCATTAGATCGACGGCGGCAGACCAGTGCGGTCACGCGTGAATGGAGTTGGGTAATGGCTGGTTGGTGGCGCGCGTGGATTGGCCTGATTGCAGCGAGCCTCCTCGTCGTTACTCCTGTCGCCGCCCAGGGCCTGCCACTTGATGGCTTCGAGGATGCCATCCATCACTGGCAGATGAAGCGCGGGGAAGACTATCCGCGCCATGATGCAAGTGACGTCAACGCCATCGCCGACAATATTCTCCTCATGCAGCGCAGCCATGGCGGCTGGATCCAGAACCGCGATCCGCTGCAAATCATGGCCCCATCCGATGTCGAACTGCTGCTTGCAGAGAAAAACGACCCTCGCGGCAGCTTTGATAACCGCAACGTCTTTACACAGATCGAATATCTGATGGGGACCTATGCGATGACGGGTGAAGAGACATATCGTGAAGGCGCTATCCGAGGGTTGGACTTTCTGCTGCGTCACCAGTTCTCATCATGTGGCGGGTGGCCGCATACGGTCCCTGCCGCTGCAGCTTACCAGTCGCGCCTCACCGTTGCCGATGAGGTCTTTTCCGGGCCGTTGCATCTGTTGCGCCGGATCGCTGAAGCGAAGGCGCCATTCGATGCGTTCGATTCGCCAACGCGCATCGCCGCGACCACGGCCCTTGCGCGAGCCGAAGCATGCCTCTTGAAATTACAGGTCAGGCAGGGCGACCGACTAACAGGATGGGCCGGCCAATACGATCCTGTCACTGGCGTGCCAATGGGCGGGCGGAGCTTCGAACTTCCGGCAATTGTTTCTCAGGAAACCGTTGCGATTGTCGCTTATCTTATGTCCGTTGACCAACCATCGCCGGAAATCGTCGCAAGTGTTGAGGGCGCAATTGACTGGCTGCGGACTGTGCAAATCAACGGCATGCGCCTCGAAACCGTAACGCTCGACGCTGCCCACTCGTACGAATATCATATCGCCAAGACCGACCGCCGCTTGATCGCTGACCCTGCGGCAGCGCCGCTGTGGGCCCGTTTTTACGATCTTGAGGATAATTCGGTGGTCCTGGCCAACCGGGATGGTGTGCGGGTCGGGCGCTATGACGAGATACACCCTGAGCGCCGATCGGGCTATAGCTGGTATGGGACGTGGGCGAACAAGCTGCTATCGCGTGACTATCCGAAATGGCGCTGCCGGGTCTACGGAGCACCTGAAACCGTTGATGCATGCTCCTGAGCCGGCGCCATCTCATCGCATCGGCGGCGGTATTGCCCTTTGCGAGTGGCTTCTCGGCCCAGCCTGGCGATCCAGTTGTTTTGACGACGAATGGACCTGTCCGAGGTGTGGCCGAGTCCGGTGTCGGGGTTTTCAGGGGTATACGCTACGGCGCCGATACATCCACGACGCGCTTTCGCCGGCCGCGTCCCCCGAGCGCCTGGAAAGATGTCGCCGATGCGACCTCCTATAGGGACTCGGCGCCTCAGCGTGGAGGTGAAAGCAATCAATCTGAAGACTGCCATTTCCTCAATGTCTGGACGCCGGGTATCGGCGACGGCGCGAACCGGCCCGTGATGGTTTACATCCATGGTGGGGCTTACAATTCCGGGTCGGGCTCCGACCCGCTCTACGATGGCACGCGCCTGGCGGCGCGCGAGGATGTCGTGGTCATAACCTTGAACCATCGTTTGAACGCGTTCGGATATCTTTACTTGTCACCGCTTTTCCCGAGCCTGTTTCCAGATGCCGGCAATGCGGGCCAGTGGGATCTCGTGCTGGCCCTCCAATGGGTGCGCGACAACGCATACGCTTTTGGCGGTGATCCGGGCCGGGTCATGGTCTTCGGTCAGTCGGGCGGCGGAGCAAAGATCGCAACACTTATGGCCTCGCCGGCCGCAAACGGCCTCATGCGCGCAGTGGCCACGATGAGCGGTCAACAGGTCACCGCATCGGGGCCACAGTATGCCACGCGCCGGGCGCGTGCTTTCCTAAGTGCATTGAAAATCGATCCAAACGACGCGGCCGCGATCGCAACGGTTCCGGCCCAGTTCCTGCTGGCGGCACTTGAAACGCCTGACCCTATAGACCCATCCCAACCGCTCTACTTCGGTCCCGTGCTTGATGAGCGCATGTTGACGCGCCACCCCTTCTGGCCAGACGCGCCGCCACAATCCGCTCATCTCCCGATGATTCTCGGCAACACACTTGATGAAACCCGCACGCTGATCGGCAAGCGGGAACCCGCCCTCTTTGATATCGGCTGGGACAGTCTACCTGAGGCGCTACAGCGGCACATGCGAACAGACATTGATGCGCACACCGTTATGCTGGCATATCGTGAAGCCTATCCTGATCGTTCGCCGGCAGACATTTTCTTCGCGGCGACGACAGCGGCGCGCTCATGGCGCGGGCAGGTCGAAGAGGCCGACGCGCGGGCTCGCCAGGGCGCGCCAACTTGGGTCTACAGGTTTGACCTGCCATGGACAGCTGATGGCGGGAAATGGGGCGCGCCGCACACAGCCGATATTGGCTATGTGTTCGGAAATCTTGACAGGCCGGGGGCTATGCCGGGCGAAGCGGCGGCCAGTCGCCGGGCAAGCGAGGCCCTCAGTGGCGCATTCGCGGCGCTCGCCCGCGCCGGGTCTCCCAACCGTCCAGCGCAACCCCCCTGGTCTGAATACACGCTTCCAGAGCGTACGACGATGATCTTTGGCGAGCACCAGAGGTCCGAGACTGACCCGCGAAAATTCGAGCGGGAACTCTTCTCCAAAGTACCCTTCATCCAGTGGGGCAGCTGACAGCAAAATGCAGGGAGCATTCAAATGCCGAAAAGCACCGTAAACGCACTATTATGGCTCGTCCTGCCAACCGTCGCGGCGTGTGCCAGACCGACGATGCCTGTCGTGGACACCGTAAACCTGACCTTGGAGCAAATCCCTGCCAACATTCGGGAACTCGTTGCAGAGACCGATCCCGATTTCACGATCATTGAGGTTCAGAAAAAGGTGCGAGATGGCCGCACCTATTACGACGTCGAGGGCTTGCGGGCCGATGGGCACGAATTGGAGTTCGACATTATGATCACATCAACCGGTCCAGTAATCATCGAGATTCAGCAGGACATTGACTGGAACGATGCTCCGGTCGGCGTCAGGACAGCTGCCAACGATGTATCACCGGGACTTGCTCCAGTAAGGGTCATCGAAAGCCGGCAGACAGATGGATCGATTATTTTCGAACTTTTCGCGCCGGGTGCACCATCCGATCCGGCCATGGAGGTGCAATGGAGCGATGGGTTGGCGACGGTCCTCTCGGAACGCTGGCCGCACTAAAGCCCGCGATAGGTCACCTGCCGAATTGTGGCAGCGCCTCCGCCAGAAGCATAAACCGCCGGCCGAAGGCTAAGGAAGTCGCCGTCTGTATTGTGATGATAGCCTGACACTTCCATCTGCACGCCATATTTCTCCCAATCGGCGCCCGCTTGGCGTGTATGGATCGTCACAATGTGGTGGTCGTTACGGATACGGATAAGAAGCCGGCGAGATCCATGCTCTGCGGCGCGCCCACGCCGCTGACGGCCATAGCGATGCATGACAAGCCCAGCATCGTCGAAGCCAAGCCCGGCATAGAGACGCTTGCTGTAGAAAAGCAGTAGTCCGGCCTCGGTGCCCTCGCTGATTTCGATATCGGCTTCGATCTCATAGGCAAGGTCGCCGCTGATAAGACAGAGCGGTGAACTATCTGAGGGGCTTGTTCCCTTCGCACTGAGCCGTAAGCCTTCTGGTGTTAGCTTGAACCGGGCACTTTCGTCCGGTCCCGGATTGTAGAATGTCCAAAGGCTGCCAAGCCTGTTTGAGCTGAAATCATCAGACAGTGATTGACCATGGGATGTTGCCGATGATGCCACCGGTTTGCGGATGGGCTCAGACAGATCGCCGCCCTTTGCTACGGGCCAGCCATCGGCAGTCCACGAAACGGGATCGAGAAGCATCTGGCGGCCAAGGGTCCAGAAGCCATTCTCGTATCCGTGATAGGCCATCCACCAATCGCCTGAAGGCGCCTCAACCAATGTTGCGTGTCCCCGCGACCACCATTTTTCACCGGCCGACCAGGTTCGCACGAGCGGGTTATACGGACAGTCTTCCCATGGACCGTGAATTGACCGGGATCGGGCCGCAATCACCATGTGCCCCGTCGGGGGCCCGGCAGTGCCGCCGACGGCGGTGATGAGATAGAACCAGTCTTTGCGCTGGGTGATCTTTGGTCCCTCAGGGGAAAAGCCCTCAACTGTCCAGGTATCGGGATAGCGCCACGGATCATACACATGTTCGATATCACCGACCGTTTGCAGCCCGTCATCGGTCAGGCGAACCCGATCCCCACTAGAGAGGAAGAGGTAGCGCTTTCCGTCCTCGCCGACGGCATGCCCCGGGTCAATATGGCGCGTGAGTTTGAGATCGATCGGTTCGCTCCAGGGGCCTTCGATCTGGTCTGCCCAGATGACGTAGTTGGACCGGTAGTCGGGAAATCGGGCGGGTATGTATAAAAAGAAGCGGCCGTCGTGCTTGCAGAGTTCCGGTGCCCAGACCGAACCAATTGGCGTTTTGAGGGCTGCGGTCACTGGCTTCCAATTAACAAGGTCGTCCGATTTCCAGATCATCAGCCCCGGATAGGCGTCAAAGCTGGAGAAGGTCATGTAATAGGTATCGCCATCGCGCAGCACCGTTGGATCTGGCCGATCGCCCGAAAACACCGGATTGAGAAAGCGTCCGTCGCCAAGATCAGCGCGGCGCTGGCCATCGAAACCGCGTGCCCAATCGAGATGCGACCAGCGTTCTCCGGACACTGACAGAAGCTTCTCCTCGGGCCAGATCGAAGAGGAGGTGACCGAAGACCGGGTGACGCAGGCACCGAGGGGCAAGGCTGATAGGCTCGCGAGGGCCATGCGACGTGTGAACTTCATGCCATTTCCTTTGGACGTGCCGAGCCCTGTGATCGAGTTATCGCCGGCACATCATCGATGTGCCGGCGACGAGTGAAAACGTGAGGCAGCGACGAGGCAGCCGTCGCTGCTTCACACGGTTTTGGCTCTTAGAAGCGGTAACGGGCGCCGATAACAAACTCACGGCCTGTATGCTCATAGTTCAGGCTGTTCTTCCGCTCACTGTTGATCCAACGTTCGTCATAAACGTCGGTCAGATTGATCGCTTCGAAGGTCAGCTCGAAATTTTCCGACAATTCGTAAGAAGCTGACAAGTCGAGGTTGAGCGCCGCCGCCTTGCCTTCGACATCGTTGCCGCTCGCTGCCGGAACGGTCGTGAGATATTCATCACGCCAGCTGCTCGAGATACGTGCCTCGAACGGACCACGCTCGAAATAGAGCGTTGCCGAGAGGGAGGATGGCGACTGACCAATCAGGGGCTGGGTGACCGTCGCCTGCGTCGTCGGGTTGATGATGTATTCGAACTCCGACTTGATCTGTGAGTAGTTCAATAGTCCCCCAAAGCCATGGAGTTGCTCTGGAATGAAACTGAAATTGAAGGGCGTCTGCAAGGTGATCTCGAAGCCATCGAGAACGCCACCCGGCGTATTTACGAAGTTCGTGACTGTGAACACATCGTCCGGAGTCACCCCTGGTCCGAGAAGCGAGTTTGGAAAACCCGTTTCGGAATAGGGCAGTGTGCGGACGAGCCGTTGTGTGAAGCTCTCGATATTTTTGCGGAAGAGTGCAACTGAGAAGAGTGCTTCGTCATAAGGATACCACTCAAGCGAAAGGTCGATATTGTTCGAACGGATCGGTTCGAGGAAAGGATTGCCCGATGTAAGCGAAAGACCCGGCGGGCTGGTGTCGATCGTGCCACCAGGCGTCAAGGCGTTTAGGCTTGGGCGAGCGATCGTCTTCGCTGCTGCAATTCGAAGCAACAGATTCTCCGCGGGTTCGATGACGATATTCATGGCGGGAAGCGTGTCTTCGTATTTGAAGTTCGCTTCGGTCGGCCTTCCGCTCAGTATGCCGACGGAAGTCAGATCTGTCTCGACATACCGTACACCGACATTTCCGCGAACCGGAATATAGCCAAAGTCGGTATTCCAATCGAGCTGGACATAGCCCCCGGTCGACTTTTCAATCGCGCTGCGCGTTTCGCCGGCAAACGGTGTGCGTGTAAAGTTACCGAAACTGTTGATGCAATTGCAGTCAAAATCGATCAGCGCGTTGAGCGCATTCAGATCAGGAATGACCCAGCTTGTCGGCGTTCCAGCAGGCAGGTCCATTCCATTGCCGAAATTCGTGATCAGCGTCGTGTAGGCCGAAGGTGCAATGCCTTGCGCGTTAAGCGCGGCTGTTGTGACGGGGCTCAACGCCTCGACGCTCCGGAACTCCTTCACGTCAAATCCGAACTCCTTGTAGGAGAGGCCGCCGCTAAGAGTGAAGATGTCCGTTGCATCCCAGGCGAGATCGAGGCGGCCTGTCTCATAGGAATTGACAGTTTTGTTCGGGCGCTGACGAATGATCGAGGCGTCCCCAAGGGCTGTGCTGGACGAAAAGACGAAATTGGCCGGATTGGTGACGTCGAACCCATAGTTGAAGGCCGGAAGGTTGCTGTCGCTATAATCGTAGGAATAGCCGTCAACATCATAGCGTTCGAGTGAAATCGTCGTCTGTTGAGGATTGACACCGATCGCGCGTGACACGCCAGCAAGCCCTGAGAGACGAAGCGTATCTGTGACATCAGATTCGAAACTCAGTGAGTTCTGGAAGAATTCCGTCGACAGAATGTCGATTCGCTGTTCCGTGCGGATATCGACATCATTGAATGTGCCCTGGACCAGCGTCGCATTATCGTCGACCCGTCCTGACACAAGATCGGTCGCCCGCAGCCCTTGTACGCCGGTTTCCCGCGCGAAAGAGATCACTTCAAGGAATTCCTCGGTCCGGGTTTGGTCGAGCTGTGCGTAAAGGGAATCGAAGGTGATCTCCGTCCCCGTCCAAGGTTCGACTTGGAGCGACCCCGTGATGCCCAGCCGTTCGCGGTCGTAACCGATACGGCCATAGCGAGGGATCCGCGGATGGGCGCCGCGCGCCGCCGCCTGTGCTGCTGGCAAACCGGTCAGGACGGTACCAGTTGAATCTGTGACCGTGCCTACGGACTGATAGCAGCGGGTGGTGTTCACGAAGTTCGGCCCGGCGCAACCATCATCGGCTGGCACGCGGAATCGGCCCGAACTTGAGCCTTCTTCGAAAGTATTGCGGGTGGAGTAGGCGACAGACAACAAAGCGCCAACGCGGCCATCGAACCATCTGTCGGAAATCAGGCCGGTGATCCGTGGGTCTGTATTTTCCGACAGATCGTTGTATGAGGCCTGTGTGCCGAGCGCAAAGGTGAAGCCGTCATAGTCAAAGGGTTTGGCAGAACGCAGCTGGACGGTTGCGCCGAGCGATCCTTCATCAACTTCGGCTTCCTGCGATTTTGCGACTTTCACACTTGTGAATAGATCCGCTGCGAATACGTTGAAGTCGAACTGCCGGTTGCGGTTGGCGCGGCCGTCACGGCCACCGGTTGTCGCTAGCGCTTCCATCCCGTTAATTTGAACGCGGACGAAATCAGAGCTGAGGCCGCGCACGTTGATCGAGCGGCCTTCGCCGCCGTCACGGTCAATCTGGACGCCGGGAACACGCTGCAGGGCTTCAGCGAGGTTCAGGTCAGGAAAGTCAGCGATATCCTCAGCGCTGATTGCGTCGACGATGCCCGTCTCGTTGCGCTTGATCGCGATCGCCTGTTGAAGGCTCTGCCGGAAGCCGGTGACGACAACCGTGTCCTGCCGGCTTTCGGACTCGCCGGTTGTGACCGGTTCTTCCTGAGCTGATGCACCGCTTGCAAGCAGACCGACTGCGGCTGCACTAACGAGTAGCCGCAAATTGAAGCCATTATTCTTGAATTGCATATTGCTCTCCTCCCAGGACTGAGCGTTGTCGTTGCAGCTGCCTTCATGGGCAACCAATCTTATGTCACCGGTAGCATATTCAGAAATGATACCGGTGGCAATTGTTCATCTGTCTGATTTGTCATGGTGGACGAAATTGCTTGAAACTGTTGCAGAATGGCCGCCCTTTGAGGGAGCTAAACCTCGACTTGGGCGCTTGGAGCGGTCGCTGCGCGGCAGTCAATCGATGCGATTCCATCCATTTCGATGGTTGCAGACTGGCCTGCCCGAATGACGTGAACCCCCGTGACGGCGCCCGTCGAAATCAGAGCGCCAGCTTTGACGGGCAGGCCTCGCCGGGCAGTGATCTCTAGCAGCGCCCTGAAGGATTCCAGCGGGCCGCCGGGGATCGAAGAGGCATCAGCAGCGCCGATCAAGACACCGTCAATAAAGGTCCGTAGCCGCCAACTGGTGGGGTCTGCGCCGCGCCACTCGGCAATCTCGTCGCCGATGATGAGGCCGTGATTATTGCCAAAATCAGAAACTGTAACCAGAGGCCCGAGGTCATTAATGCCAGCGAAGGGGCTGGATGCGATCTCAATACCCAGCCGAGCGGCGCCAGCGATTGCAGCAGCTTCAGCAAGGCTCCAATCACACTTGTCGACCGGGGCATCCTCGCCGACTTCGATCACGATTTCGCCTTCGATCGCGCCGAAGCCACCAGCGAACAGGAAAGCGGGTGCGGGCGCAACTGAGCGGCGCTGGATTTGCCGCGCAAAGATTGGGCCCGCGAGACGGTCAGTGCCGAAGGTCGCGTCCCAAGGTGCGTTAATGCGCCCAACCTTCCAACCGGCAACCTTATCCGGCCATAGACCAATGGCCTCGGATTGGACCTCATAGGCCTCGGCAAGTGACGATGGAAGCGCGCCTGGATAGGCAGCCAGCGCATGGCCGGCGAGACGCGCATTGACGAACGCCTTAGCACGCGGATCGACCGCCGCGCGACCTGAGCGCTCTGTGGCGAGTGTGTCGGCCATTCGTCTCTATCCTTGCGGGAGGGCGGCGCGTTGAAACGGGCCGCTCGACCAGATTTGTATTTCGCCGCGCCATTTGGTGGACAGGCTTGGAAACCGGTGTCATGATCCAGCGAAACAATGGCGTGTCAATCGCTTTTTTCGGCGGTCTCGCTCAGAAAATGTCTCAACACCCCAACGGGAGGATGTCATGCCATCGCATCGTTTTCGGACCGCTGCTGCCCTTGCAACCGCTTTTTTTCTGTCCCTCGGCGGATGCGCCACGCCGCTCTTGTCGGAGGCCAAACCGGCCGCAACCGTCGCTCTGGCCAGCGCACCGCCGACCGGTCCAGTCTGGTTTTTTCCGGCAATAGACTGGCAGGAGATCACCGATGGTGGGCGCGGCGGCGAGATTGTGCGGGTCACAACCCTCGCCAATGATGGACCTGGAAGCCTACGCGAAGCGATCGGAAAGCACGGCCCCCGGATCGTCGTGTTCGAGGTTGGAGGCGTGATCGACCTTGAGAAAGAGACCCTCGCAATCACGAATCCCGACCTTACGATTGCCGGCCAGACAGCGCCGTCACCCGGAATCACCTTGATCCGTGGGGGGATCGACGTGAAGACAAATGACGTTATTATCCAACATTTGCGCATTCGCCCAGGTGACAATGGCGAAGCCCGCGGGTCGGGATTTGCAGAAGACTCGGTCTCGACGCTTAGCGCACACAACCTGATCGTTGATCACTGTTCTTTTTCCTGGGCGGTTGACGAAAATCTTTCGGCCTCCGGTCCGCGCTTCACCGGAACGACACCCGACGACTGGCGGAAGGGAACTTCGCGAAACATCCTTTATAGCCACAACCTGATTGCTGAGGGACTTGCAGATTCAACGCATCCGAAGTTCGAGCACTCAAAAGGCTCTTTGATCCACGACAATATCAGCGGGATCTTGATCTATGCTAATCTGTATGCACACAATTATGAGCGCAGTCCGCTGTTCAAGGGTGGCGTGCAGGGCCAGATCATCAACAATTTCATCTATGACCCCGGTCAACGTGCTGTGCACTACAACCTGCAGGCGCTCGAATGGGGCGCGGTGCCTTTCCTGACGGGTCGGATGGACCTGATCGGGAACGTGATGCGTGGGGGGCTGTCGACGCGCGAGGGCCTGCCGCTCTTGATGCTGGGCGGTGACGGCGACCTGGCGCTTTTTGCGCAAGACAATATCGCCGTCGACTGGAAGGGCGATGCGTTGCCGCAGAGCGGCTTCTACACGACCGGGCGGGCGAGGATACTCGACGCCGATGCGCCGATGCCGCTACCCACGGGCCTGCCAGTGCTCGCGCCTCAGGATGTCGAGCGGTTTGTGCTCGCTAATGCGGGTGCGCGGCCTTGGGACCGTGATGGGCAAGACGTGCGTGTGCTGGCCAACGCCGCCGAAGGCCGGGGAAAAATCATCAATAGCCAATCCGAGGTCGGTGGCTACCCGAACATGCCAGCGACCGTCCGCTCCTTTGATCCCGAGATGTGGGATATGGAGACAATGATGCCCCGATCCGCCGAGGCGCTGGACGCCAGCCAGAAGGGCAGGGGCACCTGATCCTGGCTGGCCGATGGCCCGGAACTTGCCAAAACCTGAGTGCCGGGCGAGACAGATAAGTCTCATGTCCTCCGGTTTCATCAAAGGCGAATTGTGACCGATATTCCCGACGCTGACCCCGCCGCCGAGATGGCGGACGCGCTGCGCGATGCGGCAGCCTTTCGCCATACTGGAAGGGCGACGATCAACGATATCGCGCGGTTTGCGAAAGTGTCGAAGAAGACGGTCTCGCGAGTTATCAATGACAGCCCACTCGTCAAGCCACGCACGCGCACGCTGGTAAAGGCGATCATCGCGGAACTCGGATTTACACCAGACCCCCGGGCCCGTGCGCTAGCGCTCGGGCGGTCGTTCCTGATCGGGATGGTCTATGACAATCCGAGTCCGCAATATGTCGTGAATATGCAGCGTGGTATTCTCGATGGGCTGGAAGACACTGATTTCCAGCTTGTGCTGCGTCCCGTCAATCGCGCAGATTCGAACTATTGGCACCGGCTGCGCTCGTTCATTCAGCAACACAAGCCATTTGGCCTCATCCTGCCGCCATCGGTCTCGGAGGATGAGGAACTGATCGAAATGCTCCGCGCGCATGACGTTGATTATGTCCGCATCGCGTCGGTTGAACTCGATACCCCCGCGCGGATGATCCGAACCCATGATGCCGAAGGCGCTGCGCAAGCCGCGCGCCATTTGTGTTCCCTCGGGCATGTGGCTATTGCTCATATCCAGGGTCCGGAGACCTTCCGGTCGGCGCATGAACGGCGCAGCGGCTTCATTCGAGGCCTTGCAGAGTCCGGTCGCAGCCTGCCGGACGAAATGGTTGCTCAAGCCGGTTATACATTCGATACCGGCCTTCAGGCCATGGAGCGGCTGATCTATGCGAAACGGCGCCCGACAGCCGTTTTCGCGGGAAACGACGAGATGGCGACGGGCGCCTATGTTGCCGTGCGCAAGGCGGGGCTTCGCATTCCTGAAGACATCTCCATCGTCGGCTTTGACGACACGCCGATCGCGGGGCGGCTCTGGCCGGCACTGACCACAGTGCGTCTGCCGATCCGGGAGATGGGGCGCGCGGCGGCGAAACTGCTGCTTGACCAGGCGGCGGGCAATGCCCCTGCCGGGATTATCAGTTTCGCGCCAGAGATTGTGGTACGCGAATCTGCGACCGCGCCAGCAAAGGCAGGATGATCCCGCAGACTGCCGCGCGGCGGCTTGCGCGCCGCTTCGGCGCTTGATATGACACCGGTTACCAAATGGAAATACAGGGATTGCCCGATGTTCGAGAAAACCTTCCACGCCACGCATCCAGATATGATGGAGGGCGCCTCGAATGATGATTTACGCGCCCGGTATATCGTGTCCGGCCTGTTCGCACCCGGCACCGTCAAGCTGAACTACTCGCACAACGAGCGGATGGTGATTGGCGGGGCAATGCCTGTCACGGAGAGCGTCAAGCTGCCCGACCAGACGGAACCGGCCTCGGCGGCCGGCAACCCGTTCCTCGAGCGGCGGGAACTGGGCATCGTCAATGTGGGCGAAGGCGCTGGCCGCGTGACCGTGGACGGAACATCTTACGACATGGCACCGCGTGACGGCTTGTACGTGCCCATGGGTTCGAACGTCGAATTTGCGTCGAGTGATCCCGCATCGCCCGCAAAATATTATCTTGTCTCAACGCCCGCGCATGTGCGCTATGAGACGGTCAAATTATCCGTCGAGAAAGCCGTGCCGCTGGAGCGCGGATCGCTTGCCGAAAGCAACAAGCGCGTCATCTACCAGTACATTGTTCCGGCGACGGCCAAGTCCTGCCAGTTGCTCCTTGGGCTGACGATTCTCGAAACCGGATCGGTCTGGAACACCATGCCGCCGCATCTGCATGACCGGCGTTCGGAAGTGTATTTCTATTTCGGCTTGGGCGAGAATGATCGCGTGTTCCACTTCATGGGTGAGCCGGACAAGGCGCGTCATCTGGTGATGAACAATGACGAGGCGGTGATTTCGCCGCCCTGGTCGATCCACATGGGGTCCGGCACCAAGAGTTATGCTTTCATCTGGGCGATGGGCGGCGAGAACCTCGACTATACCGACATGAACGTGCTCGACATTTGCCAGCTGAAATAGGGGCGGGCGATGGCATCGGCGTTTGATCTCACGGGCAATGTGGCGCTCGTCACTGGTGCGAACACAGGGTTAGGGCGGGGACTGGCTATCGGACTCGCTGCTGCGGGCGCCGACATTGTGGCGGCGGGGCGGTCGACGCCGGCGGAAACCGCAGCGGCTGTCATGGCTATGGGGCGGAAGTTCGCGTTCGTGCCGGCGGACTTCTCGAAACCCTCGACAGCAGGCGATGTGGCCGCGGGGGCCGAGGCCGCGTTCGGCCCGATCGATATCCTCGTCAACAATGCAGGCACGATCAAGCGAAATGACGCGCTGGATTTCACTGAAGCCGACTGGGACGAAGTGATGGACGTGAACCTGAAATCTGTCTTCTTTCTCTCACAGGCCGTGGCGCGCGGCATGGTGTCGTCGGGTGAGGGCGGAAAGATAATCAACATCGCTTCGATGCTGTCCTTTCAGGGGGGGATCCGGGTGGCGAGCTATACGGCTTCCAAAAGCGGTATCGCCGGGTTGACCAAATTGCTGGCAAACGAATGGGCCAAACACGGCATCAACGTGAATGCGATCGCGCCCGGCTACTTTGCCACGAACAACACCGATGCTTTGCGGGCGGATGAAAAACGTAACGCCGAAATTCTTGGGCGTATTCCGGCGGGGCGGTGGGGCAAACCGTCCGATCTTGCCGGGGCCGCAGTTTTCCTCGCGTCCGCTGCGTCTGATTACGTGCACGGGACGATCCTCGCCGTGGACGGCGGCTGGCTCGCGCGTTAGTTCTGGGCCGGGGAGACCGCGAATATGGCGCGAGTGATCTGTTTCGGTGAATTGCTGCTGCGCCTTACAGCGCCGAGCAGCGAGCGATTGCTGCAATCTCCAGCGCTGGATGTCTGCGTGGGCGGCGCGGAAGCAAATGTCGGCGTCTCGCTCGCAAACTTTGGACATGACGTGCACTTCGCAAGCGTTGTGGCCGACAATTCGCTTGGCGCGGCAGCGATCGGCGAGCTTCGCCGGCACAATGTGGGCACAAGCGCTGTGCTGCGGTCCGCGAAGCGGATGGGACTTTACTTTCTCGAGCCAGGTGCTGTGCGCCGGCCTTCGGGTATCATCTACGACCGCGCCGGATCGGCCTTTGCGGAGGCCTCGTCAGACAGTCTTGACTGGACGTCCATCCTTCCGGGGGCGGACCTTTTGCATGTGTCAGGGGTGACGCCCGCCATCGGAGCGAACGCGGCCGAAGCTGCGATACGCGCAGTAAAAGCGGCGAACGCAGCCGGCGTGACCGTATCATTCGATGGAAACTACCGCGCGTTGCTCTGGCAGGCCTGGGACGGCGATGGGCCGGGAATCCTGAAGGATATCCTCGGTGCGGCGACGTACGCTTTCATCAATGAGCGCGATATCGCATTGATCCTGAGATCGCGATTCGAAAGCCGGGAGGACGCGTTCGAGGCTGCCTTTGCCGCCTTTCCCCGCCTCCAAGCCATCGCGGCAACGACGCGCCAGCAGTCCTCCGTAGACGATCAAGCGATTGCGGGAGAGCTTGTGACGCGCGAGGGGCGCTGGGTCTCGCCCGTCCACGAGTTGCCCGGTGTGATTGACCGGATCGGCGGGGGTGACGCATTTGCGGCCGGCGCGCTGCATGGTCTGATTACCGGCAAGGAGAAGCAATACACGGTCGATTTCGCCGTGGCGGCAGGTGCGCTCAAGCATTCCATTCCAGGCGACTTCAACCGGGTCACAGCCGCCGAAGTGGAGGCTGCGATGGCCGGCGGAAATCTTGACGTGAGGCGCTAATTCCCTCTTGCCAAATCAGTGTTGACACCGGTTACCATACCGGGACTATAGGCGACCAAGAACACGACACTGGCGCGCGCCGCAATGCCGCCGGGCAGGGAAATGCGAGATGAGGACATCACCTATGAACGCCGCAGGTGGCGTCAATCGCCGCAAAGTCCTGCTGGCTGGCGCGGCGACAGGCGCGCTGGCGGCTTGCGGGCAACGCGCCGGGCGGGCGTTTCTCTCATCGGACACACACCCCGCCGACTACCCGACCGTACAGGCAGTCGAGGAGATGGCGCGCCTCCTCCGGACACGGACGGACGGGCGGCTCGATATCAAGACCTATGCTGGCGGGCAGCTCGGCTCAGAGCGCGATACGCTTGAGATTACGGTATTCGGCGGTCTCGACATGAACCGCGTGAACCTGGCACCACTCAACGCCATCGAGCCGATAACGACGATTCCTGCCTTGCCTTTTCTGTTCCGTTCTAACGAACATATGCGCCGTGCACTCGATAGCCCGATCGGTGATGAAGTTCTGGAATCCCTGACGTGTCATGACCTGATAGGGCTGTGCTTCTATGACAGCGGCGACCGAAATTTCTACAACACCAAGCGACCGATTTTCACGCCTGCCGACATGAAGGGTATGAAGATCCGTGTACCAAACTCGGATCTCTACGTATCGATGATCAAGGCGCTCGGCGCTGATGCGACACCGATGAGCATCTCGGAAGTCTACCAGGCGCTCGTGCAGGGCGTGATCGACGGCGCTGAAAACAATTGGCCGTCCTATGAAAGCGGCCGGCATTTCGAGGCTGCGAACTATTACAGCCTCAGCCGTCACGTCATCGCGCCGGAAGTGCTCGTGATGTCACGCCGGCGGTGGGAAAAGCTGACGCCAGCCGACCGTGACCTCGTGCGTCAGGCCGCCAGGGAGTCGGTGCCGGTGATGCGTAAGCTCTGGGATGCACGCGTCGATCAGGCTCGGGCAAAGCTGCTGGCGGCGGGCGTGAAGGTCAACGAGATCGCTGACCCTCCGGCCTTTGCCGCGGCCATGCGGCCGGTTTGGGACAAGTACGTCGTGTCTGACACGCAGCGCCGGCTGGTCAAGGAGATCGAAGCCATGGCTGAGGCGGTTTGATGGAGCGCCTGTCGCGGTTTACGCACGTGGTTGCCGATCTCCTCCTGAAAGTGGCGGCCTTCGGCCTTGTGTTGATGACGGTGATCGTCGGCTGGCAGGTGTTCGGCCGCTACGTTCTCAACGCAACGCCTTCGTGGTCGGAGCAGGCAGCTCTGACGCTGATGATCTGGTATGTCTCTCTCGCGGCAGCGGCTGGCGTAAGACAAGGCTTTCACATTAGAATCGTCGCGCTGGAAGAGGCTGCACCGCCGGTCGTGCGCAAAGCGATGCAGGTGATGTCGAACCTCGTCGTTGGCGCGTGCGGCATTGCGATGCTGGTCTGGGGCGGCGAACTCGTGATGTTGACCTGGAGCCACGTCATTCCTTCCCTCGGCATCTCGCGGGGGCTTGCCTATCTCGGACTGCCTATTGCTGGCGCCGTGATGGCGCTGTTCGCACTGGAGCGCGTGCTTGAAACACTGATCGCCGAGCCGTTGAATGACGAGGATGCCAAGGAATGGAACTGATCATCCTGATGATCACGTTGTTTGTGTTGCTCGCCCTCGGCGTGCCAGTGGCCTATTCGCTTCTGGGCGCGTCTATCGCGACGTTCCTTGCGATGGATATTCCCCTCGTCGTCGTGTTCCAGCGGCTTGCTGCGGGCGTTAGCGTGTTCTCGTTGATGGCCATTCCTTTCTTCATTTTCGCAGGCGACCTGATGTACCGATCGGGCATCGCGCAGCGCCTCGTTGAAGTGGCCGAAGCCATGCTAGGGCGCACGCGAGGCGGGCTTGGCCTCGTCAATGTGGGTGCCTCCACGATGTTTGGCGCAGTCTCCGGATCGGCAATCGCCAGCGCGTCTGCGATGGGATCGACACTCATGCCGCTGATGAAGGAGAAGGGCTACGACGCAGATTATGCCGTCAACGTCACCGTGACGGCGGCCATCGTCGGACTGCTGATCCCGCCATCGCACAATATGATCATCTATTCGGCGGCGTCCGGCATCGGCGTTCCGATCGACCAACTCTTTCTTGCGGGCGTCGTGCCGGGCCTCGTGACGGCAGCGATTCTGATGACGGTCGCCTGGCTCGTTGCGGTCAAGCGCGGCTTTGCGCGCGGCGCGTTTCCGGGCTGGCGGGCGTTTGCGCGGGCGATCTTCTTTGCGGTGCCCGGCCTTATGACGGCGGTTCTCATCATGGGGGGTATCCTGTCTGGCATCTTCACGGCCACGGAATCCTCGGCAATTGCCGTTTTCTACACAATCCTCGTCGGCGCCTTCGTCTACCGGTCACTTGGGTGGAGCCGGTTCGTCGATGCGGCGATGCAATCGGTGAAGGTCACCGCAATGGTGTTGTTGATCATCGGGGCGGCGACCGCGTTCGGGTATGCGCTTGCTGTGCTCGAGGCGCCAGCGCAGTTGGCAGACCTGATCACGTCTATCACGCGTAATCCGCTACTCGTTCTACTCATCATCAATGTCATGTTGCTCGTGCTCGGCACGTTCATGGACATGTCGCCGCTGATCGTGATCACCACACCGATCCTTTTGCCGGTAGTCATGGAGGTGGGCGTGGATCCGGTCCATTTCGGAATCATCATGATGCTCAATCTCGGCATCGGCCTCGTCACGCCGCCCGTAGGATCTGTGCTTTTCGTCGGGGCGGCTGTCGGCGGTCTGCCCGTCGAGAAAGCGGTCAAGACCATCTGGCCGTTCTACACCGCGCTGCTCCTCTCCCTGGTTCTGATCACCTATATCCCGGCCTTGTCACTGACCCTGCCAGCAGCTTTCAAATAGGACGCCTCCATGTTTCAGGACGTGACACGGCGGGCAGCATTGGTGTCGATCGCGAGCTTGGCAGCGGCAGCGTGCGCGTCGGGTTCGCTTTCCGCCCCGCGAGCGACCGCCGCAGTT
Source organism: Hyphomonas sp. (assembly GCA_041752715.1). Taxonomy (GTDB): domain Bacteria; phylum Pseudomonadota; class Alphaproteobacteria; order Caulobacterales; family Hyphomonadaceae; genus Hyphomonas. Next base: position 27,704 of record JBGSVY010000156.1, read on the forward strand.
GACCGCGCGCCGGACGCGATCATTCCGCTCTGGCCATCAGGCGTGCCGGGCGACGTTCCTGACGGACTGAAGGAGACAATCGTCGCACGCGACAATCCGTTCAATCTTGTCGACCGCGCGGCCCTTGACGTGACCGATCCCTCGCTGTCAGTCTTTCGTGCAGCAAAGCCCGACGGTTCGGCGATCCTTATTATACCCGGGGGCGGCTATCGTTGGGTGGTCATCGACAAGGAAGGATTCGAGTGCGCCCGGCATTTCAGCGATCGGGGTGCGACCGTCTATGTCCTGCGTTACAGGTTGCCGCATCAGGGGTGGGCCGCTGGGCGGGACGCACCCTTGCAAGATGCTCAGCGTGCCATGCGGATAATCCGGTCGCGGTCAGGCAGCGACGCGATTGACCCGTCCCGGGTCATGGTGATGGGATTTTCGGCGGGCGGCCACCTCGCTGGGTGGCTCGCAATGCGGTTCGATCAGTCGACGCTTACAGAGCAGGACACAGCCAATGCCGTGTCGGCTCGTCCCGATGCGGCGGCCCTGATCTACCCGGTCGTCACGATGGCGCGGCCATTCGCGCATGAGGGCTCCCGGCGAAACCTGGTCGGGGAGGCGCCAGCAGCCGGGATCGAGACAGTCTACTCTTTGGAGTCGAACGTCCGGCCCGATATGCCGCCGGTCTTCCTGATGCACGCGGCTGATGATGCAGCCGTGCCGGTCGAAAATGCGCTGATGCTGCATGCGGCCCTGCGGTCTGCCGGATGTGCGGTGGCCTTGCATATCTTCGAAACCGGGGGACATGGCTTTGGATTGCGGGGAATTCAAAACACACCGCTCGCCGCCTGGCCCTCGCTCCTGAGGGAGTGGGGTAAAGCCAAGGGTATTTTTCCGGGTAGCGGGACATGATTTCAGGCCTTTGCAGGTCGAAACAGGCTATGCCGGTCGTAGACTAATCGCTGACAGTTGTGCCACATGCCGCAACAGGGCCGAACGGCTCTCGTTTGCACGGTTCTTGCAGGACCGCGCATGACAGGGCGAAGCAACGTTCGCCGGATTGGTTAAGGGACAAGAGGCATGCATCTCGAGAAGCGCGTTCTAATCACCGGCGGCGCCGGCTTCATTGGCTCGTTTCTTTGCGAGCGCCTTCTCGAATCGGGAGCAAACGTTCTCTGCGCTGACAACTTCTTTACGGGGACGCGGACCAACGTCGCGCATCTGTTGGGGCATCCGCGCTTCGAGCTGATGCGCCATGACGTGTGCTTCCCGCTCTATGTTGAAGTGGACGAGATCTTCAATATGGCTTGCCCTGCTAGCCCGATCCACTACCAGTTTGACCCGGTTCAAACGACCAAGACCAGCGTGCACGGCGCCATCAACATGCTGGGCCTTGCCAAGCGCGTGAAGGCGAAAATCCTGCAGGCGTCGACCTCGGAAGTCTATGGCGACCCGGCG
>JBGSVY010000157.1:0-4976 GCA_041752715.1 Hyphomonas sp.
TGCTGGCTGGAGAAATTTCACCGCCTTTGGAAGCGCTCAAAATCTCTCTAAAGCCTTGTTTTTTATGGTGGGCGGTACAAGGTTCGAACTTGTGACCCCTACGATGTCAACGTAGTGCTCTACCACTGAGCTAACCGCCCGCCGTTGGTGGCCCGCCTCGGGGCCGCGTCTGGCGAAGTGGCGGTAATGAACAATCGCCTGCCTCGCGTCAAGAAGGCATCACCGGCCCAGCCTCAGGCCGCCATCACCTTGTCGACCTCGTCGACGATTTCGCGCAGGTGAAAAGGCTTGGAGAGGACTTTTGCGCCTGCCGGCGTCGGTGCGCCGGACGAGAGGGCGACCGCCGCAAAGCCGGTGATAAAGACAATCTTCATGGCGGGGTCGAGTTCGGCACCACGCCGGGCGAGTTCGATGCCGTCGAGGCCGGGCATCACGATATCAGTGAGCAGCAGATCGAACACTTCGCGCTCCAGCGCCTGCAACGCCGTCTCACCGTCGGCATAGTCCTGGACGTCGTGACCCGCCCGGCGCAGCGCCGATGACAGGAACAGGCGCATCGAATCATCATCTTCCGCAAGCAGTATCTTGGTCACGCGGGCGTCCTCATCGAGACATTGATTGGCAATTTAGCACATAAACAGCCAGTTCGGTAAATCAGGTGTGAACAGCGCAAAAAACGATGCGGTCAATCGTCCATGATGAGGTCCGGATGGGCCGCTTCCCTCGAAAAAGCGGCAAGGCCCCTTGACGTGCGCGACAAGTCGCAAACCATTGCGACGATGCCAGATACCGTGCCGGTTTCCAGAAACAATCCTGACGAGCGTTGCAGCCTGGGGCCGTCAGAACCGGCCTTCACCCTGCACATGCCTCAGTCCGCTTCGGCGGCGGTTATTTTCGCCTCGCCCCATTCGGGAAGCGTATATCCGGAAGATATGCAGGCCGCGCTTTGCGTACCGCTGATTGACCTGCGTCGCACCGAGGATGCCTTCATCGACGAGTTGTTCCTCGACGCGCCGGCCAACGGCGCTGTTCTGCTCGCTGCGCGTTTCGGACGATCCGTCGCCGATCTCAACCGAGATCCACATGAGCTGGACCCTGCGATGTTCTTCGACGGCCCGCCTCGCGCCTGTGGCCTTCCAACGGCGCGCGTCGAGGCCGGGCTCGGGTGTCTTCCGCGCGTCGGGGCTCGCGGCGAAGCGATGTACCGGCGTCTCCTCTCGCGCGCCGAAGGCGAGCAACGGCTCGCTTTTGTTCATGACGCCTATCATTCGCAGCTATCACAACTTGTCGAAACTGCCCTTGCAACTCACGGGCGAGCGGTCTTGATCGACTGCCACTCAATGCCCTCGGTTCAGCCCGGCCGGCGTGGTCTGTCCGACATCGTACTCGGAGACCGCTTCGGATCGAGCTGTGATTCTCGCCTGACTGCGCGCGTTGAACGCGCTTTCCGCAATCACGGCCTCACTGTTGCGCGAAATGCGCCTTATGCCGGTGGTTACACAACGAGGCGCTATGGCCGCCCGCGCCGGAATAGCCATGCGCTGCAGATCGAGATCAACCGCGCACTCTACATGGATGAGCACCTTGTTGCGCGATCTGACGGCTTTCTGAAAGTGAAAGCCATGATCCGCCTCGTCATCGCGGATATTCTCACCGCCGCCGCTCAGATTCCCGTGCGATAAATCCCAGCGCCCACGACCGATCTGGAAAGAAAAAAGGCCGCGCCTGTAGGCGCGGCCAAAGTCAAAGGGAGGAAACGCCAAAGGCGTCTGCACCGGAGTGCAATTTCTGTATCATGTTGCATTGCACAAAGCGCAAGCGAGCAGATGCCGCACCCATTGCTTTTTTGCGCTCTGCCCGGATTCGATGCAGAATTTCCGTTCCGGCACGTCGATTGCGTAGGATTTGCGCGAAATTCCTGTTCTGGGACGCCTGCGCGCCCGCGTGCCTTTGGAGAAAGACTATGGCTGATGAAACCGACCTGCACGTGGGCAAGCGCCTCCGCCGCCGCCGCCGCCTGCTGGGCATGACGCAGCAAGACCTCGCAAGCCAGGTTGGCGTGAGGTTTCAACAGATCCAGAAGTATGAGTGCGGCGCCAATCGCATCACAGCGTCACGACTTTTCGACCTGGCACGGGCCCTCAACGTGTCGGTTCAGTATTTCTTCGACGGCATGCCAACGGCAGCGACGCCCAACGCGGCGAATGACGCAGAACAAATGGAAGGCGACATCCTCTCTCAGAAGGAGACGCTGGAACTGGTCCGCGCTTATTACCGGCTGGGCGAACGTCCACGCAAACGCCTGCTAGAGCTTGCAAAATCTCTCGAGGGTGACACCTCAAGCACGGGCGCTGCTTGACGTCGACCGCCACCCGGGGCAACCCGGCTCTCAATGGCCAGCCACGACGCCGATTTGAACCTCATTGCAACGCTCGCAGATGCGGCCTGGATGGCGATCCGGCCGCATTTTCGCGCACGCGGCGCGGTCGACAACAAGTCAGCCGAGGATCTGGCGGGGTTTGACCCGGTTACCGAGGGCGACCGCGCTGCAGAACGCGCTATTCGTGACATCCTCGCGCGCGAACGCCCGTATCAAGGCGTCATCGGCGAAGAGTTTCCCTCAACGCCATCTCGTGACGGGTGGACATGGTACATTGATCCGATTGATGGCACGCGCGCGTTTGTGGCGGGCCTTCCGGTTTGGACGACACTGATCGCACTTGTTGCACCAGACGGCATTCCGATCGCCAGTTGCATCGACCAGCCGGTACTGGGTGAACGATATTATGGCTGGCCAGGAGGAGCAGCGCTTCAGGTGGCGCAGCGCAAGCGCCCGATCGCCGTATCCGCCTGCCGCGACTTGCGCGAAGCCACGATCGCAACGACCGATCCCTTCATTCTCACCGCGCCTGAGCGCGGCGCCTGGGATCATCTGCGGGCGACTGCTCGGATCAGCCGCTACGGACTTGATGCCTACGCCTATGCCCGCCTCGCTGACGGCACAATCGACCTGGTTGCAGAGAGCGGTCTCAAGGCCTGGGACATCGCGGCGTTGATCCCGGTCGTGCGCGGCGCGGGGGGGCTCGCCACCGATTGGCGCGGTGGGGCGCCAAAACTTGGTGGGCAAATCGTCTGTGCCGCCAGTCAACCCATTCTCGACCAGGCCCTGCTCGCCCTGAAGCGATCTGCCGATCCGTAGTGGGGATCGCCGCATCAGGGGCCGCTGACAGCGTACCCCTCAGCCCGCAGCATGGCGATTACGCTATCGTCACCAGCGAGGTGCCCTGCTCCGACAGCGACCAGCACCTCACCCGGCGCGTCCAGCTCCGCTACAATCTGTGACACCCAACGCCGATTCCTGTTTTTCAGCATGGCATCGTAAACAGCGTCTGAGCCGAAACTCTCGGGATTGGACATCAGCACCGCGAGACCATTGATATCGCCATCGGCCCATTCAGCAACGAGCAGATCGAGCAAGCTCGTACCCTGCTTAACGCCTTCGGCGGTCATCATCAGGAACTCGACCTGCTCGCAATCTTCGAGCTCTGCAAACTCACCGAGCTGTTGGTCAATGGTTTCGAGATAGGCAAGTTCGGCGCCTGTCCGCTTCGCCTCTATTTCGATTGCCTTTTCGACTCCGGCCTCAGGTTGGAAACCCTCCTGCGTGATCTGCATGACCGACATGTTGAGTGCCGCATACCAGGGCCGCATCGGCTCAATCGCGTCGAGCGGCAGGCCGATCAGGGCGAGCGAGGACTCCAATTCGGCCCTTTCCTCAGCCGTCAGTACGTTAGAAAGACGCCGCCCATCGCTATAGAGGCCCTTCTCCGAGAAGAAGTTCATCAGCGCGCGTCCCGCCTCCGGACTTGACGTATCGGCTTCAAATACAACCCTGCCAGACGCACCTATGGCCGCACTGATCGCCGGAGAACGCCAGTCAAGATCGGGCTTCAGAAGGTGCACAGTGCCTAAAATATGGACGGTCGTGTCCTCATCCGCGAGCGTCCAAAGTGCGGGGGAGCCGCTGCCGCGCGAGGCTTCAGCGATCGCAATCGAGCGCGCCTCAGCCGCCGGCCTGGCGGCGCGAATCTCGGCCCGCTCTTGCGCGTTCCGGCAAGTCGGCTCAGTTTCGGTAACGGTCGAACGTGGCAGCACTGGAACCGGCGCCCCGCATGCCGCAGGCAGCATCAAAAGAAGTGCGGCGATGCAAAAGAAAAGGCGACGCGAAGGCGTGACGGAAACCTGGGATGCGAGAACATTTTTCTTCATGCTGTCACCGTAACCTAACCGGTTTCCGCGTCCAGTGCGCAAGCCATCACGCAGTTGCACACGAGCGACGCTTGTCTTAGACCACTCCCGGTTCGCACCCATAGCTCAGCTGGATAGAGCGTTGCCCTCCGAAGGCAAAGGTCAGAGGTTCGAATCCTCTTGGGTGCGCCATAAAATCAAGGACTTAGCTGTTACTTTCTGACCGGCAAACGCCTGATTTTGGCTTGGGGTTCCACCGGGGTTCCACAGAATCTGGCAACTTTTCGGCTGTTTCGGCGGGTTTCAGACCGTTCCGATCAGCGCTGAGAGGCCGTCGTAGGCCAGATCAGAGAGCGCGCAGTCGATCGACCCATCTTGCGACTTGATATCAAAATTCTTATACTGATATCACTGCTATCAAGAACTGGAGTTCGCCATCATGGTCGCCGTTACGATCCGCAATTTGTCGGAAGAAGCGCATCGCGCTCTCAAAATGCGTGCGGCTGAACACAATCGAAGTGCGGAAGCAGAAATGCGGGCGATCCTCGAGGCTGCAGTGCGGCCGGCCATACGACTTCGGCTTGGGACCGCTTTGTCAGACCTTGGCCGGAAGGCTGAGCTTACAAACGCTGATATTCAGGCGCTCGGCCAGGCAAGAGACTCCAAACCTGCCGAACCGATCCGTTTCGAATGATTGTCCTCGATACAAACGTGGTCTCGGAGGCCAT
>JBGSVY010000158.1:0-15267 GCA_041752715.1 Hyphomonas sp.
GGTGATCGGCGCGCCGCGCATCTCGGCCGCGGCCCGAAGCGCAAGCGTGTCCAGAACTGCAAGCCCGGTTTGCTGCAGCATAAGGCCGGAGCCGACCGCGCGCGGCGCGTCAAACTGATCAAAGACGGTGACTGTGTGGCCATCGCGGGCCAGCATCGCCCCACAGGCAAGCCCGCCAATCCCGGCGCCTGCGATCCCGATAGACAGCGGACGCTGGCGCATGGCTCAGTCGAAGATGCGGGTGGTGAGGTCGGCCTGCGAGGGACCGTGAAGGCGCGCGATCGTGTGCCACACACCGGCACACACGATGAGGCCGATCATCGCGCCGCCAAACGCGGCCAACCGGTGATCCGCGGCGAAGGCGTCAGGATAGTCGGGATATCCCCTCGGCATGCCGGAAAGACCGAGGCGCCCGGCTGCGATGGACATGATCCCTCCACCGGCCAACAGGCCAAGCCCCGCGACAAGACTGACGCCGAGCCGGGGTTTCCCGCGCGATCGGCTGGCCCATGCGAAGAAGACAGCGAACGCAGCAATCAATAGTGCGGTTCCCGCCCAATGGTGGACGCCAACCACGAGCCAGGTGTCACTAAAGCCGGACTCGCTGCCCAAATGCCTGCGCAGCCAGGCGAAACCGGCCGCTGGCACTAAAGCGAGCGCCGCGATACAGCCCATGATGATCGTGGATCTGCGGGCGCTCGGCACAGCGATCGACGCAAAGACCAGACCTGCCGCCGACAAAGTGACGACCCCGGCAAGGATGGCTTCGCTCTCGTCCACATCCCGCAGGGCCGGCGAACCACCGGGCGGAATGGAGATCGCGACGCCAAGACCCGCAAGCACGACGAGCCCGATTGAAACGAGGCTCCACACGCGCCGGTTGCCCGCTTCGGCATAGAGCGCAACGCCGAGCGCCGCTGTGCTAACAACCGGGAAGGCAAACATCAGGGCCGGCGCATGAAGCAAGCCCGCGACATTATAGGCGCGGCGGACGAAGCCGGCATCCCCCGATATCCCGGGACGGACGAGCTCAGCGGCCATCCAGGCGGCGGACGCAAACCCGAAGATCGCCCACAGCGCTGCAACGGCAATGCAAACATGGCTCATGCGCACCATAACATGCTCCTTGTGCCGCCGCTCGCCCACCATCCGCCTTCTTTTGCCTCGTGCCTTGCATCGCAGGCAAGTCTCACGCAATAGTGAGTTCCGAAATGAAACGCGAGGGCGGGATGTCGACAGGTGCAGCCTTGATTGTTGGAGCCGGGGACGCGACCGGGGGCGCGATCGCCAGGGCCTTCGCACGCGAAGGACTGACCGCCTGTGTGACGCGCCGGGCGCGCAATCTGGACTCGCTTGCGGCACTCGTGTCGGAAATCAAGGCTGAAGGCGGGCAGGCACGCGCCTTCGGTGTCGATGCGCGCGATGAGGATGCGACGATTGCGCTCGTGGACCAGATCGAAGCAGAGGTCGGACCGTTGGAAGCCTGTGTCTTCAATATCGGCGCAAATGTCCGCTTCGGCATCACCGAGACAACCTCCCGCGTCTATCAAAAGGTCTGGGAGATGGCCGCTTATGCGGGCTTCCTCGCAGGCCGTGAGGCGGCCCGTGTGATGCGCCCGCGCGGGCACGGCACGATTCTGTTTACCGGGGCCACGGCGAGTGCGCGCGGACGTGACGGATTTTCCGCATTCGCCGGGGCAAAGCATGCCGTGCGGGCGCTCGCCCAATCGATGGCGCGCGAATTGGGACCGCAGGGCATCCATGTCGCCCACATTATCATCGACGGAGCCATCGATAGCCAGTTCATCCGTGACAACCTTCCCGATGCGGAGGAACGCCGTGCCAGGGACGGACTGCTGATTCCGGATGAGATTGCAAAAGCCTATGTCTGGCTGCACCGCCAGCATCGCTCCGCGTGGACACACGAGCTGGACCTGCGCCCGTGGAACGAGACCTGGTAACTCAACGGCCGCGCTTCAGCGCGCGCACAGTTTTCGTAAACCAGGCCGGACGTGTATTGGGCGCGATTTCATAGAGGAAAAGCCTCCGGCGCAAACCCGGCGGCAGACTGGCGAGAAGCATCCACCATCCCGCACGGGCATAGCGATAGGCGCCGCGATGGCTTGCAAGGCTGATCTGGCGGCTGCGCTTGAAGAGGTCCTGCAGCGTATCGCCCACGATGGGATGGTTCTCCGGCTCAAACATCAGCGAAATGATGCGTTCCTTGATGTAGAGCGGGTCTGCCTCGCCGAGACCTGCTGCAACGGCAAGCCCTTGTTTTGCAGCATGGACACGCAGGACATCATGCCGGGCGTGATCGTGCGAAATGCGCCAGCGGGCCCGCCGGGCGAGGTTTTCCGGTCCCGGACTTGAATGCTGTGCGCCGTGCAGCCTGTAGGCCGAAAGTGGCAAATCGAAAGCGCGAACCGGTCCGTAGAACGGCGCTGCGACAGCAAGGTAGCCGTCGCCGCCCTGGCGGAACTGTTCGGCGTCCATTGGCATGATCGCCTGAAGTGCCGTGCGTGAAAACACAAGGCCCGAGGTAATCGTGCCATTGTACCGGCCACGCGCGCACAGCAGCGGCGCAAGGTCGCCCGAGGAGAAGGGCTGCGCGAGGGGCGGGAAATAGCCCGCCAGAACGCCAGTCTCATCTGTGTACCGCATCCGATACATATAAGCGGCAGCGCCGGGATCGTAATTCTCGAGAATGAGCTTCACCGCGCCCGGCAGAAGGAAATCATCCGCGTCGAGGAACATCACGAGATCGCCGGTCGCCCGCGCGAACCCGGCATTGAAGCCTGCGCCATGCCCGCGATTTTCAGGCTGGAGGACAGGCTCGATCCGATCGCCATACGCGGCGATCACGTCGCGCGAGGTGTCGGTCGAGAAATCGTCGACCACGATAACCTGCACCGGTTCGGACTGGCCGAGGGCGCTGTCGATGGCGACCGGCAAGAAGCGCGCATAGTTGAAATTTGTAATAATAACAGACAGAGTCGCCCGGCGCGGGGAGGCGGCCACAGTTTCCGTGGTCAGTTCTGTCGTCATCAGGGCGCCGGGATCATCGGGTGGGTCGCGGGCGATCCTGCAAGGGTCGTACCAGTGGCGCAAGGCCCGCGCAGGCTCAGGATTGACGGCCCCTCAGGGCATGATACCCGTTTTGCGCTGACAGGAATCCCCCAATGTTTGAACCCGTTGAAATGCTCGGCATGGTCGCCGGGGCTTTTGGAACGTTTGCGGCCCTGCCCCAGGCGGTCAAGATCATCCGCACACGCAGCGCCGGCGACGTCTCGCTGGTGATGTTCGTGATGGCACTGACGGGATCTGTGCTCTGGGGCATTTATGGCTGGCTGAGCGCGGCACCAAGCATCATCTTCTGGAACGCCATCGCGATCGTCCAGATGTCGGTGATCATCGCGCTGAAGCTCCGGCACAGCTAGGCGGGACGCGTCACACCATCCCTGAATCGGTGGGCAGGCCGAACAGGATGCGGCCGGTGAGTTCGAGCGTCGACGGCGCGGTCATGATATGTTGCGTGACGGCATGTGCGTCGCGGAATCGGCGTTGGAGGTCGCTGGACTCAAACAGCGCCGCGCCGCCGCCAAGATCGTAAAGTGTGCGGCAGATGTCGGCGCCGGTGCGCGTCATGTGGGTACAGGCCAGGCGAAGGTCTGCGCGGGCCTCCACAGGAATTTCGTCCGCCTGCTGAGCGATCGCCCAGACGCGGTCGATTTCCGAGAACAGGTAAGCGCGCGCCGCGCGCCATTGCGCCTCGCAGGTGGCATAGGCGGCTTGCACGGATTGGCGTTCGGACAGCGTCTTGGCCGAGCCCTGGCTTTTCTTCACCGTCGCGAGTGAATGGAAGGCATTGAGCGCGCCGCGCGCATTGCCGAGCGCGACCCCGCAGACACCGAGCGCGAGAAGACCGAATGCCGGGAACCTGAACAAGGCGCCAGTCTGGTGCGGCTTGTCGGAGACAAGCGAAACGGACCGGCCCTTTGGCACGAGCAGATCCTTGACTTCGATATCGCCCGAGCCGGTGCCCTTGAGGCCCATGACGTGCCAAGTGTCGTGCAGCACCGCGTCACTCGCCGGAAAGTACATCATCCGGTTTTCGGGCGCGCCGGAAGCGAGGCGTTTCATCTCGCCGTCCTCCCAGATCGTGCAGCCACCACAAAGCCAGGTACAGTTGGCAGAGCCCGAGCCCCACTGCCAGCGTCCGTTGACGCGGTAATGGTCGCCCTCGATCACGGCGCGGGCCATCGGCGCGAAGACACCGCCCGTGATGGTCATCGGATCGCGGTAGATCTCTTCGGCGAAAGTGGGATCGATATAGGCGACATTCAGCGAGGTGGTCGCCCCGATCATGGCGCACCAAGCGGCGCTGGCATTCGCAATCGCCATCAATTCCGTGACTTCGATGATCTCGCGCGGGGTCGATTCAAGGCCTCCAAAGCGCTTTGGCGTCACCATGCGGAAGACGCCCGCCCTGGCGAGGGCTTGTGCAAGATCGGCCGGCAGGCGGCGGACCTCCTCCATCTCGGCGGCGCGGGCGGCAAGGTCCGGCAGCAGGGGCTGGATGGCGGCGATGGGATCGGGCATACGGACGGTATCAGGCATGATCCGAAACTAACCTGTTTCTTCGCCGCATCAAAGCTCCAGTTCAGAATGCAGCCTGGCCGGAGCGGCGTGGCGCCAGGACATAATGAGCGCGGAGCGCAGGGTCACCGCATCGCACGCCCTGAGGCGGATCGAGGTGGCGCCCTTCTCACCCCATTTGTTCGGCACCGGGAAGAAGATGCCGGGTTCGGCATCACACAGCAGGCGCTGCTCCTCCGGCGTCAGGAAGACATTGGAAAACTCATGGTGCGGCGGAAGCGTGCAGAAGATCTTGCCCTTCGGCACATCGACGCGAAAGCTCGCCCAGTCAAAATGCGGGCGCTCGAGCGCGCGCGGCAAGGCCAAAGCAGCCGCGCGGAGCCTTGCGACCGTAATCACCGGAAGATCTTCGGCTTGTTGGCCTGAAATCGCCTGCCGGCCTCGCGATAGCGCGGCCCCTTGCCATCCGGCGCGAGGCCGTAGGTCTTTTCGCGCAGATACTCCATCAGGCCGCGTCGCTTTCCGGCAGCGTCCAGCACCTCCGGCGTCAGCGTCTCGCCCACTTCGACCCGCAGCGTCTTTCCGATCCGCCGGCGCACTTCGCGGAAAACAAGTGCAAGGCGTAGCTCAAGCGAAAGATGCGAGGCGATCTGGAAAAGCCGCGAATTCTGCCCATCGAAGAAGACCGGCGTCACATGCGCGCGGCTCTGCGTGATCAGCTTGGCGGTGAACGGCTTCCACTCGTCATCGACCGCCAGCGGATCAAACGGGCCCGGCGTGGTCGCGACCCCGCCGCTCGGGAAAACCACGATACAGCCGCCGCCTTTCACATGCGCGAGCGCCGCCTTGCGCATCGCGATATTGGCCTCGACGGCCTCGCGCGTGGCGCCAAAATCGACCGGCAAGAGATAGGGCCGCGCCTCGGGCACGCCGTCGAGCACCGAATTGGTGAGCACCTTGAAGTCCGGCCGCCGCAAACTTATCAGCCAGCTGATGACAAGCCCATCAAGCACGCCGAACGGATGGTTCGCCACGACAACCAGCGGCCCCTCGCGCGGGATCAGCGCATGTTTGCTGGCGGAGAATTGCACATCAAGATCGAGCAGCCGGATCGCCGCTTCGAAAAAGGGCACATCGCGCGAGAGGTCTGCGCGGTAATAATCATACAATTGCTTGATCTTCGGCTGGCCCGACATCCGTTCGACTGCCCGCACAAGGCGGCGTTTCATCGGGTCCTCGAAGTACGAGGCGTAGGAAAGTTCCGGTTCGGTATCGGCGAGGCTCATAGCCGCCACATCCGCGCAAGATTGTTCTTCTGCATGTCCGACGACCCGCCGACGATGGGCATACCAAGCAGGTCCCGGATATTGCGTTCGATATCGTAGGCGTCCGAAAGGCCATAGGCGCCGATCACCTGCTGACAGGCAAGGCCGATCTCGACCCCGGTATCGGCGACATAGAGTTTCGCCATTGCCGTCTCCGCCGAGCAGGGCTTTCCCTCGCCGGCGAGCCAGGCGGCGTGGTAGAGCATGTGGCGGCAGGCGGCAAGTTTCGTCCGTGCCGTGACAAGTTTGTGGGCAATCGCCTGGTGCTTGCCGATCGGCTTTCCAAATTGTGTTCGCTCCTGCGCATAAGTCCACGCCTCCTCAAGCGCAGCCCGCGCAATTCCGTAAGCGACGGCCGTGATTTCGATCTTTTCGACATCAAGCGCGCGCCCGGCAAGTGCTTCCCATCCCTTGTTCCACTTCTCCGGCCCGCCCACGATGGCGCTTTCCGGCAGGCGCACGTCATCGAGGAAAACATCCATGGAATGGGTATAGCGCAGGTTCGAATGCTCGATCGGCTGCAGACTTACGCCCGGCGCATTTGTCGGCACAAGGACGAAGGTGAGATTGCCATGCCGGTCGCCGGGCTCGCCCGACCGGCAGAGACAGTAGATATAGTCAGACCAGTCTGCACCGGTGCACCAGCGTTTGGCACCCTTGATCACGAGTTCGCCGCCGTCGCGCGTGACCCGTGTTTCAACGCTCGGCAGGTCACCGCCGACATTCGGTTCAGACAGACCATAGCAGAGGAACATTTCACCGCGCACGAGTTTCGGGAGCAGCGCTTCTTTCTGTTCCTCCGATCCGTTCTCGGAAATATTCAGCCCGCCATAGAAGGCCGCATGGATGAATGGCCCCGCCATACTGGCCCCGCCCTGGCAGAGCTCTTCGATCACGGCGGCGGCGGCGTAGATGTCCTCCCCGTGCCCGCCATAAGCTTCGGGGATGGTCAGGCCGATCAGGCCCATATCCGCCAGTTCGCGGAAAAGCGCGCGATCCCAGGTCGCCGCTTTATCCCATTCGCGCCGTTTCTCACGCGGCATCTTTTCCGCCACCCAGCGCGAAACCTGCCGGCGCAATTCAATAATGTGATCGGGCTCTGCGGCGTAACTTGTCATGCGTTGGTTGTCGCTCTCCTGCCGATTTCGTCAAGCACGAAAGGCGTCGTCTGATAGGTCTGGTTGATCCAGTTGCCGAACAGGAGGTGGGCATGGCTGCGCCAGCGGTTTAGCGGCGCGCGGGCGACATCGTCGCCGGGGAAATAATTGTGCGGCACGGCAATCGGCACACCCTGCGTCACGTCACGCTCATATTCTTCCTTCAGGGAGAAGGAATCGTATTCGACATGATTGAACATGTAGAGGCTCCGGCGCGTCCTGTCCTGCAACAGGCAAGGCCCCGTGAGTTCGCAATCGACAAGCAGATCGAGCGCGGGGCGGGCCAGCACATCCTCCCGGCGGACTTCCGTCCACCGCGAAACAGGGATCAGGAAATCATCGGAAAAGCCCGAGAGGTAAGGCGAGGCCGGCACAAGATTGCGCTGGCGGAACACGCCGAAGGCTTTCTGGGCGAGCCGGTATTTCGGTAGGCCATGGAAATGCCAGGCCGCTGCCATCGCGCCCCAGCAGATATAGAACGGCGCGTGCACATTCGTCTGTGTCCAGTCGAAGATCTGTGTCAGTTCGCGCCAGTAGGTCACGTCCTCGAACGCCATCTGCTCGACCGGCGCACCGGTGACGATGAAGCCGTCGAACTTCCGGTCCCGGATTTCGTCCCAGGTCTGGTAGAAGCTGATCAGGTGCTCGGCGGAGGTATTCTTCGGCTGGTGTCCGCCGACACGGACAAGCGTCAGCTCCACCTGCAGGGGCGAGGCGCCGATCAGGCGCGCGAGCTGCGTTTCGGTACGAATCTTGTTCGGCATCAGGTTCAGAAGGCCGATCTGCAGCGGGCGGATATCCTGGCGCACGGCGTCGGTCTCGCGCATCACCGCCACGCCCTCGCGCGTCAGCGTCTCGGCGGCGGGCAAGGTATCGGGAATCCGGATCGGCATGGTTCACACGTCTCTGTCGGCCCGCTTCAGGCTTCAAACGCCTCGCATGGGGGGAAAGGCGGGCGCATATCCCGCATCTCGGCCCTTTAGCGACTTGTTTAACGTGGCTGCAAGCCGGCCGGCCAAATCACCACGAAACGAGCGTTAATATGCCGGAGGCGCGGCGTCAAATGGCGCGTTCTACTCCCCCGTCAGCTTCGGCGCGCGTTTCTCCTTGAACGCCGTCACGGCTTCCCGCCGGTCGGAGAGGTAGTTCGACACGCTCTCCCAGCCGATGCTGGCATCCATCAGCTGCGCGGCAAGCGCGCGCAGCGGAATGTTGGCGGTGGTCTTGGTCCAGCGCACGGCCCATTTCGGGTTGGCGAGGATTTTGCCCGCGATCTCGCCGACCTTCGCATCGAGTTCGCTGGCTGGAACTGCATAATTTATAAGGCCAAGGCGCATCGCCTCTTTCGCGTCCAGCAGGTCGCCGGTCATCAGCAGTTCCTTGGCCTTGGCAAAGCCGATCAGCTGCGGCCAGATCAGCGCGCCGCCGTCACCGGCCACAAGGCCGACCTTGACATGCGGATCGCCGATCTTCGCCGTCTCGTCTGCAATGATCACATCGCACAACAGCGCAATCGTCGCCCCCAGCCCGGCCGCCGCGCCGTTCATCCGGCAGAGGATCGGCTTTTCCATCTGCAGCAGCGTCACCACGATCTGCTTTGCGTCCCAGCCAATCGCGCGGAAGCGTTCGGGATGATTGATCTGGTCCTCGAACCAGTCGAAATCGCCGCCCGCGCAGAAGGCGCGCCCCTTTCCGGACAGGATGATGAGATCGCTCTCGCTGTCGCGTTGCAGGCAATTGAAGATCAGCGCGAGCTCTGTATGCATCTGTTCGTCCACCCCGTTCACAGGATGGCTTGAGGTGATGTAGGCCGTCAGTATACGGTCTTTCCGTTCAAAGGTGAATCGCTCCCACTTGTCCTTGGTGATATCATACGATGTGCTCATCTAGTCCTCCCCGACCTTGACAACCCGGCGCCCGAAATTCTCGCCCTTGAAGAGGCCGCAGAACGCCTCCGGCATGGCGGCGAGGCCCTCGAACCGGTCTTCAGCGATGACCAGTTCACCCGACGCGATCATCCGCGCCATCGTCGCAAGCGCCTCGCCGAAGCCCCGCGCAAAGTCGAACACGACAAGCCCCTGCATGTTGATCCGGTGGGTGATGAAGGGCGCCGTGTTGCGGATGGCCTCGCGCGCTTCGGGCGCGACATTATAGTCAGCCACCTGTCCTGAAACACAGATCCGCCCGTTCATCGCCATCAATGGCAGCACACGGTCGATGCTCGCATTCCCCACATTGTCGAACAGCACATCAACGCCCTCCGGGAACGCCGATGCGATCGCCGCCGTAAGGTCACCGGCCGATTTGTAATTGATGGCTGCATCAAACCCCGCCGCGTCCGTCAGCCAGCGGCACTTCTCGTCCGAGCCTGCAACGCCGACCACGCGGGCGGCGCCCCAGGCCCGGGCGAGTTGCCCTGCCGTTGCGCCAACAGGCCCTGCAGCACTGGTGACAAGCACCGCATCGCCCGCCTTGAACCGCGCGGTCTCCTTCAGGCCGAACCAGGCCGTCAGTCCCGGCACGCCGAGCACGCCGATCCAGGCCGAAAGCGGCACGCCCGGCACGTCGGTGACCCGCCCGATGAAGCCCTTTCCCGATTGCAGCGAATGGGTGCGCCAGCCGCCCGCGCAGAATACATGTGTACCGGCCGGCCAGTCGGGGTTCTGGCTGTCCTCGAGCACGCCCACGCTGAAGCCGTCAATCGGCTTGCCGAGTGGCAGTGCCGCAGCGTAGGACGCGCCGCCCGACAGGCGCGAGCGCGTGCCGGGATCAACCGAACACCAGACATGGCGCACCCGGAACTGCCCGTCCTTCGGCGAGGGAAGTGGCGCGGTCTCCAGCGCAAAATCCTCCGGCTTCGGCAAGCCTTCGCAATACTGCTTCAGCACGACCTGCTGCATTGTGCTCATGGCGACTCCCTGTGTTAGGGCGCACCCTAGCGCCAGAGGCGCATTAGGAAAGGCCCGGCGCCATTCATCGCGCCTGTGCACTGAGGTCAAAGCCTGCCAGTAAGGTGCGACAGATTGTTGGAGACCCCTGATGCGCACCTTGATCGCCGCCGCCCTTTTCGTGCCATTCGCCCTCATTGCCTGCACGCCGCCGGCGCCGGCCGCTCCGTCTGACGATATCCCGGTCGCCGGGGTGCCCGCCTGCACCGTCGAGGTCGCAGCCCTACCCCTGCCCTCGCTTGGTGACGGTTACACAGCGGGTGCCGCCGCCAGCGGCGACGACTGTTCGGCCGCTACGGTGGTGCTGACCCTCCACGATGCGGGCGGCAACGTGGTCTACGTCTTCGATGCCGAAAGCAGCTACCTGCTCGGCTTTGCCGATGCCGCCGATACCGACACGATGCGGGTCGCGCTCGAGGCCTGGGCCGGCGACACGCAGCGTGGCGAGCCGTCGACAACGGCGAACCTGCCCGAATGGCCCGAGGGCGAAGATCTGCCGGTCTCCGGCGAGTTCCCGTTCTATGTTGAAGATGGCATCGACCGCGCGGCCTACGAGGCGATCCGTGCCGCCGCCTCGCCGATGTATTGCCATGTCCAGGGCGCCGAGAGCATGGCCTGCCTCAGCATCGACGCCACCGGCGTGCGCAAGATCGGCGCGCAGGCCCTGCCGGGCTGACGCGCCCCTTGCCTCTCGCAACGTCAAGGCTCGCTAACTCAGGCATGTCCAAAAACCGGAGGCCTTCATGCCCGCAGCGCCTGTGAAAACCCGCATCACCGAATTGCTCGGCATCGAGAAGCCGATCATCCAGGCCGCCATGGGCTGGATCGCCCGCGCGCCGCTCTCATCGGCGGTCTCAAATGCTGGAGGCATGGGCATCATCGAGACTTCGTCCGGCGAACTCGACGCGATCCGCGAAGAAATCAAGAAGATGAAGACGCTGACGGACAAGCCCTTCGGCGTGAACGTCGCTCAGGCCTTCGTGCGCGACCCGAACATCGTGCAGTTCATCATTGACGAGGGCATAAAGTTCGTCACCACGTCCGCCGGCGACCCGATGAAATATACCGGGATGCTGAAGGAGGCCGGGCTCACCGTCTTCCACGTCGTCCCCTCCCTCGCCGGCGCCCTGCGTGCCATCGAGGCGGGCGTTGACGGCCTGATTGTCGAAGGCGGCGAAGGCGGCGGTTTCAAGAACCCGAAGGATGTCGCCTCAATGGTGCTGATCCCGCAGGTCTGCGAGAAGGTCTCGGTGCCGGTGGTCGCGGCTGGCGGCATCATGGACGGGCGCACGATGGCCGCCGCCTTCGCGCTCGGCGCCGAAGGCGTGCTGATGGGCACGCGCATCCTCTCCTCCGCCGAAAGCCCGGTCCACGCGAACTGGAAGGAGGCGATCATCAGCGCCGACGCGACTGACACCGTCTTCCTCAACCGTGCCGGTCCCGGCCCGGCCCTGCGCGCCCTGCGCACGGAGCGGACCACGAGGCTGGAAAAAGAGGGCAGCCCCAACATCTTCGGCGAATTTGCCGGAACGCAGGACGTCTATTTCGGCGGCAACCTGGAAGCCGGCATCGCCCTGACAGGCCAAGTGGCGGGCCGTATCAGCGAGGTGAAGCCCATCGCGCAGATCTTCGAGGAGACGCTGGAAGACTACCACCGCACGGTCGCCCGCCTGCCCCGCTGACCGGCCCTCTGGCCATTGCCGCCGCCAGCCATTACCTTGATGCAAAGCTCCCCCTCCAAGGAACCCGGATGAAAATGACTGACATGCTCAAGGGCGGCGCGGCCGCGCTGGTTCTCGCCACCACGGCCTGCGACACACGCGAAACCGTTACCGCAACGGAGGAAGCGCCCTCCGGCATCGTGCTGCCAGACCTCGCCGTCTCCGAGGCCGAACTTGCCGGCAATCCCTTCCGCGCCGAATGGACCGGCCCCTATGGCGTGCCCCCCTTTGCCGACATCCGCGACGACCATTTCAAGCCCGCGATCCTCAAAGGCATGCTGGAGGCCCGCGCCGAGATTGAGGCGATCGTGGCAAACCCCGATGCGCCGACCTTCGAGAACACCATCCTCGCCTTCGAACAGACCGGCGCGGCCCTCAACAAGGTGATGAACGTGTTCGGCAACCTGTCGAACACCGACACCAACGACACGATCCAGGCGCTCGAAGCCGAGATCTACCCAATGCTGACACGCGAGCGCGACGCCGTCACGTTCAATCCGGAACTCTTCGCGCGCGTGAAGGCCGTGTATGACCAGCGTGACCGGCTTGGCCTCGACGAGCAGGAAGCGCGCCTCCTCGAACTCACCCATCGCAATTTCGTCCGCGCCGGCGCCGCGCTCGCTCCGGATGTGCAGGCCGAGATCGGCGCGATCAACGAGCAGCTCTCCACCCTCACCACCCAGTACGGCCAGAACCTCCTGGCCGAGACCAAGGCCTTCAAGCTGGAGATCACCGATCCGGCCCGCCTCGGCGGCCTGTCGGAGGATTTTCGCAATGCCCTCGACCCCGATGGCAACGGCACATGGATCGTCGGCCTCGACCGCTCGGTCTATGAGGGCTTCATGACCAGCGCAGAGGACCGCGAGCTTCGCCGCCAGCTGTTTGACGGCTACCGCCTGCGTGCCTCCTCCGGCGCGGCCGACAATGGCGCGCTGGCGATCAAGATTGCCCAGCTGCGCGCCAGGCGCGCTGAACTGATGGGCTATCAGAGCCACGCGCACTACGTGCTCGAAAACCGCATGGCCCGCACACCGGACGCCGTGCTCGACTTCCTCGCCCGCGTCCTGGAGCCGGGGCTTGCCCGCGCTGCCGAGGAAAAGGCCGACATGGACAGGCTCGCGGGCTTTGCCATCGAGGGCCATGACTGGTGGCACTATGCCGAAAAGGTGCGCGCCGAGCGCTATGCCTTCGACGAGAGCCAGCTTCGCCCCTATTTCGAGCTCGGCCGCACACGGGATGGCGCCTTCGCGGTCGCCTCGCGCCTGTTCAACATCACGCTGGAACCAGTCGAGGTTGCCGGATGGCATCCGGGCGTCGAGGCCTACGACGTCAAGGACAAGGATACCGGTGCGCATCGCGGGCTGTTCATGACCGACATGTTCTCGCGCGAATCCAAGCGCGGCGGCGCCTGGATGAGCGCTTACCGGGAGTCATCGGAAATCGGCGGCAAGACCATCCGTCCCCTGATCACCAACAACCTGAACATGGTCCCGCCTGCACCCGGCCAGCCGGCCCTGATGTCCTTCTCCGAAGTCGAGACCCTGTTCCACGAGTTCGGCCACGGCCTGCACGGCCTCTTGACCACCATCCGCTACCCGTCCTTCTCGGGCACGTTCGGCGGTCCCGATTATGTCGAGTTCCCCGCGCAGGTGCTCGAACACTGGGCAAGCGAACCGCTTGTACTGGCCCAGTATGCCCGCCACCACGCGACCGGTGAGGTGATCCCGCAGGCGCTGATCGACAAGATGAACACGGCCGCGACCTTCAACCAGGGCTTCAAGACGACCGAATATATCGCCGCCTCGCTGATCGACCTTCACTGGCACATGCTGACCTCGGAGGAGGCCGCGAAGATCACCGACGCCCGCGCCTTCGAGCTGGACGTGCTGGCGAAATACAACATCCCCGAAGTGATCGAACCGCGCTATCGCACGACCTATTTCTCCCACATCTTCGATGGCGGCTACGCGGCCGGCTATTATGCCTATCTGTGGGCGGAAATTCTCGACGCTGATGGGTTCGACGCCTTCAAGCAGGCCGGCGACATCTTCGATCCAGCGCTGGCAGCGCGGCTCAAGAAGTGGGTCTACGAATCGGGTGGCCTGCGTGAGACCGACGAGCTCTACCGCAATTTCCGCGGGTCCGATCCCGGCATAGAACCGCTTCTGCGCAATCGCGGCTTTGAAGAGGCCCCGCCCGCCGGCGGTTAAAGCATCGCATGATCAGCTGGTTCAAGCTGATCGCATCATGCTCTAGCCGCTGACAGCTTCGCCGCAGATCACGGCGCGGACATCCGCCTCGGTCCGGGCCCTTCTCAGGGCGTCGCGCACCGCGCTCTGCCGGAACACGCGGCTGACCTGGGCGAGGGCCCGCAGGTGTTCGGCGCCGGAGCCATCCGGTGCCAGCAGCATGAACACGAGGTCACACGGCCGGTCATCAACCGATTCGAAATCCACGCCGCGCACGAGGCGCATGAACCCGCCCACCGGCGCCGACAGCTTGTCGAGCCGCGCGTGCGGAATGGCGACGCCCTCGCCCACACCGGTCGAGCCGAGGTGTTCGCGTTCCATAACGGCATCCTCGATCTCGCGCGCCGGAATGTTCAGCACGCCAGACAGGGCCTCGCACAGGGCGTGGATCGCCTGTTTGCGGCTCGTTGCATCATGCAGCGGAACGATGACGCCTTCACGCAGCAGCGCGCTCAGATCATTGGTCATTCAACTCTTGTCCGTCGCGGGTTTCAGTTCCGTGGCGATATGGCGGGGTCCACCCAGCCAATATGGCCGTCGGGGCGGCGGTAGACCATATTCAGCCCCTCATGGCCAGCATTTCTGAACATCAATGCCGGTACATCCTGCAATTCCAGCTGCATCACTGCCTCCGAAACGCTCATTGTCCGGATCTGAACGGCTGTTTCGGCCACCGTCAGCGGGGCATCCCCGGCCTCCTCGTAGACCTCGGCGTCCTCGCCATTCAACGCCTCACTGCCCTGGAAGACGGCCCCCGTGGCCATCTCGCTCGGCATCGGCACAGGCGCTGCGGCATGATGGTCCTTCAGGCGGCGCTTGTAGCGGCGCACCCGTTTTTCCATCTTCTCGAGGCTTGCCTCCAGCGCCGCATACGGATCGTCCGCCCGGCCGGTCGACTGCAGCACGATGCCCGACGGCAGGTGGACGTTGCAATCAACCTCCACGAACGGACCATGCTGCGACACGAACACGCTCGCCTCCCCTGTCCGGCTGAAATATTTCGATACCGCAGATTCAAGTCCCGCCTCGATCCGGCTTCGCAGCGCGTCACCAAGGGCCATATGACGTCCGGTGATTTGAATCTGCATGGGCCGCTCCTTTGCGCGTATCGGGCGCCAAGTATGGCCCAAGATGGCCGCCGATGCGACCCCCTATCAGGCCGGCCTGCCGCGCGCCTTCAGCCAGAGGCCCAGAATGGCCGGGCCGTCCACGAGATAGCGCCGCGCAAGCCGCTGCGGCTCGCTCGCCAGCCGGTGCAACCATTCAAG
>JBGSVY010000159.1:0-4318 GCA_041752715.1 Hyphomonas sp.
GTTTCACCAGCGACAGGCAATGATGCGGCCTAACGTGGTGCAGGTGAGCTGTGGCTTCAGTTACTGCACTAGGCTATGGTGACTTCGAGGCCAATGACGCCCTCGGCGGCGGCTGTCTTGGCCGCCGGATCGACGAGAAACACGGCCCGGCCCTGGCGCAGGATGAACTGGTCGATCAGCCATTCCTGCCTCCGGCTCATCGCCGGCGGATGCGCGACGAGCAGCACATCGAGATTGTCAGGCAGGGCCTCGAAATCTTCCGGGATACGCTCGATCTCGAAACTGCGGGCAATATCCTGCAGGAGGACATAGCCGCTGTCCTCGCCCGTCGCCGCCATGCCCGGCAGGGCCGACAGGACGCCGACGCGCGGCGGATCGGGGTCGTCGAGCCGGGCGATCATCCGTGTCAGGTCATATTCGAGCGTCACCTCGCGCTCCGGCGCCAGGAAAGGAATAACGCGCAGGTCGTCGATCGTGTTGCGGCCAATGATGCCGAAATAGAGCGGATCGCCGCTGGCGGCAGGCAGGCCGGAAATCCCGGCGGCGAGGGCTTCGTCTTCGGCAGGCGAGAAAGGTGCCGGGTTGATCTCGCGCACCCGCACCCGCCCGCCCGACTGGGAGGCATAGGTTCCGAGCAGTTCGCGCACGCGCTCGGCATGCGCGCGCACGGCGGGGTAGTCCTGCGCGGCCTCGCGTGAATAGACGAGCGTGAGATCGACCGGTTCGGTGATGCCTTTGAGGGTCTCGCGGGTGCCGTTGGAAAGCGTGAACAGTTTGCCGGAGGTGAAATCGATCCGCGCGCCCGCCAGCAGCTTCTGCGCGGCAATGTTGCCGGCAAACAGGATAATACCGGCAAGCAGGGTCGCGAGAAGGAGATAGCGGTTTGCCCGCATCGCGCTCACCCAAACCTCTGGCGCGAGGCCCAGAGGCAATTGAGGAAGGCCATGACGGCCGTGAACCCGAGGAAGTAGAGCACCGCGCGAAGTTCCAGCACGCCGCGCTGGGCGGCCTCGAACTGGGTGATGAACGAGAACTGCGCGACGATGTCGGCGACGCCGGTTCCGAGGATGCCCCGGACCGTGGACAAGACCAGCGGCCAGCCGGCTGCGGTAAAAACGAAGGCGATTGTCACGCTGATGAGGAAGGCGGTGACCTGGCTGCCAGACAGGGCCGAGACGGCGGCGCCGATCGACAGGTAGGCGCCGGCCATCAGCAGGCTGACGAAATAGGTGAGTGCAATCGCGGCATTGTCCGGCGTCCCGAGAAAATTGACGGTGACCCACATCGGCGTTGTCAGGACAAGGCCAGCCGCGGCAACGGTCCAGGCGGCGAACAGCTTGCCAAGCACGAGACCGGGCAGGCCGACCGGCAGCGACAGGAGAAGCTCGTCGGTCCCTGCGGCGCGCTCATCGGCCCAGAGGCGCATCGCAAGCGCGGGCAGGAAGATCACGTAAAGCCAGGGATGCCAGACAAAGAAGGGCGCGAGATCAGCGGCGCCCGTCTCGAAGAAGCGTGAGGCTTCCCATGTGAACAGGCCAAGCGCCAGCAGGAAGATTGCGAGGAAGATATACGCCATGGGCGTCGAGACATAGGCTGACACTTCGCGCAGGTAGGTCGCGCGAAAGCCGCTCATCTGGCGCTCCAGAAACGCGCTCACAGGGTTTCCGCTTCGATCTGGTCCGTCAGGCGGGCGAAGGCCGATTCCAGGGTTCCGTCCTCAGACCGGCGGGCGATACCCGCTGGCGTGTCGTCGGCGATGATCCGTCCACGATCGATCAGGATTGCCCGGTGGCACATCGCCGGCACCTCGGTCAGCGTATGGGTCGATATCACGATCGCCTTGGTTGGCGCCATCCGTGCGATGAGCGCGCGCACCGCAACCTTCTGGTTGGGATCCAGTCCGTCCGTCGGCTCATCCAGCACGAGAACCGGCGGGTCGTGAAGGATCGCGCTCGCGAGGCCCACCCTGCGCCGATAGCCCTTCGACAGCGCGCCGATCCGCTGATGCAGGACAGTGGACACGCGGGTATCGGCGATCGCGCGCTCGACGGCTTCCTTGCGCTCGGCTTTCGGGATGCCGCGCGCTGCGGCCATGTAGGTCAGGAATTCCGGCGGTGTCATGTCGTTATAGAGCGGCGCGCCCTCCGGCAGGTAGCCGAGCGCGGCCTGCGCGGCCCGCCGGTCGGTCAGGATCGACTTGCCGTCGATGATGGCATCGCCGCTGTCGGGTTCCAGCACACCGGCGATCATGCGGATGGTCGTCGATTTTCCTGCGCCGTTCGGTCCGAGAAAGCCGAGCACAGTGCCCTTTTCGACCGTGAAGGACACCCCGCGCACCGCCTGTTTCGCGCCGAAGGCTTTTTCTAGCGACTGAATGTCAAGCATGCGCGGCGCGATGTCTCCCGGACGAGCCCTGCTGATACAGGCCTTCGCGCGGCCGGGCCAGTCCGCACGGCAGGCATTACGGGTCTTTCATTCAGCGCCGTTGTCACACGTCAGGCGCTGAACCGCGCCACTTCCTCGATCAGGCACTGCGCAGCAACGTCGACGATCTTGCCCCCATCCGCCGCGTTTGACAGCGTGGGGTCAGAGCCAATCCGCCCATCCGGAAAGTCGCGGCGATACCGCACGGCGTCACTGATCGTGCCGGTCGGGGCAATCTTCGGGCTCATCGGCGTGTGCTGGCGCTCGCGGTCCGGATAGGCCCAGTAGGTGACCGACACTTCCGAGGCGGTGGCATGGCTGCCATGGCCGACCGGGTAGAGCTGGTTGCAGATCGCCATCACGTCTTTGTAGTCCCACCAGTCGCGCCGCTTCAGCGCGAGGTCTGGCCGGTTGTCTGCCCCGCGCGGATCATAGCTGCGCCGCGCATGGATTTCCGCGAACGCCGCCTCGATGGTGGAGATGTTCCCGCCATGCCCGTTGAACCACAGAACGCGCTCGAAACCGTGCCGCACCAGGCTCTCGGTCCAGTCCGCCATCGCCGCCATCATCGTGGACGGGCGCAGCGTGATCGTGCCGGGAAAGCCGAGATGGTGCTGCGCGCAGCCCACGTTGAACGTCGGACCTACGAGAATGTCGTCGGGGCTGAGGCTCTCGGCATGGTTGGCGATGATTTCCGGGCAGAGCGCATCCGTGCCGATGAAGCCGTTCGGCCCATGCTGCTCGAACGAGCCGATGGGGATGACGATGGTTTTCGATTTGGTGAGCCAGGCTTCGATGTCCGGCCAGGTCGAGACGGGAAGGCGCATGCAGTTAGTCCTTTCGGGGGCCAAGGCGGCGGGTGATATGGCCCATCTTGCGGCCGGGGCGCGCGGCGTGCTTGCCATAGAGGGTCAGCGTGTCATTCGGCCCGAGGCGCGCCGGATCGACCTGCCCGGCCTCGCCGATCAGGTTGACCATCTCGGCATCGAACAGGCGGTGCGTATCGCCGAGCGGCCAGCCGGCGACGCACCGGATATGCTGCTCGAACTGGCCGGTCTGGCAGGCTTCCGGCGTCCAGTGGCCGGAATTGTGCACGCGCGGGGCAAACTCGTTGGCGAGCAGCGTGCCATCCGGCAGCACGAAGAATTCGAGCGCCAGCACGCCGACATGGCCGAGCGCTTCGGCGAGGCGCATCGCCTTGGCCCGCGCCTCTTCCTCCATGGCTTTGGAAAGGCCCGCCGGCACGATCGAGCGCGCGAGGATGCCGTTCTCGTGGCTGTTGCGCGGCGGGGCCCAGCTCGTCGTCGTCCCGCCAAGTCCGCGTGCGACCAGCACGGAAATCTCGCAGTCGAACGCGATGGCGCCTTCGACGATGCAGGGCCGCTCGCCCAGCGCCTGCCAGGCTTCGAGGATGCCGCCATGGCCGAGCCGGATCCAGGCCTGGCCCTTGCCATCATAACCCTCCCGTCTTGTCTTCAAGACGCCGTAACCGCCAATCGCCTCAAGGGCAGGGACAATATCGTCCAGGTGGTCGATCTGCCGGAACGGCGCCGTCGGAATGTCGTGGGCATTGAGGAAGGTCTTCTCCGCCAGCCGGTCCTGCGACACCGACAACGAGGCTTCCCCCGGCAACACACGTTTGCCCGCCGCCTCAAGGATGCGGAGGGTCTCCACGGGCACATTCTCGAATTCCAGCGTGATCACATCGCAGGCTGCGGCAAACTCGCGAAGCGCTCCGGCATCGTCCCAGTCTGCCTCGAAGGCCCCGGCGGCGACGCGCCCCGCCGGCGGGTCCTCTTCCGGAGAATAGATCATCACATCGAATCCGAGCTGCGCCGCGGCGCCGGCCAGCATGCGGCCAAGCTGGCCACCGCCGAGGATGCCGATCCGGGCG
>JBGSVY010000160.1:0-28442 GCA_041752715.1 Hyphomonas sp.
CTGTGCTTCATGTTCTATCTCGGCATCGCCTCGGCCACGAGCGTGCGCGTGGCGGAGGCCGTGGGGCGGGGGAATGCGGGCGAGGTGCGCGATGCCGGGCGCCTCGGCGTGGCGGCAACAGTTGTGATGGGGGTGATCCTCGGCGCGATTCTCATCTGCTTCAACCACACGCTTGCGGAGATGTTGGTGCGTGCGGACGCTCTCATGGAAGGCGTTCTGCTTGCGCCGGCCATTGCGAGCCTGATCATCCTCGCGGCGTTCGCGACGCTGTTTGACGGGCTGCAGGCGACAGCATCCTTTGCGCTGCGCGCGCAGGGCATGGTCTGGCTGCCGAGTGCCATCCATCTCGGGTCGTTCTTCGTGGTCATGCTGCCGGTTTGCTATTGGCTGGGCATCGTCGAGGCGCGCGGCGCGTGGGGTGTTCTGGAAGGCGCATTTGTCGGTGTGTTCGTGGCCGCTGTATTGCAGGTTGTGTTGCTCGAATGGCGCTCGCGGAATTCGGCATTCGGCGGGTTGCCGGCTGAGGCGTCGTCCTGAATCAAAACGGCGCGCCCGGGTGCCGGACGCGCCGCGAAGATCGATCGGGCCGGGGGCGGTGGCCTCCCTTGCCCGGGGCAGACCCTAGATGTCCTTGAGGACCGAAGCGGGCTTGAAGGCCACCGAGGTCTTTTCAGGAATGTGGATCGTTTCCTTGGTGGCGGGGTTGCGGCCTTCGCGCGCATTGCGCGTCTTGGCGGCAAATGTGCCGAAGCCCGCGATTGCAACCTGCTGGCGTGATTTCACCGTGCCTGCGATGGTTTCAAACACCGCATCGACGGCCTTGCCGGCATCGCTCTGGGACAGGCCGGAGGCGTGCGCCACCGCTTTGGTCAGTTCACCCTTGTTCATAGGGGTTCTCCTCTAGGTTAAATGACACTTACGCGTCATTACGGCGACATACCCACGATTCGTACTGCGTGAATACGCCGAAACCCCAGTAAACACGGGCTAGATGCCCAGAATCCAGCCCTCTTCGGACACGATCTGCGCGATTTTCGCCTCATCCGCCATGTTGGCTGTGGAAAACGCCGTTCCAAGGCGGCCTTTCTCGTCCAGATCTGCATAGTGGCGGGCGATCTGGCGCACTTGTGCCTCATCCTGAACCTCACCGGCGAGGGGCGCGGGCTTGATCAGGGATGGGTAGATCTCGGCGATCACGACGTCGATGCCCTCAAGGGCCTCCGGCGTGAGCGGCTCGGCGCCCGTCTCGAAAGGCCAGATCCGGGCATTCGGCCAGGCGCTTCGCAGGGCATGGACATGCGGGATTCCGGTCAGCGACTGGCTGCCGACACTGCCGGTATAAGCGAGCTGCCAGACCGATTTGGGCTGGCCGAGATTTTTCTCCTTAAGGTAGATTTCGGCAAGGCGATACTCGGCAAGGCCACCTGCAGGATAGTTGGGCTTCGTGGCGGCAAGCGTGGAGACAACATCGCGGGCCGGCGCGCCCCAGAAGGGGAAGGGGCCTTTCGAGATGGCGTAATTCAATCCGGCAGCGATGGCGTAGCGTGCATTCGAATTGTCGGCCTTGTCCTTCACCTTCGATGCGAGATGGGCGTGCATGGCGGCCCATGGCGCTTGCGCCTTCGAATTGAGCCCAAGCGCGGCAGCCGTCCCAGCCGGATAGCCGAGCGAGAAGTCGAACCCCAGCAACACCTTGTCGCCGCGTTTCGTCAGCTTGCCGATGGCATCGAGCAGGAAGGCGCGGGCCTTCAGGCGGGTATCGATATTCTCGGCCTTGAATTGCAGTTTCAGCCGCGCGTCTTTCGACAGCACGCCGATCCAGATCGAGTTCGGCCCGGTGGCGGGCTTGGCGGCCGCGCTCCAGTCGACCATCACATAGGCATCAAACAGGCGGGCCATGGCTAAGCGAGCTTGACCAGCATCTTGCCGGTATTGGCGCCGGTGAAGAGGCCAAGGAAGGCCTCCGGTGCCTTCTCGATGCCGGACATCACGGTCTCCTCGAACCGCATCTTGCCGCTCGCGATCCAGCCTGCCATGTCGGCGTGGAAGGCGGGCAGCATGTCATTGTGCGTGGAGACGATGAAGCCCTGCAGCTTCAGCTGCTTGCCGACCGTCATGATCATGTTGTGTGGGCCGGGCACCGGGGTGGTGGCATTGTATTGGGCGATCATCCCGCACAATGCCATCCGGGCCATCGGGCGCGCGCACTCGATCGCCGCTGTCAGGTGGTCACCGCCGACATTGTCGAAATAGACATCGATGCCCTTAGGCGCGGCGGCTTTCAGCGCGGCGGTGAGGCCCTCGAAGCCCTTTGCCTGCTTGTAATCGACGACAGCATCGGCGCCGATCGACTTCACGAACGCGCACTTGTCGGCGCCGCCGGCCGAGCCGATCACTGTGCAGCCTTTGATCTTGGCGATCTGGACAACGGTCGAGCCGACCGCGCCAGCCGCACCCGAGACGAAAACGATGTCGCCGTCCTTCAGTTCACCGACCCGGAGCAGGCCGGCATAGGCCGTGAGGCCCGGCATCCCGGCGATCCCGAGAAACGCGCTTTCGGGAAGGCCAGAGGCCGGCAGCTTCTGAGCCATTGCAGCGGCAGGCGGGCCGACCCAGGCTGTGCGCCAGCCATTGAAGGAGGAGACAAGATCGCCGGTCTTGTAGTCAGGATTGGCCGAAGCAGTAACCCTGCCGACAGCGCCGCCTTGCAGCGTCTCGCCAATCTGGAAGGGCGGGACATAGCTTTCGCGGTCATACATCCGGCCGCGCATGTACGGGTCGACCGACATCCA
Organism: Hyphomonas sp.; assembly: GCA_041752715.1. Classification (GTDB taxonomy): domain Bacteria; phylum Pseudomonadota; class Alphaproteobacteria; order Caulobacterales; family Hyphomonadaceae; genus Hyphomonas. The sequence continues at coordinate 2,793 of JBGSVY010000160.1, forward strand.
GGTGTTCATCACCTGGATTTCACCGTCTGCGGGTGCTGGGATTTCGACCGTGCGGGAGGCAAAGTCCGCAAGCTGGGGCATGCCGACGGGCCGGCGCGCGAGAGCCCATTCGGTTGACATCAGCTTGGCCATGATCGTGTTCCTTCCCGATTTTTTCTCTTCCGGGCTTAGTGGACCGGTGACGCGCGCGTGTGAAGAGGCTGGCGCAAGAAACTGTCGGAGAACGTGAAGGGCGCCCTGGTTGGCCAGACTTGCAACGAGGTGGCTTGGGATGCGATGTGGAGCAGAAATTGAAGAAGGCTGGGCATGAACAAGCTCAAGGTTGGCGTCGCGGGCGCTGGTGTTTTTGGCAATTATCACGCTCAGAAGGCGGCCGCCTCGGCGCGCACAGACCTTGTTGGAATCTTCGATGTTGACCTTGCCCGCGCCGGGACGCTCGCCGAGCAGTTTGGCGCGCGCGGATTTTCGGACTACCGCGCGTTTCTCGGCGAGTGCGACGCGGTGGTGATCGCTGTCCCGGCGACCTGGCACGCGCCGCTCGCCCGTGAAGCGATCGAGGCGCATTGCCATGTGCTCGTCGAAAAGCCGCTGGCGCTTTCGGGCGTCGCCGCGCGCGACCTTGCCGACGAGGCGGCGGCGCGCGGCCGTATCCTTCAGGTGGGCCATCAGGAGCGGTTTGTCGCGAAGGCGATGGGCGTTCTGGCGATTGCAGAGACCCCCTTGCTGGTTGAGTCAGTGCGGTCCGGTCCGCCGGCGCCGGGCAACCGGGCCGGTGATGTTTCAGTGATCTGGGACCTGATGATCCATGATCTCGATCTTGCCGCGATGATGCTCGGCAGCACGTTCACGGGCGTTGAGGCGACCGGCCGGTGCGTCCACTCCCGCCATATCGACGAAGCGCACGCGGTGTTCACCTATCCGTCCGGCGGAAAGGCGCGCCTGACCGCCAGCCGCGCTGCAGCGTTCCGGGAACGGACGATGCGCGTCGTCTATCCCTCCGGAGAGATTGCCATCGACTTCCTGACGCGCCGCTTAATGAACACGACCGCCTATGACGTGCGGGTCGACATTGCGGCTGACCTGCCAGATCCGCTCGGCGCGGCGGACGAGGGCTTCTACGCCGCGTGCCTCGGGCTTGCCCGCAGCCCCGTTCCGGCGCACGGCGCGATTGCGGCGGTGGAGATGGCGGAAGCCGCCGAGGCCGCTGTGCTGGCGAATGTCGGTTAGGTTTCAATCCCGCGCTTCTTGAGGGCGGGCGTCACGATCGGGATCGTCAGCATCGTGGAGGCGGCGGCCATCAACAGGCAGGCGGTGAAGGCGTCATTCGTGATCACGCCGCGATCCAGCAGGATGTTGGCGAAGATGATCATGATCAGGGCTTTGGTTTGAAGCAGCCAGCCGATGAGGCTCGCCTCGCCCTTCTTCCAGCCGAGCGCAAGGCCCGCGAGCTTGACGCCCACAAGTTTGCCTGCGACCGACGCCACGAGCAACAGCGCAGCTGCGCCGAATACCGCAAACCCGCCGGCATCCCATTCTGTTCGCAAGCCCGTCGATAGGAAAAAGACCGGCATGATGGCGAGCAGGATGTGGTTTCGGAAAAGATCCATCTGCGCTTCGTCGAATGTGTCACGGTCGAGCACGGCGCCGGCAAGGAAGGCGCCGACCATGTAGTGCAACCCTGCCCAGTCCGAGACGAGAGCCGCAAGCGCCATCCAGATCAGTCCGGCATACCAGCGGTCGCGTTGCGGTAACCGCACCATCAGCCAGCGCACGCCAAACGCAATGGCGGCAAAGCCAACGAGGAACATCGCCTGCCGCCCGATCCGTTCCCAATCGAGCAGAATGGCCGCCAGCACCGCCCAGATCGCGATATCGTCGAGGCTGGCATAGCGCAGGATCCGCTGGCCGAGCGGGGAGCGGAGGATCTCGAGCTTTTCAAGGAGCAGGACGAGGATTGGCAGCGCCGTGACCGCGCAGGCCATTCCGATGCCGAGGATGAACTGCCATTCCGCCGCGCCGGGCCCCATCCAGGCGTACCCGGTCTGCAACAGGAGGAAGGCGGCGCCACAGCCGAAGAGCAACGGGGTTGCGAGCGCGAGGCCTGCCGTCGTTCCGGTCTCGCCCCGGTTCTTCCAGGCCGATTTCAGGTCGAGCTCGATGCCGGCGATCCAGACAAAGATCATCACCGCCCAGGTCGCGATACCGTTCAGCATACGGATGACATCTGGCTGGAACACGAAATTGTAGTAGGCGGGATAGGCCGCGCCGAGCACGCCGGGGCCAAGCAGGATGCCGCACAGGATCTGCACGACGACGAGCGGGGCGTAATACTCTGTCCGGCCGAGCCTCCAGATGAGGTAGGGCACGGTGAAGATGATCAGCATCGCGATCAGGTAGATTTCAGTGACCGTGACTGTCATCGTGTGCCTGGCATCTCGGCCTAGGCCTGCGTCAGGTCACGATAGGCGATGCACGCGCCGGTGCGGGCCTCGCTCTCTCCGACGAGCTTGACGAGTTCGGCGGCGACCGCTTCGGGCGCCGGAAGCGTCATCGGGTCTTCTCCGGGCTTGGCTTCGGCGCGCATGCCTGTCCGGGTGCCGCCGGGATCGAAGAGGTTGACCCTGAGCGCCACCTTCTCTGTCTCGTCGGCCCAGCCAAGGACCAGCGCCTCGAGGCCGGCCTTCGAGGCCTGATAGGGGCCCCAGAAGGCCTGCGGCCTGCGGGCGACGCTGGAGGTCACAAAGACCGCGCGCGGCGCCGGCGACTGGTGCAGCCATGGCGCGAGGGCGCGGATCAAGTGGAAATTCGCGGTCAAGTTTGCCGCAATCGTTTCCTCGAAGCTGCGTGGCCCGCAGGTTTCAACCGGGCCCAGCGTGCCGAGAATTGCAGCATTGGCAACAAGGCCGTCAAGGCGACCGAACCGCTCGCCGATCACCCTGCCAAGCGTCTCGATACCCTTTGGATCCTTCAGGTCCATCGGCACCAGAAGCGTTTCGGAACCGAGGGCGCGGATCTCGTCGTCCAGGTTCTCCAATGCAAGTTTCGAGCGCGCGACGGCGATCACAAGGTCGCCGCCTCTGGCGAGCGCCACCGCAGCAGCCCGGCCGATGCCGCGCGAGGCGCCGGTAACGAGGATCAGACGGGGCGGCTTGGTCATGCCGCGCATCTAGCGCGCGGGTCAGGCATCGTCCAGCAGTGAAAGCTGGCGTTCCTTGTCCGATTCGTCGTGCTGATGGTCGAGCAACTGGGTCGGGTAGTCGCCGGTGAAGCAATGATCGGCGAATTGCGGCTGCATCGCATTGCGCAAGGGTTCGCCGATGGCCTTGTAGAGACCTGGAACCGAGAGGAAGCCGAGGGTGTCGACGTTCAGCTCACGAACCATCTGCTCATGCGTGTAGATCGATGCAAAAAGCTCGCTCTTTGCGGCCATGTCGATGCCGTAGAAATCCGGGTTCAGGATGGGTGGGCTGGCCGAGCGGAAGTGGATCTCACGGGCGCCGGCTTCGCGCACCATCTGGACGATGCGCTGCGAGGTGTTTCCGCGCACGATCGAATCGTCGACAAGGATGACCCGCTTGCCTTCAAGGACGGCGCGGTTGGGGCTGTGTTTCTTCGAGACGGCGTTCTGCCGGCCGAGCTGGGTGGGCTGGATGAACGTGCGCCCCACGTAATGATTTCGGATGATTCCCATCTGGAAGGGGATGCCGGAGGCTTCGGAAAACCCGAGCGCGGCGGGCACGCCTGAATCGGGTACGGGCACGACGATGTCGGCCTGCGTGAAGGTTTCCTCGGCAAGTTGCTGGCCCATGCGGCGGCGCACTTCGTAGACCGAGCGGCCCTGGATGAAGCTGTCGGGGCGGGCGAAATAGACGTATTCGAATGCGCAAGGGCTCGGCGGGCGTGGGGGGAAGGCGCGGATCGATTCAAGGCCTGCTTCGCTGATCACGACGACTTCGCCATTCTCGATCTCGCGGATGAACTCTGCGCCGATGATGTCGAGCGCGCAGGTTTCTGAGGCGAGCACATAACCATTACCAAGCCGGCCGAGCACGAGCGGGCGCAGGCCGATGGGGTCGCGGGCACCGATCAGTTTCTTACCGGTCAGGCCGACGAGGGCATAGCCGCCTTCGATCTGGTGCATTGCTTCGACGAGACGCTCGATGAACTTCGCCTTGTGGCTGCGGGCGACGAGATGAAGGATGACTTCTGTGTCCATCGTCGACTGGAAGATCGCGCCGTCCTTGACGAGGTCATGGCGCAACTGGCGGGCGTTCGTGAGATTGCCGTTGTGGGCCACTGCGAACCCGCCGGTCTTGTTGTCGCCGATGCCGACATCGGCATAGACGGGCTGGATGTTGCGCAGCATCGGCCGGCCCTGCGTCGAGTACCGGTTGTGGCCGATCGCGGCATATCCCGGCAGGCGCACGCGCAGGTCGCCGCCAAAATGCTCGCCGACGAGGCCCATATGCCGCTCGGACGAAAAGCGCTTACCATCATAGCTCGCGATGCCGCAGGCTTCCTGGCCCCGGTGCTGGAGCGCGTGAAGGCCGAGGGCTGTGAGGAGGCTCGCCTCGGGATGGCCGTAGACGCCGAAGACACCGCACTCTTCGCGTGGCTTGTCATCATCGTGATCGAAATAGACCATCGGGAGACACCTTCGATTCGCAGCGGGACTGTGACCGGGGATATAGGCCGGTTCGTCCCGATGCGAAAGGGCGCGCATGACACTATTGTAAAGGCTTTGGCAGGCGCCCCGATCAGCGCGGCGCCGGGGGCTCGGTTGCTGCCGGGATAGCGGCGGCTTCGCGTGCTTCGCCAGTGACGATCGAGGCGACGCTTTTCAGGTACGGATAACTGAAGCTTTTCTGGATAAATGGCGGCACCCGATCATCGGCAAGCGCAAGGTTCAGCAAGACGATGAAAAAGACCAACGCCACAGTCCCGCGTGCGATCCCGAAGACGAGTCCGGCGATATGGTCAAAGAGGCCGATGCCATCGCCGCCATGGATGTTCTTGGACAGGTGCTGGCCGAACCAGGCGACTGTGACATAAACAATCACGAAAGCTGTAATCACAAGGATTGCATCCGCCGCCAGCGGGTGAACATTATCGGGAAGCAGGCCTTCTACCGCGCTGTGCAGGAAAACCCGGGCGTAATAGGCCGCAGCCAATGCCGCGATGAATGCGCCGAGTGTGGCCAATTCGCGCAGGAACCCCCGGGCGAATGCCATGATGGCCGAGACAACAATAACGCCAACGACAATCGCGTCAAAACCTGTAAACATTTCAAGCATTGGGAGCGTCCGGAGCCAGCAGATCCACAAGATCGATAAGCCGCTTTATCGGCGAGATCGTCAACCCGCCCTCTGCGACGCCGCTGATGTCTGGCATGAACGCGCGCTGAAATCCGAGCCGGGCGGCTTCCTTCAGGCGCTGGTCCATGCGCGGGGCCGCCCGCACAGCGCCGGAGAGGGCGACCTCGCCAAAAAACACGGATCGGGCCGGCACGGGTTCACCCGTCAGCGACGAGAGCAGTGCGGCCGCTGCGGCAAGATCGCCAGCCGGTTCGGTGATGCGATAGCCGCCTGCGACCGAGAGATAGACATCCATACCCGCAAGATTGACGCCGCACCGTGCCTCAAGCACGGCCAGCAGCATTGCGAGGCGGCCTGTGTCCCATCCGACCACGCTGCGGCGAGGTGTGCCATACGCAGACTTGGCAACCAGCGCCTGCACTTCGGCGAGCACGGGGCGCGATCCCTCCATCGCCGCAAAGACCGCCGTGCCGCCGGCTGCCTCGCCATCAGCGGACAGAAACAGCGCGGAGGGTTCCTTCGCGGGGGCGAGGCCGAAGGGGTGCATCTCGAAGATGCCGATTTCGTCGGTCGGCCCGAAGCGGTTCTTGACGGCGCGCAGGATGCGGAACTGGTGGCCACGTTCGCCCTCGAAATAGAACACCGCATCGACCATGTGTTCGACGACGCGTGGTCCCGCGATCGTTCCTTCTTTCGTGACATGGCCGACGAGAACCAGCGCTGCGCCAGAGGACTTGGCCCAACGCACCAGTTCCTGCGCGCACGCGCGAACCTGCGCGACCGAGCCGGGGGCGGCTTCAAGACTGTCGGACCAGAGTGTCTGGATCGAATCGATCACCACGAATTCGGGCTCTGCAGTCTTTAGGGCCGAAAGGATCCGGCGAAGATCAGTCTCCGTCGCAAGCTGGACAGGGCTGCCTGCGACCTTGAGGCGTTTAGCCCGTTCCTGGATCTGGGCAGCGGCCTCCTCGCCCGAAACATACACCGTCTTGACCCCATTGCGGGCAAGGCGGGCAGCAACCTGCAGCAGCAGGGTCGACTTGCCGATGCCGGGATCACCGCCGATCAGTGTTGCAGAGGCGGGCACGAGACCGCCGCCAAAGGCGCGGTCGAGCTCGTCGACACCCATCACGATGCGGGCGGGTGCTTCGGTTTCGTCGTTCAGCGCGACGAAAGCGACCTTTGAGGCTGCCCGCTTGGCGACGCCTTTTTCCTGCTTAAGGCTCCCGGGTGGGGCAGAGACAGCCTCCTCGACGAGCGTGTTCCACTCGCCGCAATCCTCGCACCGCCCGGCCCATTTGGCGGATGCGGCGCCGCAGGCCTGGCAAACAAAGGCAGACGAGGGGGACTTGGCCATACCGACGGGATAGGAGGTCGCGCAGCCCGTGGGAAGAGGCTGCCTGCCGGACGTCAGACAACCGTGCCGAACAGCCTCCCGATCAGGCCGGTCGCGATCATTGCGAGCGCGCCCCAGAAGACAACACGAATGACGGCACGCGTTTTTCCAGCGCCGCCTGCCGAGGCGGACATCACGCCAAGCGAGGCCAGCGCCACGAGGGAGACGGAACTTACGACCGGTGTGAACAGGCCGGCGGGCGCGATCCAGGCTGCAAGAAGCGGCAAGGCTGCGCCAGCCGCAAAACTTGTGGCTGACGAAAAGGCCGCCTGGGTCGGGCGGGCCGTTGCGGCATCCGTTATGCCGAGTTCATCTCTTGCATGGGCGCCAAGGGCATCCTTCGCCATCAGCTGCATGGCAACTGCGTGCGCGAGGGCCGGATCGAGCCCCCGGTCCTCGTAAATCTTCGCAAGCTCGACGGTCTCGGCTTGTGGATGATCGCGCAGGGCGGCCCGCTCGGTTGCGAGGTCGGCACGTTCTGTGTCGGCCTGCGAACTGACCGATACGAATTCCCCAGCGGCCATAGACATCGCGCCCGCAACAAGGCCTGCAACGCCGGCGACCATGATCTGGCTGGACGTGGCCCCGGAAGCGGCGACACCGATGACCAGGCTGGCCGTAGAGACAATCCCGTCATTCGCGCCTAGCACCGCGGCGCGCAACCAGCCGACGCGATGCATGTAGTGATGTTCGCCGGGGAGATCTTGATAAGACATCGTTTGCAGCGCTCCTCACTGTGCTTGTTACGGCGGCCGCAAGGTTAGGGGAATGCCTGTCAGTGCCGCAGCCTCTGGCGGCGGGCAGCCCGTCCGCCTAAGGACGCGCCATGAAACACGTGGTGATTATCGGGGCCGGACCGGCGGGCCTCATGGCGGCGGAGGCGGCGCTCGAAGCGGGCGCGCGTGTCGACATCTTTGATGCGATGCCGAGCGCTGGCCGCAAGTTCCTGATGGCGGGCAAGAGCGGCCTCAACATCACCCATTCCGAGGACGAGGCGCTGTTCCGCGCGCGCTATGATGCGCCCGGAGGCCGTCTTGGCGCGATCGTTCAGGCGTTCGGGCCGTCGCGAATTGTTGACTGGATGGCGGGGCTTGGGATCGATGCGTATGTCGGCTCGTCCGGGCGGGTGTTCCCGGTCGGGATGAAGGCCTCGCCGCTGCTGCGGCGGTGGCTCGCACGTCTCGGCGAGGCTGGCGCTACGCTCAAGACCGGCCATCGCTGGACGGGGTGGGATGTCGATGGCGCGCTGACCTTTGAGACGGCAAGGGGACGGGTAACAGTTGGAGCCGGCGCGGTGGTGCTTGCCCTCGGTGGCGCGAGCTGGAAGCGCCTCGGTTCGGACGGAACATGGGCCGGTATCCTTGCGCAGCGCGGTGTGATGGTCGAACCTTTCGCGCCGTCAAATTGCGGTTTCGCCGTCGATTGGTCGGAAAGACTTCGCGCGCTGGAAGGCCTGCCAGCGAAAAACGTATCTATTTCCGCTCACGGACAATCTGTGCGGGGCGATTTCGTCATCACGCAGTCCGGTATCGAGAGCGGCATCGTCTATCCGTTTGCGGCCTCGCTGCGCCGTGACATTGAAGCGAATGGCCAGGCCGTTCTGATGATCGATCTTCTTCCGGACAAGGACGAAGCCGCGCTTGCGGTTCGTCTCGCCGCTGCCCACCCAAAAGATTCATTTGCCAACCGTTTGCGCAAGGCGGTGCGACTTGAGGGCGTGAAGGCCGCCCTGCTCAACGAAGTGACCAAAGGCGCCGCACCCCGCGATCCGGTCGCGCTCGTCTGTCTCATCAAGGCTTTGCCGCTCGAGTTGACGGCAACCGCGCCAATGGGCTCGGCCATTTCCACGTCTGGCGGCGTCGCATGGGATGAGCTCGACGAAAACTTGATGGTTCGATCGCTGCCAGGCGTCTACTGCGCGGGCGAGATGATCGCCTGGGACGCACCGACAGGCGGCTATTTGCTGACAGCCTGCCTCGCCACAGGGCGTACGGCGGGCCGCGCCGCTGCTGGCTAAGCGGCGTGCGCTGGCGTAGTTGACGCCCGCTTGCCTTGCAGCGCGGCGACGAGTGGGCGCTCCACCAGCCTGAAGAACAACACTGATGCAGCGACGCACCCGATTGTCAGCAGCACGGTCATTGAGAAAGGGCCGACGAGCTGATTGAGCCCCAGCCCGGCCACGAACTTGGTGGCGACGGCGAGAAGGGGAATATGCAGCAGGTAGAGCGAATAGGACGCATCGCCGGTAAGGACGAGCGCTTTTGGCGCTGTGAAATATCCCCGATGCTCGAGGCTGGCGAGGCCGGCAATCATCAGCGCTGCGCCCAGACCCAGTGCAACCGTGCTCCAGCCCTCGCCATAGGGCCATATCGCATAGGCGTAGCTGAGGCCGGTTGAGAGGAAAATCGCCGTGCCCCCGAGAACAGATCCGATCGCCATGGACGGACGCAGCTTTTTATAGAGCGCCGCTGCGGCCATCCCGGCGAAGAAGATGAAGTTGTAGGGCGAGACTATGAAGCTGAGAGGGAAGGCCGGTTCGAACACAACCAGCGCGGCGACGCAGCCTGCAAACCAAAAAGCGAGGAGGCCAATGCCGATCCGCAACGAGACGATAAGGGTTGCGAACATCACGTAGAAGGCGACTTCGTATTGCAGTGTCCAGGCCACTTCAAGGATTGCAGGCTCGCTCAGCGGCAGAAGGCTCATGTTGGCCAGCACGGTCTGGAGGGGCAGAGCGCCTTCGGCCGTCATCGATGGCAGAACGAAATGGGCCGCGACCAGCGCGAGAAGGATGAGCCAGTAGACGGGATAGATCCGCGTCAAGCGGCGCCAAGCAAAATTTCGCACGCGAGACGACCGTCCGAAATCCTTGGCATGGGCCAGAACCATAAGGAAACCGGACAGGGCAAAGAAGTACTCGACGCCAGCAAAGCCCATCTTGGCCGCGTCAGGCAGCGTCTTTCCCGCATAGAGAACCTCCGGCAGGAAGTAACCGTTGAGGTGAAAGATCACGACCATGATCGCTGCAACGGCCCTTCCCGCCTGCAAGGACGTCAATTGCGGCCGCTGCGAGGGCGTGACGGGACTAAAGTTCATGTTTTCGTGCCAATTTCGGACAAGGCCTGCAAGTGACGGGCCTTTCAGCAATTCATATGGGATTAGATCGCGGGCTGGATTGGTCCTTCCGCTCGTCCGCTCACGAACTGGTCGACATAGGCGTTGCCGCTATGATCCACATCTGCCGCTGGGCCGCGCCAGATGATCTTGCCCTCGAACAGCATCGCGATTTCGTCGGCAATCTTGCGGGCGCTGGCCATGTCGTGGGTGATCGAGACGGCGGCGGCGCCAAGGCCGCGGACCATTTCGACGATCAGGTCATTGATGGCATCGGCGGTGATCGGATCAAGTCCGGTCGTCGGCTCGTCGAAGAAGATGAGGTCCGGCTCCGAGGTGATCGCGCGGGCGAGGGCGACGCGCTTCTGCATGCCGCCGGAAATCTCGGCCGGGTAAAGCCCTGCAACGTCCGCCCCCAGACGAACCTTCTTGAGCGTCAGGATGGCGCGCTCTTTTGCATCATGGCGGGAGAGCCCTTCTGAATTGATCAGCCGGAAGGCAACGTTTTCCCAGACCGTCAGCGAGTCAAACAGCGCGCCTGACTGGAACAGCATGCCGATCCGCGCCCGCATCGTCTCGCGCGCCTTGCCGGTTGCCTTCGTCACGTCCTCGCCGTCGAAGAAAATCTTGCCTGCGTCCGGCGTCATCAGGCCCAGCGCGTTCTTCAGCATCACCGACTTGCCCGAGCCCGAGCCGCCGATCACGACAAGGCTCTGTCCGCGTGCGACATCGAGGCTCACGCCGCGCAGCACCTTCTTGGTCCCGAAGGATTTCTCCACGCCGTCGAGTTTCAACAAGGGTGTGCTCATAGCCCGATCTCCACGAAGAGCGTCGAGAGGACATAGTTGAACGCCAGGACAAGCACCGCTGCGCCGACCATCGAGTGCGTTGCCGCACGGCCGACGCCGGTGGCGCCCGCCTGGCTGCGGTCGCCCTGATAGCAGCCCATGATGGCGATGATGGCGCCGAACAGCACCGCCTTGATCAGGCCAACGAGAATGTCGTCACGGGTCACGAAGTCGATCGTATTGCGCAGGTAGACCGTGGAGTCGAAGCCGAGGCCATAGACGCTCACGAGCCAGCCCCCCATCACCCCGATGATGTTGGCGGCGATCACCAGCAGCGGCAGCGTGACGATCGCGGCAAGGAAACGCGGGGCGTAGAGATAGCGAAAAGGCGAAGCCGACAGCGTCTCGAGGGCGTCGATCTGCTCGGTCACGCGCATCGCGCCGATTTCCGCAGCGATCCCGGCAGAGACGCGCCCCGCCAGCATCAGGCCGGTGATCGTGGCGCCGAGTTCGCGTGAGATGCCGAGCACAACGATGTTGGGCACGAATTGCTCGGCGCCGTAGCGGCTGCCGCCCTCGTAGATGTTGAGGGCAAGCGCGGCGCCGATGAAGACGGCGGCGAGGCCCACGACGGGCAGGGAGTAAAAGCCGATCCGCACCATCTGGCGAAGGATTTCGCTGCCATACCAGCGCGGGGTGAAGGCAGCGGCCTTTACACGGCCTGCGAACACGGCGAGGCGCCCGATCTCGGCGAACAGGCCCAGCGTGATGCGCCCGATCAGGGCGAGAGGATTAGCGGTAGATGCGTTGGACACGGTTTCCCATCCCCGTCAGGAGTTCATAGCCAAGCGTGCCCGATGCCGCCGCCTGGAGTTCCAGTTTGGCGTTGTCGCCGATGAATTCAACGCGCGCACCTGGTTTTGCAGTTTTGACTGCGTCGGTAATGTCGAGCGTCACGAGATCCATCGATATCCGCCCAAGGACGGGGCAGGCAATGCCGTCGATCCAGCCATGCAGGCGGTTCGACCCCGTCCGCAACAATCCATCGGCATATCCGATGCCGCAGGTTGCCAGCACACGGTCTTCAGCAAGCCTGTGCGTTGCACCATAGCCGATGGTTTCGCCTGCTCGGCCCTTGAAAATGCTCAGGATTGCCGCTTCGAGAGTCAGGGCAGCCCTGAGGCTGACATCTTTCGGCGGATGCGAGCCGCCGTAGAGCGCGATGCCTGGGCGCACGAGGTCGTAGGCATAGGCCCGGCCCAGATAACATCCGGCGGAATTGGCAAGGCTCGCCGGAGTGTCAGGGAAGTTCGTGCAGATCTCGTCGAACGCGGCCCGCTGGGCAACGTTCATGGCATGGTCGGCAACATCAGCGCAGGCGAGGTGGCTCATAATCAGGACCGGAGCAAGGCGCTGCAGCGCTGTTGTCTCGGTTTCGAGCAGCGAACGCGACAGCCCAAGGCGGTTCATGCCGGTGTCGAAATGCAGCGCGCAGGTTCCGCGCGCGGCAGAGGCCCAGAGCTTGAGATGATGCTCGCTCGACAAAACCGCCGTCAGTTCGGCGTCGCGGTAGACGGCCAGTTCGCCGCGGACCGGGCCGTTCAGGACAAAGATGCGAGGGCCGCGGCCGACCGTCTTGCGGACGGCGACGCCTTCCTCGGCATAAGCCACGAAGAAGCTGTCGCAACCTGCCAATTTCAGCGCACGCGAGACCTGTGGCAGGCCGAGCCCGTAGGCGTTTGCCTTCACCACAGCCGCAGTTGTCGCGCCGGAATGGAGGACGTTCAACGCCCGCCAGTTGGCGGCAATCGTGTCGCAATGGATGGTTGCACGTGGGAGGAAACTCATGGCGACCTTCGCTAACCGCGTTTCAGGCGCCTGTCATCCCGCCTGCGGCGCAAGACTCAGCGCGGGCTGTTTTGGGCCAACCAGGCCGAGCCTTTCATGTTCCAGACCGGCGTGAAGAAAACCATCCAGACGATCAGGGCGATCATGCCGCCAGCCGGCACGACGGCGATCTTCTGCGGCCCGAACGTATCGACCAGCCCGCCCATCAGGGCGGCGCCGATCGGCGCGCCGGCCATGAAGCCGAGTTGGTAGATCGACAGCACGCGAGCGAGCTTTTCCTTTGGCGCTGCGTCCTGCACGATCGACCGGCTCATGGCGATGGAAATGCCCGCCGCGATGCCCCAGCCGAACACAATCAGCAGGAACCCCCAATGGGGCACGTTCCACATCATCGCCAGCATCGAGACGGACGCGAGGAACTGGGCGATCAGCAGAAGGCGCCCCTGCCGCTTGATCCGGCGGAACACGGCCAGCACAACTGACGAGGCAAACGCGCCCATCCAGAAGGTCACGAACATGTCGCGGATACCGGACGAGCCGAATTGATAGATGTCGCGGTTGATGATCGGCAGCACGACGAGGAAAGACCCGATCACGAACACGCCGACCCCAAACATCAGCACCGTCATCGACCAGAGTTTGCCATCGGCGCGCACGGCGCCAAAGCCTTCACGGATGTCGCCGAACGCTGCCCCGAGTCCGGTCCGCCCGGTGCGCACCTGCCGCCCTCGCGCAAGGAACAAGGCCAGCCCGGCGCCCGCAGCCAAAGTCATCGCCTGGATCAACAGCAGGTCTCCGGCGGCGATCGGACCCACCGTGAAGCCGCCGAGCCAAGCAGGCATCAGGGTCGCCCTGTCGGCATACCCGGCCAGGATAAGCCCGGCGATTTGCGCGAGGAACTGCGCCATCGTTGCAAGCGTTACACCGAGCTGCAAGGTGACGCCGGAGCCGACCCGGGTGCGCCGCTCGACGACTTCATTCACGATGGCGTCGCGTGCTGGCATCATAAAGGCGCCGATGGTGCCAATCATCAAGCCGTAGGCGATCATCGCCGGGTAGCTCAGAAGCCCGTTACCAACAACCCAGGCGAGAAAGAACGCCGGTGCCGCCGCCAGAAGGTGCAGCAGGATCAGCAATCGTCGACCGTCAGCGCGTTCAGCCACGACGCCGCCGATCAACAGGAAAACGACTGACGGCGCCGACAAGGCCATGTTGGCGAGGCCGAGCGCCAGCCCGTCCAGATGGAGATGTTCAGGCCCGGTTATCAGATAGGGAAACAGGACGAGTTGCAGCCCGAAGGCCATGAACCAACTGCATTGGACACCAAGGTAGGCTGGCAATTCGATCTTCACGCCGCGCCTCAGGCGCATCGCGCTCAGACGGGTGGCCGTTGATAACAGAGACGCGCCAGCGCCCATGGCTTCGCTGACACCGCTGACCGGCGACGAGATGTCGGCCGCGGCCTCACCGGCCAGATCATCGACGATTTTGGCGACCTCGCCGGTCATATCTACTCCGGTGCCCATCTCCGCCGCCGTCTTTAGGTTGGCACCGCGCACTTGGAAAGGGCTCGCAGTCTGGCGGTTGCCAAGAAGCGGGCGCCGGATTAACGTTTCAGGTGCCGTTGCAGGCCGCCCGAGGATGAAACATGCGACCGTTCAGGCATATCATCAGCTGGCTCCTCGCGCTCTGCCTGATTGCATTTTTCGTTCACTTTACCGTGCATCCGTTGCCTGATCCGCCCACGGGCTGGGTCAAGTTCTTCGATCCGCCTGGCCAGAATGTCGTCTTCCAGACGCTCGCCGACCGAACCGGGACGAGCGCGTTCGAACCGGCAGGGCGCATGGTCGCGGGGCTGCTCGAATTGGTCGCTGTGGTGATGCTGCTCGTGCCGGTGACGCGCCGCGCGGGCGCCCTGCTGTCTGGGCTCATCCTCGCGACCGGCGCAGCCTTGCACCTGTCGCCGTGGCTAGGCCGCGAAATTCCACTTGAAATTGGCAGCACAGCCACCGATGGTGGGTTCCATTTCATCCTTGTGATTGTGTTTCTTGCGGCAAGTCTGCTTCTCCTGGTGGCGCATCCGGCATCTTTGAAGCCGCGCTGACGCCAACGCCCTTAACCAAACCAAAATTCCACGCCCCGTTAACGCTTTCCTGCGACCCTCTCGGCCGCACGAAGAGAAGCCGCCTTATGATCGAGACGCCGGAACAGCTGCCTCCCCCGCGGACGGGGCCTGCGCTTGACGCGCTGCTGCGAAGGCTGCTCGATGTGGTGGCGATGCCGGTATCGCGTCTTCCGTCACAGGATCGGCAAATGGCCGGCGACATCCTGCTGGACGTCTTGTTCCATGTCGCGGAGCGTGAACGCATCATCTGCGCCAACCGGCTGGTTCCCTCGCGCGACGCGCCTCGCCGGGTGCTGCGTTACCTCGCGCAGTGCGCTTTTCCGATTGCCCGGCCCCTGCTGGAGGAGAGCGAAGCCTTTGATGCGTGCGACCTCGTTGAAATTGCTGTCTCCACGACGCCGGAGCATCGCCTCGCAATCGCGCGCCGGCGCGGGGTTTGCGTTACGGTCAGCGCCTGCCTTGCCGAGCATGGGGAGCCCCATATCGTCAGGGAATTGTTGTCCAATCGCACGGCCGCGTTCTCTGAGCAGACGATGGATCTGCTGGTTGCGCGGTCGAGGGATGACGAGAGCCTGTGTGCCCTGCTGATCGAGCGGATCGAACTGAAACCGTCGCATGCGATGGCAATGTTCTGGTGGGCTGATGGCCTTGTCCGTCGCAAGATCCTGCAGCGGCAAGCGGCCGAGCGGTCCGAAATGATCTCCATTTGCAGCGATGTGTTCGAGCTGGCGTCTGACGAACAATGGGCTGATCCGGTCGCCCGCAAGGCGCTGCAATTGATCGAGCGGCGCCAACGCAACCGCTCGGCGATTGAGCGAAGCCCGTTCGAAAGCCTGGAAGATGCGATCAACGCCGCCGCGTCCCAGGGCATGACCGCGCAGATCGCACAGGAGATCGGCTATCTGTCCGGAATCAAGCCCGTCACGGCCGCGAAGGTCCTCTCGGACATTGGCGGGGAGGGCCTCGCGGTCCTGTGCAAGGCGACTGGCCTCAAGCGCGACTTCCTGCAGCGGCTGTGGATCGCGTTGCGCCGTCCGATTGAGATCGGTCCGGGCGAGGTCCATCCGATGTTTGCGATCGTGGCTGAGACGTATGAGCTGTTGACGGTCGCCAAGGCGCAGACCGTGCTCAGGTACTGGAACTGGTCGCTGTCTTCCGCGTATTCGCCAATGGCCCTCAAGCAGGCACGCGAAGCCGGCGAGCCGGCAAACGAAGAGGCCAGTTTCTCGACCGCGCAGAGAACTGCGCGCCTCGTGTTTGGCGGCTGAACGCGCATTCCGCACAATCGTCCCAAAAAGGGCTTCCCAAGTTGGCCATAGGTCATTAGGTCAGGGCTCGAACCGATGGGCTGCGAACGGAGCGACGACGCGCTGTGGCGTATTTTGTGGGGTTGGTCCTTGGTCTGGCGGCGTTCTGGCTCGGTATGTCCGGCCACTACACGACCTTGATGCTGTCATTCGCCGCCGGGTCGATTGTTCTGACAGTTATTCTCGCCTACCGCCTCGATATCATCGACCGCGAGGGGGTGCCCTATGCGCGCCTCTTTTCCTTCCTTGCCTACTACCCGTGGCTCACCTGGGAAGTCATCAAGGCCAACTGGATCGTCATCGTCGCCTGTTTGCGGGCCGACATCGACATAACGCCGACCTTGGTGAAGGTGAAGACGCGGTGCCGTTCTGATCTCGCAAAGGCGACGTTCGCCAATTCAATCACGTTGACGCCCGGAACAATCACAGTTGACATCGACGGTGATCGTTTGCTCGTGCACGGACTATACGAGCAGTATTGCCAGCCGGAAGCCTTTCTGGAAATGGATCGCCGCTGTTCGGTGGCCGCCGACGCACCCGAGGCTACAGTATGATCGCCGCCGCAATCATCGCTATTCTTGCAGGCATGGTGCTTCTGTTGCTGCGGGCCCTGATTGGGCCATCGCTGTATGACAGGGTCCTTGCCGTCAATTCCTTCGGCACCAAGACCGTGCTTGTGCTCGGATTGTTGTTTTACGTGATGGACCGGCCAGAATTCATGGACATTGCCATCGTCTATACGCTGATAAATTTCGTCTCAACGATCGCGATCCTGAAATTCTTCCGTTACCGCTCCTTCCAGGTGCCCTTGGTGCGTCGTGCCGATGCGGGGCGTCGTGATGCCTGACATTCTGACATGGCTTTCCGAAGCGTGGGCATTTGTTCGCCATCCGCTGGGTGGCGCGATGTGCCTTGCGGGTGCGTTGCTGTGTATCGTCGGTACCATTGGCGTGATCCGTTTCCCCGATTTCTATACGCGCCTGCACGCGGCAAGCATCACGGATACGGGTGGGGCCGGACTTGTCGTCGTCGGCATGATGCTGATTGCGCCGGACTGGTTGATCGTGTTCAAGCTGTTCGCGATCCTCGTTTTTCTCGTGCTCACCAGCCCTACGGCGTCGCACGCCCTCGCGAATGCAGCCTATACAGCAGGCCTCCAGCCAAGGATCGGCCGCGCGGGCTCGACTTTCGACGATGACGGAGAAACGCGCTGATGCAGAGCATTATGGACGGCGATATCGGGTTGGCGCTCGTCAACATCGTCTTGCTGGCGATCCTCTTCATTGTCGCTGTCGCCATTGCGCGGCTGCGCAGCTTGTTTGCCATCATCATGCTGTCGGGCGTGTACTCGCTCATCTCAGCGGCCTGGTATGTTTCTGTCGATGCGGCCGATGTGGCGTTTACCGAGGCGGCAGTCGGCGCCGGGATGTCGACCGTGGTGGCGCTCGGCGCGATGCTTCTGACGTCAAGGACAGCAAAGCCTGACAAGGCCTTTGCGCGCCTCGGTCCCTTGCTCGTCTGCGCGGTGACGGGGGCAATGCTGATCTATGCGACGATTGACCTGCCGGCCTTCGGGGATCCGAATTCGCCCGCAAATTCAGGCGTCGGACTGACCTATGTGCAAATCAATTGGTTCGACACGGCCATTCCCAACGTCGTGACCTCTGTTCTCGGAAGCTATCGCGGCTTTGATACGCTCGGGGAGACGGCGGTTGTGTTCGTTGCCGGTATCGCCGTCGCGTTGTTGCTCGGGTTCGGAGAACGGTCGCTGGCTGAGTCGATCCGCAAGGAAATCAAAACGCCTCCTGCGCGGCCGGGCGTCGCCAAGGGCAAGGGAGAGGGAGCATGAAGGGCGATCATCATCTCATTCTCCGCGTCGTCTCGAAGTCGCTCATTCCCGTGATCTTCCTGTTTGCGCTCTACGTGCAATTTCATGGTGAGCTGGGACCGGGCGGCGGCTTCCAGGCAGGCATCGTCGTTGCGGTGACGGTCATCCTTTACGCGCTGGTGTTCGGTGCGCCGGCCGCGATGCGGGCCATTCCGCCGGTCCTGACACGCGGGATCGCCGCAGTCGGGCTGCTGCTTTATGCGGGCGTCGGGGTCTATGCCCTGATGCAGGGCGGCGCCTACCTTGAATACCAGGCGCTGTTCCAGGAACCGCCGGGTGGGCACAAGGGCCAGCATGTCGGCATCATCCTGATCGAACTTGGCGTGCTTTTCGCGGTCTCCGGCTCCATGACGACGATCTTTTACGCGTTCGCCGGCCGGGTTGCCGAAATCCGCGACGAGGACTGGTAGCCCATGCTCGAGTTCATTCTGGAACGCGCCAATTACTGGGCGATCATCGGCCTGATGATGATCGGTCTGTACATCGCATTTTCGGCCGAGAATCTCATCAAGCGGCTGATCGGCGTGTCGCTGTTCCAGACATCGATCTGCCTGTTCTACGTCACCCTCGGAGTCATCGCAGGGGGCACGGCGCCCGTTCTGCTTGGCCCCGACATGCCAAAGGGCGACGCCGCAGGCCATGGCGAGGCCGCGCCAGCAGACAGCCTCGTCGCAGGCGCCACGGAGCGGTTTGCAGATCTGGCGGTGACATACTCCAACCCCTTGCCGCACGTGCTGATGCTGACCGCAATTGTTGTGGGCGTGGCCACCCTGTCGCTCGGCCTCGCTTTGATCGTGCGGATCCGTGAAGCCTATGGCACAATCGAAGCCGACGATGTGCGCCAGATGGACATCGATGCCGATCGTGCACAAGCCAACGCTGACGATCGCGACTTCAGCGAGGCAGGCGCATGATCGTCCAGGCCGTTCTCGACGCCGCCCCGGCATGGGTGATCCAGCATGCGCCGGCCTTGACCGTCGTCTTCCCGTTGGTGATGGCGCCCATCCTGGCGATTCTTCAGAATGGCCGCCTTGCCTGGCTTGCCAGCATGGCAACGACCGCCGCCGTGCTGTTTTGCGCGATTGTCCTGCTTGGCCAGGTCCAGTCATCGCCGACCGGCGTGATAAGCTACGCAATCGGAAACTGGTTGCCCCCGCTCGGTATCGAATTCAGGATCGATGCGCTCAACGCGCTCGTCCTGCTGCTTGTTGCAGGCATGGGCGTGCTGTCCACAATCCTCTCTTGGCCGACAGTGGTTGCAGAGATTTCTGCCGAGAAACGAGGGCTGTTCTATGCGGCTTTCCTGCTGTGTTTCTGCGGCCTGATTGGCGTGGCCTCGACGGGTGACGCCTTCAACATGTTTGTGTTCCTCGAGATCAGCTCGCTGGCGACGTATGTACTCGTCGCGCTGGGGGCGGGGCGTGACCGCCGCGCGCTCCCTGCGGCATTCAATTACCTTGTGATGGGCACACTCGGCGCCTCGTTTTTCATCATCGGCGTCGGCTTCCTCTATGCCGCGACCGGTACGCTCAACATGGCCGATATTGCCTCGAAACTGCCGACCTTGACGGGGAACCGGGCCGTCCAGGCGGGGTTTGCCTTCATTGTCGTTGGCCTTGGCCTCAAGGCCGCGATGTGGCCGCTGCATCAATGGCTTCCGAACGCCTATGCCTATTCGCCCTCGTTCGTGACGATGTTTCTCTCGGCGACCGCCACCAAGGTGGCGCTCTATGCGCTGATCCGTTTCCTCTTCTCGGTCTTCCAGCCCGGCTACGGGTTTGAGCAGGCGAGCTTCGCGATGATCTTCGCGCCGCTTGGCATTGCGGCGATGGTGATCTGCAGCTTCCAGGCCGTCTTCCAGACGGATGTGCGCCGGGTCCTCGCCTACTCTTCCGTGGCGCAGGTGGGTTACATGATTCTCGGCCTGTCACTCGGCACGGCGATGGGGCTCTCGGCAGGCTTGTTACACCTCGTCAATCACGCCATCATCAAGGGCGCGCTCTTCATGGCCGTCGCGGGCATTTGCCTCACATACCATGGCACGACGGTCCGCGATTTTGCCGGGCTCGGCCGCTCTGCGCCACTGACCATGACTGCCTTTGCCATTGCGGCGCTTTCCTTGATCGGCGTACCGCTGACGGCGGGTTTCATGTCGAAACTACAGCTCGGCTATGCCCTGTTCGAGCATGGATGGTGGTGGGCCGTTTTGCTGGTGGTCTTCTCGAGTTTCCTCGCCGTCTTCTATATGGGCCGTATTCTTCAGGCTGCTTTTTTCCAGCCGCCTTTGAATCCACGCGCCACGCGGAAAGAAGCTCCGTTGCTGATGCTCGTGCCACTCTGGATTCTCGCCATCGCCAATATCTATTTCGGCATCGATGCTGAGTTCCCGCTCGGGCTCGCACGTGATGCAGCCGTTGCCGCCTTTGGTGCGGAGGCGTTCCGATGACGTCCGAGACGCTGATTGCCGCTGCGCTCTGTTTGCCGCTTCTTATTGCGGTAGGGATCGCCCTCACAGGCCGGTTCCCCAATCTGCGCGAAGGCGTCACAATCATCGGGGCCGCTGCACTGTTCGTTATCGTCATCCTGCTCACCCTTGCGGTCAGCAATGGCGACCGGCCGTCCCTGTTCGTTGGCGAAGCGGCGCCGGGCCTTGCTTTCGCGTTCAAGCTCGAACCGCTCGGCATGCTGTTTGCGGTCGTCGCGAGCGGCCTGTGGATCGTGAACTCGTTCTATTCGATCGGCTACATGCGCGGCAATCGCGAGCGAAACCAGACGCGCTTTTACATCTGCTTTGCCATCGCCATCTGCGGCGCGATGGGCGTCGCCATGGCGGGCAACCTTTTTACGCTGTTTGTCTTCTACGAAGTCCTTACGCTGTCGACCTATCCGCTGGTGGCGCACAAGGGCGATGAAGCGGCCCAGCGCGGCGCGCGGATCTACCTGCTCACGCTGCTCGGCACCTCGATCGGCCTCTTCCTCACAGCGATCATGTGGACGTGGGTGATCGCGGGCCAGTCCCTCGACTTCGTCGATGGCGGCCTGCTCGCGAATGTCGAGATCTCGCCGCTCGTGGCGAGCGCGCTGCTGCTGCTTTTCGTCTTCGGCATCGGCAAGGCGGCGCTGATGCCGTTCCATTTCTGGCTGCCGAACGCGATGGTCGCGCCAACGCCGGTCTCGGCGCTGCTCCACGCCGTCGCTGTCGTGAAGGCGGGCGTCTTCACGGTGATGAAAGTCTCGGTCTACATCTTCGGTGAGAACCTGCTGAACATCACGCCGTCGCGTGAATTCCTGATGGACGTCGCCTGCGTCACCATCATCCTTGCCTCGCTGATCGCGTTGACGAAGGACAATCTCAAAGCCCGCCTCGCCTACTCAACCGTCGCCCAGCTCGCCTATGTCACCCTCGGTGCGATGCTTGCAGACCAGGCGGGGTTCCTTGGCGGGTCGATGCAGATCGCTGCCCACGCGGTCGCCAAGATCACGCTCTTCATGTGCGCCGGCGCCATCTATGTCGCGACCGGCCTCACCAATATCTCCGACATGCGCGGCCTCGGCCGCCGCATGCCGCTGGTTTTCATCGCGTTCCTGCTGGCCTCCTTGTCGATCATCGGTGTGCCGCCCTTCGCAGGGGACTGGCCGAAATATGAACTCATGCAGGGCGCCATCGACCGCGGCAATGACTGGGTGCCGTTCGTCCTGACCGCATCGTCGCTGCTCAACATCGCGTATCTGTTGCCGATCGCGATTCTCGGGCTGTTCCCGCTGCCGGGCTCAGCCGAGCCAAAGCCCTTCAAGCGGCCGGGCGGGGCACCTGCGCTCACGGTGGCGGCGCCAGTGTTCACCGCGTCCCTCTGCATCGTCCTTTTCCTGCTGATTGAACCGATCAGCGATTTCCTTGCTCCGGCTTTTGCAGCTGCGGACGTGATCGTCGAAAATGAGGTGCGCCCATGAGTGACGAGACCCCCGCCGGGCGCGACGCCTCCGGTCGCTTTGTGAGGCGCGCGGCTGAAAAGGCAAATGCCATGAGCCAGACCTCGCGCGAAGGTATTCATCCGATGGCGAAAGTTCTGTTCGGCTGGACAGAGGCGCGCAACATCGGCGCGATCATCTTCTGGGGGATGGCGATCCTGTCGGTCGCGTTGATCCTCGTCGATCTCTTGATCAAGCGGCATGAAACGCTCGATTTCGCTAATTCAACGGGCTTCTATGGCCTCTGGGGCTTCGGCGCGTTTACCTTCGTCGTTCTGATGGGATGGCCACTCGGCCATCTCCTGCGGCGAGATGAAAACTATTACGGCGATGCAGGCGGTCCGCCCCAGGACATCGACCCCGACATCGCCGCGCCTGGCGCAAGCGCGCCCCCGCGCCGCCACGAGGGAGACAAATGATGCCCGCCTTCCTCGCGGCACTAAATCCTGGTTGGCTGCTGATCGCGGTAGGCCTCATCGCGATGTTGCTCCCCGTCCGCGCGGTGCGCCAGGCGATGACGATTGGTGCGCCACTTGCGGCTATCGCACTGCTGGCGCTCGCGCCACACGGCGTCGCGTTGTCGGGCGTCGAAGTCGTGGGACTGGACCTCGTTTTCTACAAGGTCGACGGCCTCAACTTCATCTTCGGCCTCGCCTTCCTCATCGCCTCGCTCCTCAACGCCATCTACGCGATGCACACCAACGACCGCATCCAGGACGGAATGGCGCTTGCCTATGCAGGGGCAGCGGTCGCGGCCACGTTCGCCGGGGATCTGATGACCCTGTTCATCTTTTGGGAGATCACGGCCGTCACCTCGGTCTTCCTCGTGCTGCAGGCGGGCACGCGCGCGTCCTATTTCGCCTCGCTGCGATACCTCGCCATACAAGTCCTCTCCGGCGTCCTGCTGCTTGATGGGATCGCCTATGTCCATCGCTACACCGGCAGCCTGTCGCTGGACGCCTTCACCAGCCTCAACGAGCCCGGCGCCCTCATCATCTTCATCGCGTTCGGCATCAAGGCCGCGTTCCCCTTCCTGCATAACTGGCTACAGGACTCCTATCCGAAAGCGTCTGTCGTCGGCGCCGTCGTCCTGTCGGCCTTCACCACCAAACTGGCCGTTTACGCCTTCGCGCGGATGTTCCCGGGTCAGGACGCGCTCATCTGGATCGGCGCCCTGATGACCATCTTCCCGGTCTTCTTCGCGGTGATCGAGAACGACCTGCGCCGGGTGCTTGCCTATTCGCTGAACAACCAGGTCGGCTTCATGATCTGCGCCATCGGCATCGGCGCGGCTGGCATCGGAAATCCGCTCGCCCTCAACGGCGCCAGTGCCCACGCCTTCGCGCATATCATCTACAAGGCGCTTCTCTTCATGAGCATGGGCGCCGTGCTCTACCGCACCGGCACGACAAAGGCGTCCGAGCTGGGCGGCCTCTACAAGTCGATGCCCTGGACGACATTGTTCTGCATCATCGGCGGCCTGTCGATCTCGGCCTTCCCGCTTTTCTCGGGCTTCATTGCAAAATCCCTCACCATGAGCGCCGTGGCCTATGAGGGCGTGTCGGATCCGGCCATGGTCATCGTCTGGCTGATGTTGCTCTTTGCCTCGGCCGGCGTGCTCGAACATTCGGGCATCAAGATTCCGTTCTTCGCCTTCTTCGCCCATGACAGCGGCAAGCGCGTGAAGGAAGCGCCGTTCAACATGTTGCTTGCGATGGGCATGGCGGCCTTCCTGTGTATCGCAGTCGGCTTCCCCGCGCTTGTGCCCGGCCTCGGCTATACCTGGCTCTATGCCCTCTTGCCTTATCCGATCGAGGCAGCAAGCTACAAGCCGTTCACGCTCGATCACGTGCTGACGCAGATGCAGCTCCTCGTGCTCGCTACCTTCGCCTTCGTTCTCTTGCGTCGCTTCCGTCTTTACCCCGCCGAGAAGCCCGGAATTATCCTCGACACCGACTGGCTCTATCGCAAGGCCGGTCTCGGCCTTGCGGTTTGGGCCAATACGGTTTGGGCCAAGCTCGGCCCTGCCATGACAGACCTTTTCCGCAAGGCATCGGCCTCGACCTATAACAGGCTGGAAGCTGCCTTCAGTCCTCGCGGACAGCTCTCGCAAGGGGGGCTGACAGGCGGCGCAGCGATCTGGACGGCGGTCGTTCTCGGCGTGGTGTTGCTCATGTCGTTCGTCACGTCGCAGTAAGTTAGCGCTGTCATCCAAAAGGGTGACAACAAGATGACACGGCAAGGAGGCAAGTGCATACCAACTGCTTTAGCCATGTTTACACCGTCTGATTGAGCTTTAACCCCTAAAACCAAGTATTGGCTAAGGGGCGATACAATGGAAACGATAGATGGGCGGGTGCCAGAGGGCGCCGTCCTGATTGGGCTCGCGACGGAAATCGTTGCGGCCTATGTCAGCCACAACACGATCGAAGCCGAGGCAATTCCGGGGCTGTTGCGCACAGTCCATCGGTCCTTGGCGTCGCTGTCAGATCCCGTTGTCGAAACAGAGCCGCCGAAACCGGCGGTGCCTGTCAAGAAGTCGATCCACAAAGACTATCTCGTCTGCCTGGAAGATGGGCTGAAGTTCAAATCCCTGAAGCGGCACCTGCGAACCAAATACGACATGTCCCCCGAAGAATATCGCGCCAGGTGGGATCTTCCGCCCGACTATCCGATGGTTGCTCCAGGCTACTCACAGCAACGATCCCGGCTTGCCAAGTCGATGGGCCTTGGCCGGAATGATCGCAAGGACTAGGCGAGGGCGAACACTTTGTTCCGCATGCGTAACGAAAAATTCGCAGCAGTAATATTAATAATATATCTACATTGACTCTTGATCGCCGAGTCTACTCGCGCGATAGGTGATTCTTGTCGAATCACCACGGGGGTGGCTAACGATGCTCAGAACGGGCGATTTTGCCGGTGTAACCGCGCCTCAGCGCGAACTCATCGCCTATTGGACGGCCCGGCGCGACGCGTCCGGCCTCGTTGCGCGCGACGCCGTTGATCCTGGCGCCCTGCGGGCCATGCTGGACAGTCTTTCCATTGTTGAAGTGGACGAGCAAGGCGACGGGCGCTTTCGCATCTGCGGATCGCGCCTGCGCGACATTTTCGGCAGGGAGGCGCGCGGCATGCGCGTGGCTGACGTCGCGGGTGTGCTTGGGGAAACCTATGCACTCGGCTTGTCGGCAGCGATTGATCGCGGCGCGCCCGTCGGCGGTCTCATGGAGGCATCGGGCCGGTCCCACGCCTGGCTGCGGCTGCCGCTTGCGGGCCCCGATCGCCGCCTCACCCAGGTTCTCTGCCACGACGAACTGCTGACCAGCCAGCGCAGGCTCCTCAACGTGCCAGCAACGCCCTCTATCCCACCATCCAGCCCGCGATTTGCTGCCTGAACCTGTTGTATTCCGGCGGCGACGATTGCTTGCATAGGAAGTTTATCCTACACCTCGAAACTTGAGGTATCCTTCTGCCTCAACCGAGGAAAAGGATATGTGGATGGACACGTTCGACCCTGAAAAGGACGAAGACCGGGCCTACCTTGCGGCGGCGCTGACGGCCTACGCGCTGGGCATGCGGGCAGAGGCGATCCTCGGACCGGAACGCGGCACCCCGCTGGAGGCCCGGGCCCGCCATATTGCCATCTATCTCACACATGCAGGCCTGGGCCTCAGCCTCGCGCGAGTTGCAGCTGCTTTCGGCCGCGATCGGTCGACCGTCGCCCATGGCTGCCGCGTCGTCGAGGATTGCCGCGAGGACCCGGATTTCGATCTCTGGATCGAGCAATTGACGCTCGGCCTGCGCTCGGTCGCGGGCCTCGGGGCAGGGCGGGCTGTCGCATGAGCCCGCCGAAAAAGCTCCGCGTCCTGTCGGAAGCGCGCGCCATCCGCATCCTCGTCG
>JBGSVY010000161.1:0-5117 GCA_041752715.1 Hyphomonas sp.
GCGGCGCCATCGGCCGCCACGGCGATGGCGCCATGGACGAGAGTGGCCAGCGCGACATGGATGCCGCCGAGTATCACGATCTGGACCCAGAGCGGCCCGGTGGCGGGATCTGCGAACTGGCCAACCACCGCGAGATAGAAGACGAAGGCCTTCGGATTGAGGATGTTGACGACCATGCCCCGCAGGAATCCGCTCGCCTGCGGCTTGAGGGCGGCAGAAGCCGAACCGGTGTCGAAGAAGGCTTCGCCGGCGAGAAAGAGCATGAAGGCGACGCCGGACCAGCGCAGCATTTCGTAAGCCGCAGGGGCAGCGGCGATCAGCGCGCTGAGGCCGCTTGCGGCCGCCACCACCTGGATCGACAGGCCGAGGGTGATGCCGAGCACGGCCATCAGCCCCGCCCGGCGCCCCTCGCGGGCCGAGAGCGCCGCAAGCCACCCCATGTTGGGGCCGGGCGTCAGTTCGATCGCTGCAAGCGTCACGAGGAAAACGGTCCAGTCGAGCGCGGCGAACATGAGCCTAGAGGCACCCCGCCACAGCTTCAACGAGGCACACGGCGCGCGGGTCGCCGACAAGGATGTTTGACTGCCGGTTCATCACATAGGCACAGGTCAGTCCACGCGAAGGCGAGGCGATGGCCAGCGAGCCGCCCCAACCGCAATGGCCGAGCCCGTCGGTGAACGGCCCGAAAGACTTCAGGCTATTGTGCATGATGCCGGCGCCGAAACGTGTGACCATCGGCAGCACGAGGTCCGGCCCGTCAACGCGCGGCGCAACCAGGCCGTCGAACGTGTCCGGACGCATCAGGCGCTTGCCGGAAAGCGCACCGCCATGGGCATAGGCATCGTAGAGAGCGGCGACTGCTGCGGCGGTGCCATGTCCGTTGGCGGAGGGAATCTCGATCTCGCGCCAGATAGGGCCGCCCCGATCGGGCGCGGACCATTTCGTCAAGAAGGCGGCGCGGCGCGGCGGGGTGATCTCGCCAAGGTCTGCCGCCGCCTTCGGCCTCAGGATATCGGCGCAGCGCTGATGTTCGATCTCGGAAAGGCCGATATGGAAGTCAATGCCGAGGGGCGCGCAGATGTCTTCGCGCAGGATCGTGCCCAGCGTGCGCTTGGTAATGCGCGCCACGATCTCGCCGACGAGATAGCCCCAACTCAGCGGGTGATAGCCATGCGCGGTTCCGGGCGGCCACATCGGGACAAGCTGCGCGAGGGCGGCAGCGCAGACGGGCGGGTCGAGCCAGAGGGCGGGATCGATCGCTTCGGTGAAGCCCGGCAGGCCAGCCTGATGGCTCGCGACATCGCCAATCGTCACCGTCTCTTTTCCGGCTGCGGCGAACTCCGGCCAGACTTCGCTGACCGGTGTTTCGTATCCGGCGGGCAGACTCTCGATCGCCATCGCGAGCACGAGGGCGGCGACGCCCTTTGTGGTCGAATAGACCGGCACGAGCGTGGTTGCGTCCCAAGGCCTTGTGCTCGCCCGGTCGGCCCAGCCGCCGTGAAGGTCGACCACCGTTTCGCCCTCGAGAATGACGGCGAAGCCCGCGCCCTGTTCCTCGCCGCGCGCGAAACTGTCGGCGAAGGCATCCCGCACGGCCTCGAAACCGGGGGCAACAGGACCGCTGATCGGGGCATCTGGCATCGGCGTCTCCTGGGCCTCGCGACATTGATTTCGCAATGGAAACAGGCCACCCCTTCGCGCCGTATGTCCAGCCCGTCAAGGAGTCTCGCCCGATGTCCACTCGTCACCGCCCGCGCCGGTCCTGCCTCTACATGCCCGGCGCCAATGCGCGCGCGCTGGAAAAGGCGCGGGAGCTTGCCGCCGACACGCTGATCCTCGACCTTGAAGATGCGGTTGCGCCCGAGGCAAAGGGCGAGGCGCGCGAGGCAATCCGCGCAGCGCTGATGGCGGGCGGATACGGCGCGCGTGAGCTCGTGGTGCGGATGAACGGGCTCGACACCGATTGGGGACATGCGGACCTCTACATGGCGGTGACCTCCGGCGCGCAGGCCGTTCTGGCCCCGAAGGTGACCGGCGCGCGCGACATCGAGCGGCTGGGCGCAGCGCTGACTGAAGCCGGCGCGCGCGAGAGCTTTGCCCTCTGGGTGATGATCGAGATGCCGCTCGCCATTCTCAACATCCACGAGATCGCAGCGGCGGCGGCTGGCTCGCGCCTGACCACCTTCGTCATGGGCACAAATGACCTTGCGAAAGAATACCGTGCCCGGATGACCCCGGACCGGCTCGCCTTCCAGACGGCGCTGCAGCTCAGCGTGGCGGCGGCGCGCGCCTATGGCCTGACGGCGATTGATGGCGTCTACAACGACATCAAGAACGAAGCGGGCTTTGCGGCGGAATGCGAGCAGGGCCGAGACCTTGGCTTTGACGGCAAGACGCTGATTCATCCCTCCCAGCTGGACGCGTGCAACCGCATCTTTGCGCCGTCCCCGGAAGATGTGGCACAGGCGCGCGACGTGATCGCCGCCTTTGCCGACCCCGTAAATGCAGGCCGTGGCGTGCTGAAGGTCAATGGGCGAATGACCGAGCTGCTGCACCTCGACGAGGCGCGCCGCACCGTGGCGATGGATGAGGCGATCCGGGGGATGGATTAGCCATCGCGCCTTGCGTCACCCTAACCCTCCCCGCGCGCGGGGAGAGTTAGGATGGGGCGCTTCCTGCGGGGGGACTCGACACCGCGCCATCTGCCCCTACCTCCCCCTCAACAAAATCAAAGGAGCCTCTCGATGACCTATATCCTCATCCACAATCCCGGCTGCGGCTCGTCCAAAAAGGGGCTGGAGCTGCTCGAGGCCAATGGCGTCACGCCGCAGATCCGCAAGTACATGGCGGCGGCTGAGCGGCTGTCGATCGATGAACTGAAGGAGATTGCGAAGAAGATGGGCGCCAGCTCGCCAAGGGTGTTCCTGCGCGAGGCGGATGCCAAGGCGGCCGGACTGGCGGAGAGCGCGAGTGACGCCGATGTCTATGCCGCGATGGCGGCCAACCCGAAACTGATCCAGCGGCCGATCGGCATCAATGGCAAGAAAGCCGTGCTCGGCCGGCCGAATGCGAAGCTCCTGGAGATCATCTGAGCCGAAACCGGGCCGAACTTGCAGGAAATTGGCCGGATTCGATGAAATTGCATCGAATTCGGCATCAGAATGTCAGGGCGAACACGGCATAGTCCGGCGCATGATGACCGGATTTCTCCTTGTCGGGTTTGCCGTGCTGGCCCTGCTGGCAGCGCGGGCGTTCCTGCTGCCCTACCTCGTCTGGGGGCCGCAGGCGTTTGACGATTTTGCCCGCCGCGACGACCAGAAACTGGCTGCCGGCGTTCTGGCGAGTGCGGCGATTGCGCTCGCCTGCCTGCCGATTGCGGCTTCTGTCTTGATTTCCGGCGACGGTCATATGCAGGTGTTTGCCGAGACCATCCTCGGGGTCCCTGGCCGGTTCTGGAGCTGAACCGCCTGCCCCGGGCGGCCTTAATGCCCCACGGGAGACAGACACGTGCCCATCGCAGACACGATCCAGAAGCGCGGGCTCGCAAAAGCCTATCCGGGTAATTTCTTCGAGGATTTCAGCCCCGGCGACATGATCACCCATGCGACGCCGCAGACGGTGACAGAGGGCGACCTGGCGCTCTACCGGGCCCTCAATGGCAGCCGGTTTGCGCAATATTCCTGCGCCGAGTTTGCCCGCAGCGTCGGCCTGCCGGGCCTGTGCGCCGATCCGCTGCATGCCTTCCATATCGTGTTCGGCAAGACCGTGCCGGATATCTCGCTCAACGCGGTCGCCAATCTTGGCTATGCAGACGGACGGTTCCTGCGCCCGGTGGTGCCCGGCGACACGCTGCGCGCGACGAGCGAAGTGATCGGCGTAAAGGAGAACTCCAACGGCAAGACGGGGGTGGTCTGGGTGCGCACGCGGGGCACCAACCAGTTTGGCGAAGAAGTGCTGAACTATGTGCGCTGGGTGATGGTCAACAAGCGCGATGCGGCGGCGCCCGCACCGGTGCCTGTGGTGCCCGACCTGCCGGCAGCGGTCGCGGCGAAGGACCTTTCAGGCTTTCCCGAAATGAAGGCCTGGAACTTTGCCGAGGCGGGCAGTCCGCACGTCTACGAGGACTATGCGATCGGCGAGAAGATCAACCATTCTGACGGCATGACGATACAGGAAGCCGAGCACCAGATTGCCACCCGCCTCTACCAGAATACGGCCAAGGTGCATTTCGATTTCCACGGCCAGAAGGACAGCCGTTTCGGCAAACGGCTGATCTATGGCGGGGTGGTGATCTCGATTGCCCGGTCGCTGTCGTTCAACGGGCTTGCCAATGCCGGGCAGGTGCTGGCGATCAATGCCGGCAGCCATGTCAGCCCGCTCTTTGCCTGGGACACGATCTATGCGTGGAGCGAAGTGCTGGACAAGGCCGAGCTGTCGGAGACCTGCGGCGCCCTGCGCCTGCGGCTGGTGGCGGTGAAGGACCAGGATCCGGGCAAGTTCGCCTACAAGACCGAGGATGGCAGCTGGGCCGAGGGCGTGCTGCTCGATTTCGACTACTGGGCCGCGATCCCGCGCGCCAGCTGAGGCTCAGAGTTCCGGGACCGGCGGGCGCTGCTCGGCCCAAAGGAGGAGCGCGTCGAGCGCCGGGCAGAGGCCCTCGCCCCATTCGGTAAGGCCATACTCTACTTTTGGCGGCACCTGATGGTGAACGATCCGGCGGACGATGCCGTCAGCCTCCAGCTTGCGCAGCTGCTGGATCAGCATCTTCTGCGAGATGGCCGGAATGGCACGCTCGAGGTCCGAGAAGCGCAGCAGCGTGCCGCCGAACAGGTGGAAGAGGATGGTCATCTTCCAGCGCCCTTCCAGCATTTGCAAAGCGCCCTCGACGCCATGCGCAGCGGTGTCCGGCGTGTAGTCCGGTCGCTTACCTTCGGGTGCGTACCCTACGATTTTGTGTGTACTTGCCATAAACTCTACCTAGTGTCCCGTCTCAAAAATTACTAGCCACTTTAGCGCGGATCTGATTCGTGTTGTTCTTAGCAATGATTCGGAGCGGCTTATGGCACGGCAGACATCAGCGAGCGCGATCACCCTCACGGATGAGGAGCGGACCACTC
>JBGSVY010000162.1:0-13370 GCA_041752715.1 Hyphomonas sp.
GTGCGCCGTGTTGATCGTGATGCCGCGCGCCTTCTCTTCCGGCGCTGCGTCGATGTCGGCGTAGGCTTTCGCGGTCGCACCGCCAGACTTCGCAAGGATGATCGTGATCGCCGCCGTCAGCGTCGTCTTGCCATGGTCAACGTGGCCAATCGTGCCAATGTTCACGTGCGGCTTGTTGCGTTCAAACTTTGACTTGCCCATCGGGCCTCTCCTTCATTCTGTTGGGTGTGGGACCGATCAGGTGCCCGCGACTTCCTGGATAATCTTCTGTGCTTCGGCGCGCGGCACTTCGTCATAGTGATCGAAAAGCATCGTGAACTGGGCCCGGCCCTGCGACATGCCACGCAGCGTGGACACGTAGCCGAACATGTTGACCAGCGGCACCATTGCCGTGATCGCGGTGGCGTTCCCCCGGGCTTCCGAGCCCTGGATCTGGCCGCGGCGTGAGTTCAGGTCGCCGATGACATCGCCCATGTAATCTTCCGGCGTGACGACCTCGACCTTCATGATCGGCTCCATCAGGCGCGGATCGCCCTTGCCCTTCAGTTCACGGAACGCACCGCGCGCCGCGATCTCGAAGGCGAGGACGCTGGAGTCAACGTCGTGGAAGGCGCCGTCAACGAGCGTCGCTTTGAAATCGGTGACCGGATAACCGGCAAGCAGGCCGTTTTCCTTCGCCATCTCGAGGCCCTTGGAAACCCCCGGGACGTATTCCTTTGGAACGGCGCCGCCGACGATCGCGCTCTCGAAGATGAAGCCCGAACCCGGCTCCAGCGGCTCGAACTCGATCTTGATACGGGCGAACTGGCCAGTACCGCCCGACTGCTTCTTGTGCGTGTAGTCGATGAGGGCCGCGCGGCCGAGCTTCTCGCGGTAAGCCACCTGCGGCTGGCCGATATTGGCCTCGACCTTGAACTCGCGGCGGAGACGGTCGATCAGGATGTCGAGGTGAAGTTCGCCCATGCCTTTCATGATCGTCTGGCCGGATTCGAAATCTGTCTCGACACGGAAGGACGGGTCTTCGGCAGCGAGGCGCTGCAGGCCGACCGACATCTTTTCCTGGTCGGCCTTGGTCTTCGGCTCGACGGCGATCTCGATCACCGGCTGCGGGAAGGTCATGGTTTCGAGGACGACGGGCTGGGCCGGATCGCAGACCGTATCACCGGTCGTCGTTTCCTTGAGGCCGGCAAGCGCAACGATGTCGCCCGCGAAGGCTTCGGCGATCTCGTCCTGCTTGTTGGCGTGCATCATCACCATGCGGCCGACGCGTTCCTTGCGGCCCTTCGTGGAGTTGAGGAAGGAATCGCCCTTCTTCAACTGGCCCGAATAGATCCGCGTGAAGGTCAACGTGCCCATATAAGGGTCGTTCATGATCTTGAACGCGAGACCGGCGAAGGGCTGCCCGTCATCAGCCGAGCGCGGGATATCGCGCGTCTCGGTTTCGTCTCCAGGCTTGAAGCCGAGATAGGCCGGCACGTCGAGCGGGCTCGGCAGGTAGTCGATCACGCCGTTCAACATGGGCTGGACGCCCTTGTTCTTGAACGCCGACCCACACAGGATCGGGACGAACTTCAGCTCAAGCGTCCCCTTGCGGATCAGCGCACGCAGCGTTGCGATGTCGGGCTCCTTGCCTTCAAGGAAGGCTTCCATCGCTGCGTCGTCCATTTCAACAGCGAGCTCGACGAGGTGGGCGCGCATTTCCTCAGCTTTTGCCTTGAGGCTTTCGCGAACTGGCTTCAGCACCCAGCTGGCGCCAAGATCTTCACCTTCCCAAACCCACTCCTGCATGGTGACCAGATCGACGTGGCCCTCAAGCGCTGTCTCAGCGCCAATCGGCAACTGGATCGGCGCAGGCGTGGCGCCGGTCCGATCCTTGATCATTGCCACGCAATTGAAGAAGTCGGCGCCGGTCTTGTCCATCTTGTTGACGAACACGATGCGCGGAACCTTGTACCGGTCAGCCTGACGCCACACCGTTTCGGTTTGTGGCTCGACCCCCGCATTCGCATCGAGCACGCAGACCGCGCCATCGAGGACGGCAAGCGACCGCTCGACTTCGATCGTGAAGTCGACGTGGCCGGGGGTGTCGATGATGTTGAAGCGGAACTTCGGCGACTGCGTCGTCGAGCCGTCCTCGGTGCGTTCCCAGAACGTGGTGGTTGCAGCCGACGTGATCGTGATGCCGCGTTCCTGCTCCTGCTCCATCCAGTCCATGGTGGCCGCGCCGTCATGGACTTCGCCAATCTTGTGCGACTTGCCTGTGTAATACAGGACACGCTCAGTCGTGGTGGTCTTGCCGGCATCGATATGAGCGATGATGCCGAAGTTCCGGTAGCGCTCCAGCGGGTATTCGCGGGCCATGTGATCTAACCTTCGTGTCTCGTGTTCCGGGAGGAAACGGGGAGCGTCTTGCAGGGCACGATTGCCCCGATCGACGATAAGTGCAGGCGCTGCTTACCAGCGATAGTGTGCAAACGCCTTGTTGGCGTCGGCCATGCGGTGCGTGTCTTCGCGCTTCTTGACCGCGTTGCCCCGGCCCTGGCTGGCATCCATCAACTCGCCCGCGAGGCGCTCACGCATGGTGTTCTCGTTGCGGCCCGCCGCAGCAGCTGCCAGCCAGCGGATGGCGAGGGCCTGGCGTCTCTCGGAGCGCACTTCGACAGGAACCTGATATGTCGCGCCCCCAACCCGGCGCGAGCGCACTTCAACCGACGGCGCCACGGCTTCGAGCGCGTTGTGGAAGACCTCAACGGGGTTCTTCTTCGACCGTGTCTCGACGAGATCAAACGCGCCATAGACGATCCGCTCAGCGACGGATTTTTTCCCATCACGCATGATCTGGTTCATAAACTTAGAGACGATCACGTCCTTGAACTTCGGATCGGGAAGAACTTGGCGTTTTTCTGCGCTGTGGCGGCGGGACATGGGCGGCGGGTCCTTTTATTTCGGTTTCTTCGCGCCGTAGTGCGAACGGCGCTGCTTACGGTTCTTGACAGGCTGGGTGTCGAGCGCGCCACGCACGATGTGATAGCGCACGCCCGGAAGGTCTTTCACACGGCCGCCACGGATCAGCACGACGGAGTGTTCCTGAAGGTTGTGACCCTCGCCCGGGATGTAGCACAGCGATTCAAAACCCGACGTAAGACGCACTTTCGCAACCTTGCGAAGCGCCGAATTGGGCTTCTTTGGCGTCGTTGTGTAGACGCGCGTGCAAACGCCGCGGCGCTGTGGGCAGGCCTTGAGGGCCGGTGTCTTGGTGCGGGTGCGCTTGGGCTCTCGCGGATGGCGGATCAGCTGCTGGATCGTGGGCATTTGGGGCCTTGGGTCTCTTCAAGTCTGCGCCCGCAATCGGGCCTATAACGAAATGTGCCCCAGAAGGCCGGGTGCGGCTTCCGGGACGGGCGGGAATTCGGGGGTCAGATTTGCGGGGGCATTTCTGCCGCCGATACGGCCTCCGGGCTTTACCCCAAAGGCCTCCCTGACGATCTGGTGGCGTTTAAGCGTCTCGCGCGGTGGCGTCAAGGGCAGCGCACTGCTTTCAGGGCAGATCCCGGCACACGGGTCAGGGACAAATCAGACGGCCGGCCCAAGCCGTGCCCGGCAGGCCAATTCCGGGCCCGTCAGATTGCCCGCCGCGGCTCTCTCGGCGAAGGCGGCGGCCTCCGGGGAGGCGTCCGGAACCAGCTTTCCGCCGGCATCGAAGGCGCTTGTGTGCAGTATGTCCCGGCAGGCCGATATCGCCCAGGCCTCGCCCGAGAGCCAGGCGACCAAACCCACGGCGAGGGCCGCTGCGCCCGTGCCGATCATGTCTGACTTTGAAAGCGTCATCGCGCTGTGAACTTCCCGGCACCAAGATCAAAAAAGCCTGCCAAATCTGGCAGGCTTTTCAGAATGTCTCAAGTCGCCGCGGCCTATTCGGCAGGCTTTACTTTTTCGGGTGCAGGAAGGCCGGTCAATGTGAGCCCCTGCTCCTCGGCCTTTGCCATGGCAGCGGCGCGCTTGGCCTTCAGCTTCAAGTCGCGTTCGGCTGCAACACGGCGGAACTGACGGATGCCGCCACCTGTGCCGGCCGGGATAAGCCGCCCGACGATGACGTTTTCCTTCAGGCCGTCGAGCGTATCAACCTTGCCCTGGATTGCGGCCTCGGTCAGCACGCGGGTGGTTTCCTGGAAAGAGGCCGCAGAAATGAAGCTGCGGGTCTGAAGGGATGCCTTCGTGATGCCGAGCAGGAGCGGCGTTGCCGTTGCCTCGCGCAGGTCTTTCTTGCGCGACTTGCGGATCAGTTCGTTGGCTTGCTCGAATTCTGCCACATCGACCTGTTCGCCGACAATCAGAGCCGTGTCGCCGCCATCGGAGATTTCGACCTTCTGAAGCATCTGGCGGACGATGACTTCGATATGCTTGTCGTTGATCGGCACGCCCTGCAGGCGATAAACCTTCTGGACTTCCTCGATGAGGTAATTTGCCAGAGGCTCGACGCCCAGCGTCGAGAGAATGTCCTGCGGCGCGGGGTTGCCGTCCATCAGGAATTCGCCGCGCTTGATGAAATCGCCATCCTGTACGGTGAGGTGCTTGCCCTTCGGCACGAGATAGTCGATCCGCTCCCTGCCTTCCTCCACAGGAACAATCGAGACCTTGCGCTTGTTCTTGTAATCGCGGCCGTATTCGACGCGGCCATCGACTTCAGCGATGATCGCATGGTCCTTCGGACGGCGGGCTTCGAAGAGTTCGGCCACGCGCGGCAGACCGCCCGTGATGTCCTTCGTCTTGGCACCGCCCGTCGCGACGCGGGCGATCGTGTCACCGGCCTCGACCCTGTCGCCATCGGCGACCGACAGAATTGCACCCACCGACAAGACATAGTTCGCAGGTGAACCGTTTGGCAGTTTGACGGGCTTGCCGGCCTTGTCGACGATCTGAAGTGTCGGCTTCAGGTCGTTGGATTTCGACGTTGTGCGGGCATCAATGACCACGCGGGACGACACGCCGGTGACTTCATCTGTTTCCTCACGCATCGTCTGACCATCGACGAGGTCGATGAACTTCACATCGCCGGAAACTTCCGACACCATCGGCAAGGCAAACGGATCCCAGTCAGCAAGACGGGTCCCTGGCGTCACCTTCTGCTTTTCACCGACCATCAGGCGTGTGCCATAGGCCGGGCGGAAGGATTGGCGCGTGCGCCCATCCGTATCGACAATCTCCACCTTCATGCGGCGTCCGACAACGACGATCGTCTTGTCCTTACGGGTCACGAATTCGCCGTCGACAAAGCGGACGATGCCTTCGAAGCTCGCCTCAAGAGACGATTGGTCTGCGACCTGTGCCGCACCGCCGATGTGGAAGGTTCGCATCGTCAGCTGCGTGCCGGGTTCGCCGATCGACTGGGCCGCGATAACGCCAACCGCTTCGCCGCGGTTGACGACCGTGCCGCGCGCAAGGTCGCGCCCGTAGCACTGGACGCAGATTCCGTTGAGCGCTTCGCATGTCAGCGGCGAACGGGCCTTCACGACATCAACGCCGGCAGCCTCGACGGCGGCCGCAAGATCCTCGTCGAGATAGGTGTTCGCGGTAACGACAAGTTTGCCATCGGGACGCTTGACGTCTTCGGCGGTGACCCGGCCGAGGATGCGTTCCTGCAGCGACACGATGACATCGGCGCCGTCCATGACGGCCGAGATGTCGATGCCCTTCTGCGTGCCGCAATCATCTTCGTTGATGATGCAGTCCTGTGCCACGTCGACCAGGCGCCGGGTGAGATAGCCGGAGTTGGCTGTCTTGAGCGCCGTATCGGCGAGGCCCTTGCGGGCGCCGTGGGTTGAGTTGAAGTATTCGAGGACGGACAGGCCTTCTTTGAAGTTGGAGATGATCGGCGTCTCGATGATCTCGCCCGACGGCTTGGCCATCAGGCCGCGCATCCCGGCGAGCTGCTTCATCTGGTTCTTCGAACCGCGGGCACCGGAATCGGCCATCATGAAGATCGAGTTCACCTGCGCCTTGCGGTCCGACGTGGCGGCCTGCAGCTTGCCGGCCTCTTCCATCATGGCGTCGGCGACCTTGTCGGTGCAGCTTGACCAGGCATCGACCACCTTGTTGTACTTTTCGCCGCGCGTGATCAGACCGTCAGAATACTGACGTTCAAATTCCAAGACGTAGTCGCGCGTCTGATCGACGAGGCGCTTCTTGGCTGCCGGAATGACCATGTCATCCTTGCCGAACGAGATGCCCGCCTTGCAGGCCTCACGGAAGCCAAGCTCCATCATCTTGTCGCAGAAAATGACAGTCGCCTTCTGACCGCAGAGCCGGTAAACCTCGTCGATGATCTTACCGATCGCCTTCTTCGTGAGAAGGGTGTTCACGAGTTCGGGCTGGATCCCCTTCGCCCGCGGCAGGATGCTCGACACGAGGAAGCGTCCCGGTGTCGTGTCGATGATGCGGCGGTTCGGCTTGCCCTCGGCGTCAACGCCAATGTACATCGCCCGGATTTTCGAGTGAAGCGAGACGTGGCCCGATTCAAGCGCGTGCTCGATTTCAGCCATTTCCGAGAATACCATACCCGCGCCAGGCTCGTTTTCGAGGTCCAGCGACAGGTAATAAAGGCCAAGGATGATGTCCTGGGACGGAACGATGATCGGCTTGCCGTTGGCGGGCGAGAGGATGTTGTTGGTCGACATCATCAGTACGCGGCATTCCAGCTGGGCCTCAAGGCTCAGCGGCACGTGGACGGCCATCTGGTCGCCGTCGAAGTCCGCGTTGAACGCGGCGCAGACAAGCGGGTGCAGCTGGATGGCCTTGCCTTCGATCAGTTTCGGCTCGAACGCCTGGATGCCGAGACGGTGGAGCGTCGGCGCGCGGTTGAGCAGCACGGGGTGTTCGCGGATCACCTCATCGAGGATATCCCAGACTTCCGGCTTTTCCTTTTCCACGAGCTTCTTGGCTGCCTTCACCGTGCCGGCGAGACCTTTCGCGTCGAGACGCGCATAGATGAACGGCTTGAACAGCTCGAGCGCCATCTTCTTCGGCAGGCCGCACTCGTGCAGCTTGAGGTTCGGCCCCACCACGATGACCGAACGGCCTGAATAGTCGACGCGCTTGCCGAGCAGGTTCTGGCGGAAACGGCCGTGCTTGCCCTTGAGCATGTCGGAGATCGACTTCAGCGGGCGCTTGTTGGTGCCCGTGATCGTGCGGCCGCGGCGGCCGTTGTCGAACAGGGCGTCGACCGATTCCTGCAGCATCCGCTTTTCGTTGCGAATAATGATGTCAGGCGCGCGCAGTTCCATCAGGCGCTTCAGGCGGTTGTTCCGGTTGATCACGCGGCGATAAAGATCGTTCAGGTCCGAGGTCGCGAAACGGCCGCCATCGAGTGGCACCAGCGGGCGCAGATCGGGCGGGATGACCGGGACGACGGTCAGGATCATCCATTCGGGCTTGGCGCGCGACTGGAGGAAGGACTCCACCACCTTGAGGCGCTTGGAGGCCTTCTTGGTTTTCAGTTCCGACGTCGAGTCCCTCAAATCATCGCGCAAGGAATCGGCGAGGGCCGTCAGGTCGAGCGATTTCAGGATTTCGCGGATCGCTTCGGCACCGATCATCGCCGTGAACGCATCTTCGCCGAGGCGGTCTTGCGCGTCCATGTATTCTTCTTCGGTGAGCAGCTGCTTGGGCTCAAGCTCGGTAAGGCCCGGCTCGATGACGACATAGCTTTCGAAATAGAGCACGCGCTCCACGTCTTTCAGCGGCATGTCGACCAGCGTCGCGATGCGCGACGGAAGGGATTTCAGGAACCAGATATGGGCGACGGGCGCTGCGAGGTCGATGTGACCCATCCGTTCACGCCGGACGCGGGCGAGTGTGACTTCGACACCGCACTTCTCGCAGACGATGCCGCGATACTTGATACGCTTGTACTTGCCGCAAAGGCACTCGTAATCCTTCGTCGGCCCGAAGATCCGCGCACAGAACAGGCCGTCGCGCTCCGGCTTGAAGGTCCGGTAGTTGATGGTTTCGGGCTTCTTGATCTCACCAGACGACCACGAGCGGATCTTCTCCGGGCTCGCGATGGAAATGCGGATCGCCTCGAACGTCGGGACGGGCGCATTCTGGTTGAACATGTTGGCGACATCCTGGCGCATAGGGGTCTGCTCCTTGGGTTGGGCGAAAGGGGGCACATGGCCCCTGCCCGAGTGAAATTCATGTCAGGTGCGATCTGCGCGCCGCCGGCCTTTCGGACAGCAGCGCGGAGACAGCGCCAAATTTATTCTGCCGCGACGGGCGTGTCGTCTTCGCGGTCGAGTTGGCCTTCTTCGATCAGTTCGACATTGAGGCCGAGTGACCGCATTTCCTTAACCAGCACGTTGAAACTTTCCGGGATGCCGGCTTCGAACGTGTCGTCGCCGCGCACGATGGCCTCGTAAACCTTGGCCCGGCCGGCCGTATCGTCCGACTTCACGGTCAGCATTTCCTGCAGCGTGTAGGCGGCGCCATAGGCTTCGAGCGCCCAGACTTCCATCTCGCCGAAGCGCTGTCCGCCGAACTGCGCCTTGCCGCCGAGCGGCTGCTGGGTGACGAGCGAGTACGGCCCCGTCGAACGGGCGTGAATCTTTTCGTCAACGAGGTGGTGCAGCTTGAGAAGGTATTTGTAGCCAACCGTTACCGGCCGGGTGAAGGCGACACCGGTGCGTCCATCGAACAGGCGAACCTGGCCCGATGTGTCGAGACCCGCCCGCCTGAGCAGGTCGTTGATGTCTTCCTCGCGGGCGCCATCGAACACGGGCGTTGCGATCGGGACGCCGCTCACGAGGTTGCCGGCGAGTTCGACGATCTCCTCGTCGGTTTCGGGCAGCTCCTGGTCCTTGCCATAGGCCGTCACCAGCGCCTTCTTCAGCGTCTTGATGTCATGCTTCTGGTGGAACTCGTCGAGCGCCTTGTCGATGATCCGGCCGAGGCCGCGGCAGGCCCAGCCCGTATGGGTTTCGAGGATCTGGCCGACGTTCATCCGCGACGGCACGCCGAGCGGGTTCAGCACGATGTCGACAGGCGTGCCATCTTCAAGGAAGGGCATGTCCTCAAGCGGGTTGATCTTCGAGATCACACCCTTGTTGCCATGCCGGCCAGCCATCTTGTCGCCCGGCTGCAGCTTGCGCTTAACTGCCAGGAAGACCTTGACCACCTTCATCACGCCCGGCGGCAGATCGTCGCCGCGCTGGACCTTGTCGACCTTGTCGTTGAAGCGCGCTTCGAGTTCGCGGATCGAACCGTCGAACTGGGCGCGCAGGGCGTCAAGCTCGGCCTGCGCCTTCTCCGACTTCAGCGAAACATCCCAGAGTTGGGTCTGGGTCAGCTCGTCAAGGGCGCTCGCCGTGATCCGGCCGGGCTTGAAGCCTTTGGGGCCGGCGGCGGCTTCCTTGCCGATCAGCAAGTCGCGAAGGCGGGTGTAGGTGTTGCGCTCGAGGATCGATTGCTCGTCCTGCTTGTCCTCGTCGAGCTGCTCGATCTGTTCGCGTTCGATCTGGAGGGCTCGCTGGTCCTTGTCGATGCCATGGCGGTTGAAGATGCGGACATCGACAACCGTGCCAGCATCGCCGGGAGGCACGCGCAGCGAGGTGTCGCGCACATCGGACGCCTTTTCGCCGAAGATGGCGCGCAGGAGTTTTTCTTCCGGCGTCATCGGGCTTTCGCCCTTCGGCGTGACCTTGCCGACCAGGATGTCCCCCGCCTTCACTTCGGCGCCAACAGCAACAATGCCAGCTTCGTCGAGGTTGCGCAGGGCCTCCTCGCCGACATTCGGGATGTCGCGTGTGATCTCTTCAGGGCCGAGCTTGGTGTCGCGTGCGGCGATCTCGAATTCCTCGATGTGGATCGAGGTGAACACGTCATCGCGAACGATGCGCTCGGAGATCAGAATCGAGTCCTCGAAGTTATAGCCATTCCACGGCATGAACGCGACGAGCACGTTACGGCCGAGGGCGAGTTCGCCAAGGTCTGTGGACGGACCATCCGCAATGATGTCCATCTTCGATACCGTGTCGCCGACTTTGACGATCGGGCGCTGGTTGATGCACGAGTTCTGGTTCGAGCGGCGGAACTTCGCGAGGCGGTAGATATCGACGCCCGACTTCGAGCCTTCGATATCCTCGGTGGCGCGAACCACGATGCGCATCGCATCGACCTGCTCGACCACGCCGGCCCGGCGCGCGACGATTGCCGCGCGGCTGTCGCGGGCCACGACCGACTCCATGCCCGTGCCAACGAACGGCGCTTCGGACTGAACGAGTGGCACCGCCTGGCGTTGCATGTTCGAGCCCATCAGCGCGCGGTTCGCGTCATCATTCTCAAGGAATGGGATGAGCGACGCGGCGACCGACACGACCTGCTTTGGCGAGACGTCCATGAACTGGATGTCTTCCTTAGCGACCATGGTCGCCTCGCCGGCGACACGGGCGTTGACGAGCGCGTTCTGGAGTTCGCCCTTCGCGTTCACCGTCGCGTTGGCCTGGGCGATCTTGTAAATCGACTCTTCCATCGCCGAAAGGTACACGACCTCCGACGTCAGCCGGCTGTTCACGACCTTCCGGTAAGGGCTCTCGATGAAGCCATACTTGTTGACGCGCGCATGCGTCGCCAGCGAGTTGATCAGGCCGATGTTCGGGCCTTCCGGCGTCTCGATCGGGCAAATCCGGCCATAGTGCGTCGGATGCACGTCGCGCACTTCGAAGCCGGCGCGCTCGCGTGTCAGACCACCCGGGCCAAGCGCCGAGAGACGGCGCTTGTGAGTGTTCTCCGAGAGCGGGTTGGTCTGGTCCATGAACTGCGACAGCTGCGAGGAGCCGAAGAATTCGCGGACGGCGGCCACAACCGGCTTTGCGTTGATCAGGTCATGCGGCATCACAGTGTCGATATCGACAGCGCCCATGCGTTCCTTGATCGCGCGCTCCATGCGCACGAGACCGATGCGGTAATTGTTCTCCATCAGCTCGCCGACCGAACGGACGCGGCGGTTGCCGAGGTTGTCGATATCGTCGACTTCACCCTTGCCGTCCTTCAGGTCGAGGATGACCTTCATCACGCCGATGATGTCCTGCTCGCGCAAGATGCGCATCTTGTCGGGCGCCGACTCGTATTCCGGGATCGCAACCGAAAGCCGCATGTTCATCTTTACGCGGCCGACAGCCGAAAGATCATAGCGCTCGGGATCGAAGAACAGCTGGCTGAACAGCGCATCGGCGGCGTCCTGCGTCGGCGGCTCGCCGGGACGCATCACGCGGTAGATGTCCGAAAGCGCCTCAAAGCGCGTCTCGTTCTTGTCGGCTTTCAGCGAATTGCGCAGCCAGGGCCCGCGGCCTGCGGCGTCGATGTCAAGCACTTCGATGGTCTTGACGCCATACTCGCGCATTTCGGCGATCATCTCTTCTTCGAGCGCGTCGCCTGCTTCGCCGAAGATCTCACCGGTTTCCATGTTCACGACATCGCGCGCCAGGAACTTGCCGATGAGCGCGTCGGACGGCACGAGAATTTCATCGCAGCCGGCTTCGGCCGTCCGCTTGGCTTTCAGGGCGGTGATCTTCTTGCCCGCCTCGGCCACGACCTTTTTTGTCTTCGCATCGACGAGATCGTATTCGGGCTTTGCGCCGCGCCAGGCATCTGCACGGAACGCCGTGACCCAGCCTTTCTTGTCGAGCCGGTAGATCGAGTGGGAATAAAAGGAGTCGAGGATCTGCTCGGTCGTCATCCCGAGGGCATAGAGCAACGTCGTCGCGGGCAGCTTGCGCTTGCGGTCGATGCGGATGTTCAGGATGTCCTTGGAGTCGAACTCGAAATCGAGCCACGAGCCACGGTAGGGAATGATCCGCGCCGCAAACAGCAGCTTGCCGGACGCGTGCGTCTTGCCCTTGTCATGGTCGAAGAAGACGCCCGGTGAGCGGTGCATCTGCGAGACGATGACGCGTTCGGTGCCGTTGACGACGAACGTGCCCTTCTCGGTCATCAGCGGGATGTCGCCGAGGTAGCATTCCTGCTCTTTCACTTCCTTTACGGAACGTGCGCCGGTATCTTCGTCAATATCGAACACGACGAGCTGGAGGCGCACTTTTAGCGGCGCCTGATAGGTCAGGTCGCGCTGCATGCATTCTTCAACGTCGAACTTCGGCTGCTCGAACTCGTAGGACACATATTCGAGACGTGCCCGTTCGGAAAAGTCCGTGATCGGAAAGACCGTCTTGAAGACGCCGCCAAGCCCGTCGTCCGTTCGCTCGTCGCGCGGGACATTCATCTGGAGGAACGCTTCGTAGGATTCGCGCTGAACCTCGATCAGGTTGGGCATTTCGATGGCTTCGGGAATTCGTCCGAAGTTTTTGCGGATACGTTTCTTTTCCGTGAAGGAGAGTGCCATCCCTAGATCCCGTGCTTGCAGCGTACGCCATGAGGGCGCCCGCCTGGTCGTCAAAACGCGAGTTCGCGGCGATCCCCACCGGGAACCGCCGCGCTGGATTTATTCGGGCTGCGCCCCGCGTGAACGCCGCCCCTGCAAGATCGTAGCGTGACGCTACTTGAGCTCGACTTTTGCGCCGACGGCTTCGAACTTCTTCTTGATCTCTTCCGCGTCGGCTTTGGATGTTGCTTCCTTGACCGTCTTGGGAGCGCCCTCGACGAGATCCTTTGCTTCCTTCAGGCCGAGCGAAGGAACAACTTCGCGGACGAGCTTGATGACTTCGATTTTCTTGGCGCCAGCTTCCGTGAGAACGACGTCGAATTCTGTCTTCTCTTCGACGACAGCGGCAGGTGCCGCGCCGCCAGCAGCTGCGACGGCGACCGGCGCAGCGGCGGAGACGCCCCACTTTTCTTCAAGCAGTTTTGCGAGCTGTGCGGCTTCCAGAACGGTGAGCGCCGACAGATCTTCGACGATCTTTTCGAGATTTGCCATTGTGATTTTCCTGTTTGGTTCGGTTTTTCAGAGGGTGAGGTTTGCGAAAATGGGAGGCCTACGCAGCGTCTTTCGACGCATAGGCCGCCACGACACGCGCAAGCTGGCTCGCCGGGGCCTGAACGACGCCTGCAACCTTGGTTGCCGGTGCCTGCAGGAGGCCG
Organism: Hyphomonas sp.; assembly: GCA_041752715.1. Classification (GTDB taxonomy): domain Bacteria; phylum Pseudomonadota; class Alphaproteobacteria; order Caulobacterales; family Hyphomonadaceae; genus Hyphomonas. The sequence goes on from JBGSVY010000162.1 coordinate 13,084, forward strand.
ATGAGTTTGCCACGCAGTTGGTCAAGGGATGGCAGTTTGGCGAGGGTTTCGACGCCTTTGGCATCGAGAACCTGGTCGCCCATGACTGCCCCGATGATCACGAGTTTCGCATTCTCACGCGAAAACGTGTCAGCCGCCTTGGCGGCCGAAACCGGGTCCGGGGCATAGGCAATCGCGACAGGACCCTGGAACAGGGCCTGAGCAGCGTCGCCACCGGTGCCGCCGAGCGCGATTTTCGCCAGGCGGTTCTTGACCACTTTGAAGTGCGCGCCGTCCTTGCGGAGCAT
>JBGSVY010000163.1:0-2034 GCA_041752715.1 Hyphomonas sp.
TTTGCCGTGGCCGATTTCGCGGCGTCCGGCGCCGCCGAGGCGGCCTGTCTCCCCCACCGAGTACGGAGGGAAGTTGTAGTGCAGCATGAACTTTTCTTTGCGGGTGCCGTCCAGGCCTTCGATATATTGTTCGTCATCGGACGTTCCGAGTGTCGTGACGCAGATCGCCTGCGTCTCGCCGCGCGTGAACAGGGCCGAGCCGTGCGTGCGGGGCAGGAAGCCTGCCTCGGCGACGATCGGCCGGATCTGGTCGAGCTTGCGGCCATCGATGCGCTCGCCCGTCTTGATGATGTCGCCGCGAACGACGGCCGCTTCGGCTTCCTTGAAGGCCACCTTGAAGAGGTCTGCCGACATTTCGCCCGGTGCGTCATCGGTGCCGACAAGTGCCGCCTTGGCCTTGTCACGCGCCGCGCCGACGGCGGCATAGCGCTCAGCCTTGGCGGTGATCTTGTAGGCTTTCGACAGGTCCTTGCCGACAATGTTCTGGATCGCCTTGACGGCGGCGGAATTGTCTTCGGCTTCGAACTCGAACGGTTCCTTGGCGGCCTTCTCGGCGAGTGCGATGATCGCGTCGATCACCGGCTGCATGGCGTCATGTCCTGCGACCACGGCGCCGAGCATGATTTCTTCCGAGAGTTCGTAGGCTTCAGATTCGACCATCATCACGGCGTCGGCTGTGCCGGCGAGGACGAGGTCGAGCTCGGACTCCTCGAGTTCGGCAACCGTCGGGTTGATGACATACTGGCCGTTGATATATCCGACGCGGGCCGCGCCGATCGGGCCCATGAACGGGGCGCCCGAGAGCACGAGCGCGGCAGAGGCGCCGATCATGCCGAGCACGTCGGCATCGTTCTCGAGATCGTAGGACAGCACCGTGACGATGACCTGGACTTCATTCTTGAAGCCATTGACGAAGAGCGGGCGGATCGGGCGGTCGATGAGGCGCGAGACGAGGGTTTCTTTCTCGGTGGGGCGGCCTTCACGCTTGAAGAAGCCGCCGGGGATGCGGCCCGATGCGAAGTATTTTTCCTGATAGTTGACGGTCAGCGGGAAGAAGTCCTGACCCGGCTTGGCCGACTTTGCGAAGACGGCGGTCGCGAGAAGCGTGGTTTCGCCATAGGTGACCATGACGGCGCCATCGGCTTGACGCGCCACATGGCCCGTCTCGATCGTGAGTGTGCGGCCGGCCCATTCCAGCGACACGGATTGTGTATTGAACATGTCTGTCTTTCTTTCACATACGAAAAGCCCGCCATGGCCCTATTGCCTGGCGGGCTTGTTTTGGAACTAGCGGCGGATGCCGAGTTCCGTGATGAGCTTCGTGTAACGAGCTTCATCCTTGCCCTTGACGTAATCAAGGAGCTTCCGGCGGGTGGCGACCATGGTCAGCAGGCCCCGGCGGGAGTGGTTGTCTTTCTTGTTGGCCTTGAAGTGGTCCGTCAGGCCGTTGATGCGGGCCGTGAGGATCGCAACCTGGACTTCCGGCGAGCCCGTATCGCCCGGTTTCGTGGCGAATTTCTTGATGAGCTCTTGCTTGTGTTCAGCGGTAATCGACATCGAAAAAGCCTTCTAGCATCGCGCCCGCGGGCGCTGGGTTCACAAATCGCCTGAATTGGCGGGGTTTTTTGGGAACGGGCCTGATCAGGTGGCCACAGCCGGGATGTCGTCCAGCAGGGTCAAGAGACAGCGTCTCCGCCCCAAAAACGGGCTTATGACTCAAATGGGGGGGAATGGGAAGGGGCGCTCTGCCCGCGGCGGGCGCAAGACGGATTTCGGCAACGCTCTATGTTGACAGTGTTAATATTGGATATTAACAGCGTTAACATCGCATCATCCGGTGCGGCATCAGGGAGTTACACCAATGAACGGATTTTCCGAAAAGGTCTCAGGTTCGGCTCTGGTCGCGGGCGGGGCGTGCCTCGCCGTGTTCTGGGCCATCATCAGCCAGTTTCCGAGTTTTGCAGGCGCGGACGTCGTGCTCGACCCGCTTCAACTGACAGCCCAGGGCTTTCACCTCGCCGCCAGTCCGCTGCT
>JBGSVY010000164.1:0-4250 GCA_041752715.1 Hyphomonas sp.
CCCGCCAGCGTGTCGCGCACCCAGGCCGTGATCCGCGCATTGCGCGCGCGCTGGGCGGCGCGAAACCGGCTGACGAAGGCTGCGTCATAGGGCGGCTGGTGCGGGTTCGACGGATCGTAGATGTTGAGGTCAGGGTCGCGCGTGAAGGGGGCGGCCTCGTCATGGATCGATGGGTCCATCCACTCGGTCAACGTGACCGCACGGCTGACATGCGCCGCCAGCAACATGATGCCATCGGCAGGTGGCAGGGACTTGGCGGTCAGGTCATAGGAGTCGCCGGCGGGCGTTTGCGTGATCGTCGGGTGTTCGGCCTGGTCCTGGTAGAACAGGGACAACGACCCTCCGCCCGACCATCCGCCAAGAATCGTGCGCTTGTAGCCTAGCCGGCTACGAGCATGCTCAAGGCAGGCCCCGAGATCGGCGACGCACTTTTCCATGATCAGGGCCGTGTCATTGCCCCGGTAGCGCGGGTTACAATAGATGACGTGATGGCCTGCCTGCGCGAGGGCCGAGACGAGGGGCAGGAATGCGCCGCCGCCGATCGGATGGCTGAAGACGATCACGCTCGCGGCAGACGTGCCCTTCCGGTAAATGCGCATGCACTCGACAACGACCCGCTCGCCAGCCCCGCCATACACGTCCTTGAAGCTCGACGTCTCGGCGTGGGTTACAAGGTAAGGTTCGCGTACGAGGGGATTTTCGGACGATGCCATGCCTCACTCCTTGTGCGCGTGCGCCGGGAGTGCACAATACGGGGCGAGCCGCCTCTGTCCACGAAAAGCGCGGCAGCCGCAGGGAGACGGGCATGATCAAGGCTAACGGCATCCATCATATCGCGATCATGGCGGCGGATATCCGCGAACATATCGCCTTTTTCTCGGACGTTCTGGGCCTGCGCCTGTCGGCGATCTTCGACATGCACGGCGTGCCCGGCGGCGTTCACGCCTTCCTGCACATGGACGACCATTCCTATTTCTCGATCGTCCAGCTGCCGGCGGTCAAGGACATCCCCATCGCGCTTGGCGTCACCCATGCGGGCACCGGAGCGGGCGTCTCGGCGCCGGGAACAATGCAGCACCTCGCCTTTCGCGTCTCCAGCCATGACGATCTCCTCGCCATGCGCGACCGCATTCGCCGCAAGGGCATCAACGTGATCGGCCCGCTCGACCATGGCATGTGTCATTCGATCTATTTTGCGGGTCCGGACCAGCTGACCCTCGAAGTGGCGATGTCGACTGTGGCGGTCGACCCGGCGGCCTGGATCGATCCTGCGGTTGTCGAACGCCTAGGCATCAGCGCGGATGAACTTGACGCGTTTACCTCGCCGGACACCTATGCAGGTGAAGGCGGCGCGGTCGCCCAGCCGCCCTATGATCCGACAAAACCCCACCAGGCCTATCCGGAGGCCATGTACCGCGCGATGATCGCCGCGCCGGACGAGGTCATTGCAAAAGCGACGAAGTTCGAAGCGCCCGTAAAGGTGATCTCGTGAATTCTTCTACCATAAGTTTAGTTAATCAAACGCTTCCTGGTTAAAATCTCGTTAAGGTTGTTTTTGGTCTGTCGTTTGCATGGCTGCGTCGGTCGACAGCGCAACACCAATCCGGATCGAGGCCCATGTCAAAAATTGAGACACTTTCCCAACATGACGCGCGAAAGCCGACATCGGCAGACCGTTTCGTGGGACAGCGCATAAAGCTCGCCCGGCGTGACCAAAGCCTCACTCAAGAAGGACTGGCAGCGCGCTTGGGCATCACGTTCCAGCAAATCCAGAAATATGAGGCGGGCCACAGCCGTTTGTCGGCGGGCCGGTTGCGCGACGTTGCGATTGCCCTCAACCGTCCGATTGGGTGGTTCTACGAGCCCTTTGAAACCAAATCGGAGAGCCCGGACGAAATCGGCGCGCCGATGGTCGTGGACCTCAAACGCGAAGCCCGCAGCCTGATAGCCGAACTCAATGATGTCGAAAGCCTGCAAGCCACCGTTCAAATGCTGACAGCCCTCGTGCGGCAGCCGCGTTGACGATTTAATTCTTTGGAACCAGCGCCTTGAGGGCGTAGAGCGCGTCGAGGGCTTGACGAGGGCTCATCTCATCGGGATCGATTGCGGCGACAGCGTCAGCCAGCGCCTGCGCGGCCGGATCAAGCGATTGTGGCGGGTCTTCCCGCGCAACAAGCCCTTCGAACAAGGGTAAGGCGTTGCTACGCGCGCTCTCGGATTCCAGCCGCTTCAGCACCTGCATGGCGCGGGCGACCGCCGATTTCGGCAGGCCCGCGAGACGCGCCACCTGAACTCCATAGGACCGGTCGGCCGCGCCGGGCTGCACCTCGTGCAGGAAAATCAGGTCCTGCTTCCATTCACGCGCCCGCAAGGACGCGTTGGCAGCGCCGGACAGACTTTCTGCGAGCCCCGTGAGTTCGTGATAGTGCGTGGCGAAGATCGCCCGCGCACGGGTGATGTCATGAAGGTACTCAACTGCCGCCCATGCGATGGCGAGCCCATCCCAGGTAGAGGTGCCGCGGCCCACTTCATCCAGAATGACAAAGCTCTGCGCCGTGGCCCGCGTCAGGATGGTGGCTGTCTCGACCATCTCGACCATGAAGGTCGACCGCCCGCGCGCGAGATCGTCCGACGCCCCGACGCGCGAAAAAACCCGGTCGGCAAGGCCAAGACGTAACGACCGCGCGGGCACGAATCCGCCAGCCTGCGCAAGGATCACCGCCAGCGCCGCCTGCCGCAGGTAAGTCGACTTGCCCGCCATGTTCGGACCGGTCACCAGCAAGAGGCGGGGCGCGGCCTTCCCTTCCGAGTCGAGCGCAAGGTCATTTGCCGTGATACCTTTGCCTTCGGCTTTCAGCGCCGCCTCGACGACGGGATGCCGAAGGCCGACGGCCTCGAATACAGGGGCCTCGGTGAGGTCCGGACGGACAGCGCCCACTTCTGCGGCCCAGCTTGCATGGCTCGCTGCGACGTCCAGCGCGGCCATGGCGGCGGCCACGGCTCCGATGGCCTCACCGAGCGCCTCGGCGCGGCTGCACAACGTCTCGAAGATGGCGACCTCGCGCGATCTCGCTTCGTCCTCGGCGCGGGAAATACGGGCCGCAAGATCTGCCAGCGGACCTGTTGAGAAGCGTGCAGCGCCGGCGAGCGTCTGACGATGGTGGAATGTCGCGGCGAGCGGGGGCTGCATCAAAAGGTCGCCGAAGCGGGCGGGGACCTCGATGAAATAGCCAAGCACGTTGTTGAACTTTATCTTGAGGGCAGAGATGCCGGTCTCGTCTGCATACTGTGCCTGCAGACCTGCGATCACGCGGCGGCTGTCGTCACGCAAGCTGCGGGTTTCGTCGAGCCCGCAATCCCATCCCGGCGCGATGTAGCCGCCCTCGCGCGCCAGCATGGCGGGCGCGGCGACCAGGGCACTGCCAAGATCTTCCGCGAACCCCTGAATGTCAGCCGTCAACGTCAACACGTCCGCTGCCGCGACAATCCGGTCAGGCGGCGCATCTCCTGCACGCAGGACGCATGCGGCAGCAGACTGCGCAGCGGTCAATCCATTACCGATCGCTGCAAGGTCCCTCGGTCCGCCCCGGCCGAGGCGCAGCCGCGATCGGGCCCGCTCGATGTCCGGCGCGGCCTTCAGGTGGGAGCGGAGAGCCGCCAGCAGGTCCGGTCGCTCCAACAGGAAAGCGACAGTGGCCTGGCGGGCAGCAATCTCGGCCATTTCACGCGACGGCCGGGCAAGGTGCGCCGCGAGCAGGCGGGCACCGGGCGCGGTGACCGTCCGGTCTATGCACTGCAGGAGGGTGCCTTCGCGCGCGCCTGAGAGTGTCCGGTCGATTTCGAGGCTCGCCCGCGTCGCCGGGTCGATCGCCAAGACGCCGCCAGAGTCGGGCCGCCGCGGTGCGTCAAGCCGCGCCGGCGTTCCGGCCTGCGTAAGTTTCACATAGTCCAGCAGTAACCCGATCGCACCGAGTTCCGTTCGCGAGAACGCACCCAGCGCATCAAGCGCCGCGATCCCGAAGCTCTCCTTCAGCAACGCCTCGCCCAGGGCCGCGCTCGCCAGCCGCGCTGGCCGCGTCGTGAGTGGCGCAGCAATTACCTCGCGGATCGCATCAATGGCGGCCCGGTCACGCGTCGCATCGGTGACGACAAGTTCCGAAAGTGGCCAGGCGAGCAACGCGTCGGCGAGTGCATCCGGCGCCAGCGGTGCGACATCGAACGCACCGGTCGATACATCGCACACGGCAAGC
>JBGSVY010000165.1:0-5304 GCA_041752715.1 Hyphomonas sp.
TTTCCGCCGCCAGCCCGGTGATCGCAGCCGGCCCCTGAGGCGGAGCGGCATAGATCGTCAGCGGCGCCCGTGCGGCCAGCGCATTAGCGAAAGCGAGGCCGCCTTCGGTCTCCAGTCCGTCGCTGGAAAGAAAGATCCGTCCCGGCCTCAGGCCGGACGCGTCGAGCCGTGCCAGCGCATCCGTCCGGTCGGTCGCCCAGGGCTGCGGCGACAGCGTGCCAATGCGGCTCGCCATGTCCGTGCGCGACAGGCGCTCGGCAGGATCGATGTTCAATTGCTGCGGGGCTGTCAGCAGGAGGTGAACGGCGCCGTCGCGGTCGCCGGTATCGAGCGTGGCGGAGGCGGCGTTGGTCAGTTCGTTCCAGCGCTGCGCCGATGTCCAGCCATTGTCGATCACGATCAGCAGGCTGCCGGTCCCCTCGGCGCCCTGAGATTGCGCGCCCGGCGCATAGACCGGCTGCGACAGGCCGAGAATGGCGGCGAGCACGGCGAGGGTGCGGATCAGCCAGACCCACCAGGGCGTGCGGGCAGGCGTTTCCTCGCGCAGGTCGACATCCTCGAGCAGACGCATCGATGGCAACTCGACCGGCTTCGGCGCCGGCGGTGTCGCCCGCAGGAACCACCAGATCACTGGCAGGGCGGCGAGCGCGATCAGGGCCAGAGGCGCGCCGAACAGGAACGGTCCGATGGCAGTCACCGCGCCACTCCGAAGGCTTCGACCTCGGCCTTCAGCCGCGCCGCGCTGGTGAGCGCGGGCGCGCCTGAGACATGCGCGCAGAACCGCCAGCCCATCCGCAAGGCAAGGTCTTCAAGGCCGGCGCGCTGTGCCGCAAAGCGGCGCTGGTAGTCCTCACGCGCCGCTTCCGCGCGGCCGAGGATGCGATCGCTCTTGACGCCGGGGCGGTTCAGCTTGATGCGGCCCTCGAACGGGAAGGCCACCTCGACCGGTGCGGCGACCGCGAGCAAAACGCCTTCCGGGCAGCGTCCGGCCAGGGGCCCGAGGCGGGCCTGCCACTCCGTGAGCGGATCGTAGAAATCGGAGGCGAGGATCAGCGTGGCCGGCTTGCGCGGCGGTAGCGGGAACCCCGTGCTTGTGCGCGCCGTCAGGTCTTCGGCCAGCCGGTCGATGGCGCGTTTGCCGAAACTCGGGCGCCGGCCGGAGCCGAGCGCGCCGATGCGCTCGCCGTCCTTCGACATCAGGATCGCGATCGTCAGCATAAGGAGCGTTGCTTCGGCGGCCTTGGTGCGTGTGTCGCCGTCGCCCTTCCAGTGGAAACCGGGATTGGGATCGCACCAGAACAGCACCGTTCGCGCGGTTTCAAGCTCGCTTTCGCGCACATAGAGATCGTCGCCGCGAGCCGAACGGCGCCAGTCGATGCGTTCGGCGGCATCTTCCTGTGTGTGCCGGCGATACTGCCAGAACTGCTCGCCCGTGCCTGCGCGCCGCCGCCCGGCCGAGCCGATATGCGCCGCCTCGGAGGCTTCCGCCTTGAAGTTCAGGCCGGGCAATTGCCGGGCAAGGCTTTCGGCTTCAGCGCGAAGATCGGCGGCGGGGGTCATTCCAGAAGATCGTCCGGGCAGGCATGCGTCACGGCGAGACGAATCGCCTCGGCCCGGATTTCCGAAGTTTGTTCGACATACCGGTCCATCTCGGCTTTTGACGCGAAACGCATCAACGCCATCGCCGCTTCGCGTTGGGCCACGACTTCGCGCGCCTGTCTGATTTCCGCCTCAATCGACGCGTCACAAGCCGGCGCTTCAGGGTCGGCGGGCAATGTCGGTGGCGTCGCGCAGGCGCTCGTCAAGATGAGAACCGCAGCGGCAAAGGCGCGCGTCTTAATGGTAGTCATCAGATTTCCGTTCTTCCGGCACACGCCTCTGCGGCGCGATCATCCCACCTTCCTCACAAGCTCGTTGATCAGGTCACTGAGCTTCGGCGCCTCGCCGGTCGGGTCGTAACGCATCGACATCCGGTGGCCGAGGCACGGGTCGGCAAGCGCCTCGACATCTTCCATCGACGGGGTCAACCGTCCACGGATCAACGCGCGGCTGCGTGCGGCCAGCATCAGCGCCTGGCCGGCCCGCGGGCTCGGGCCCCAGTCGATCAGCCGCTTGATGCGCGGATCGGACGTCTGCTCGGGCCGCGCCTCGCGGATCAGCGCAAGGATCGCCGCAACAATCTTCTCGCCGACTGGCATCTGGCGCACCAGCGCCTGGATCCGCATCAGCTGGGCCGCATCGAGCGCCGCGCGCACGGGCACATCGGCGCCGCTGGTGGTCTCGATCAGGATGCGCCGCTCGGTGTCGAGGTCCGGATAGGCGACATCGATCTTAAGCAGGAAACGGTCAAGCTGGGCTTCGGGCAGGGGATAGGTGCCCTCCTGCTCGATCGGGTTCTGCGTTGCCAGCACATGGAAGGGCGCGGGCAGGTCATGCCGCACACCAGCGACGGTCACATGGCGTTCCTGCATGGCCTGGAGCAACGCAGACTGGGTGCGCGGGCTTGCCCGGTTGATCTCGTCGGCCATCAGGAGCTGCGTGAAGATCGGTCCCTTGAGGAAGCGGAACGAGCGCTGGCCGGCCGCGCTCTCGTCGAGCACTTCCGAGCCGAGAATGTCGGACGGCATCAGGTCCGGCGTGAACTGGATGCGCTGGTTGGCAAGGCCGAGCGCCGTGCCCATCGCTTCGACAAGCCGCGTCTTGGCAAGCCCTGGCGCGCCGATCAGCAGGGCATGGCCGCCCGCCAGCACAGCGGCGAGCGCCAGCTCCACAACCCGCTCCTGGCCGAATACGGCTTTGCCGATTTCGGCGCGCACGCGGGCCAGCGCCTCGCCGGCCGCCTGTGCTTCCGCAACGACACTGTCGCCTCTGATCCCTGTATCGGCCATGAACTCCAACGCCTCCGGCTTCACCTGACGGGCTAACGTGCCTATCTCTACGGCTTCATAATGGCGGAGAATGATGTGACATCCAGTCCCGGCAGCATATCAAGCGTCGAAGACACGCTTAAGGCCATCCTGCCGGATGGCAAGCTGTCCGGTCCTTTGCCTCCGGTCGAGCTCTGGAATCCCGCCCAGTGCGGCGACATCGACATGGTGATTCGTGCTGATGGCACATGGTGGCATGAAGGCACCGAGATCAAACGGGAGCGGCTGGTCAGGCTGTTTTCCCGTATCCTGCGCAAGGACGCCGATGGCTGCACCTACCTTGTCACGCCCTATGAGAAGGTCATCGTACATGTCGAGGACGCGCCTTTCACGGCCGTGCGCGTCGACCGGACAGGTACGCCGGGGCCCGGCCAGGTGCTGACCTTCCAGACCAATCTTGGTGATGTCACCGTCGCCGGGCCGGATATCCCGCTCCGGGTGGAGGTCAACGCTGCGACCGGCGCGCCTGCGCCATATGTCCGCGTCCGGGGCCGCCTCGAGGCCAAGCTCACGCGGCCTGTCTTCTATGAACTGGCAGATATTGCCGAGCCTTCGTCGCACGACCCCGCAATGCTCGGCGTGTGGAGCCAGGGCACTTTCTTTCCTCTCGGACCGGCGGCCTGACCGCCGATGGCGTGGGCAGGTCTGGAAGACTTCCTCGCGCGGGCGAGCGCGCGGCTCGACCCGCCCGCCGGGCGAACCCTGCTGGAAGAGGGCGGAGACCTTGACTTCCTCACCCCCGAGGAAGTTGCGATTATCCGGCCAGCTGCCGTTCTGATCGGCATCATTCCGCGGCGCGAAGGCGCCACCGCCTTGTTGACCGTCCGGCCAGAGACGATGGCAACCCATGCCGGGCAGGTCGCATTCCCCGGCGGCAAGGTCGATCCGCTCGATCTTGACGAGGTTGCCGCAGCCCTGCGCGAAGCCGAGGAAGAGGTCGGCGCCCGGCCCGGCGATGTGGACGTGATCGGCAAGTCCGCGCCCTACGTGACGGGCACGCGCTTCCGGATCACTCCGGTCGTCGCCCTTCTGCCGCACGATTTTGTCGCCGTGCCCGATCCGTCAGAGGTCGCGGCCGTGTTCGAGACGCCGCTCGAATTCCTGATGGACCCGCGGAATCATCGAATGGGCGAGGCCTTCTACAAGGGGAAACACCGCCGCTATTACGAGATGCCGCACAATGGCTACCGGATTTGGGGCGTCACGGCGGGCATCATCCGGCGCCTGCATGGGGCGCTTTACGAGGGCTGATCTGCCACCGGCGAGATTTGGAAGGTTCATGTTGACTCAAATGCGCCTATCTAGGGCGGATGAACGCGTTTTAACCGGAGAGGACGCACGTGGTCGGCCGTCTGATATTTGAAGTCTTTGTCTTCTCCATTCCGTTCCTCGTGTTCGGGCTCTACCTGCTTGTCACCAAGTCCGCCGAGGAACGGGGCCAGCGCAAATGGCCCATCCAGATCCTCTTTCTTGTCGGCATTGCGCTTGCGACCATCGCCTGGTTCGCGATGATCCTTCTCGAGGACAAGTCACGCAACATCTGCCGGGAGCCTGCCCGGTTCGAGAATGGTGTGGTCATTCCGGAGCGCACCTACCCCTGCGAACACAGGATCGAGGATGTCGGCCTGCCGAACCGCGCGCGCGAACAAGTGCCGCCCGATGCGCCGGGTTGAGGCTGAGTGGCTGCAGGCCGCATCCAGCCGTGCGGTGATGACGGCCCTTGAAACGCGCTCGGCCGGCGCATCCCGCTACGTCGGCGGATGTGTCCGCAACAGCCTGCGCGGGCTTCCGGCTGGCGATGTCGATATCGCGACGCAGTTGCTGCCCAGCGAGGTATTGTCGGCCCTCGAAGCCGCTGGCATCCGCGCCCTGCCGACCGGCATCGAGCATGGCACGGTCACCGCCATCCATGACGGCGTGCCGGTCGAGATCACGACGCTGCGCCGCGATGTCGAGACCGATGGGCGCCGCGCGGTGGTGGCCTTCACTGAGGACTGGGCCGAAGACGCGGCCCGCCGCGACTTCCGCCTGAACGCCATCTATGCCTGTCCGGACGGCACACTGATTGAGCCGATTGCGGGCAGCATCGACGATGCGATCGCGGGCCGCGTCATCTTCATCGGAGATGGCGACGCGCGCCTGCGCGAGGACTACCTGCGCATCCTGCGGTTCTATCGTTTCAATGCCTGGTATGGCGCCGGAATTGACGCCGAAGGCCAGGCGGCCTGCGCGCGCCAGCGGGGCGGCCTTGCCCAGATTGCCGCCGAGCGGATTTGGAAGGAACTGAAACGCCTGCTTGAGGCGCCGGATCCTGCGGCTGCCGTGCGGGCAATGGATGACGCGGGCGTGCTGGACGCCGTGCTGCCGGGGGCGGGCG
>JBGSVY010000166.1:0-4329 GCA_041752715.1 Hyphomonas sp.
AACCGCGTCGGCCTCGGCGATCCCCGCAGCGGCGGAACTGGTGCGCTGGTTGAAGTTCTTGACGCGGCGGGCAAGCCGGCCGCTGCACTGATCACTGGCCGCAAGGGCGATCACCTTTACGCGCGCCGCCCCGACGAAGACCAGGCCTTTCGCGTGACGGGCGACCTGCCGCCGCTCTACAGCCGTCAGGCCTGGCTTGACCTCGCCATTCTCGACATCCATTCGGATGCAGTGTCGGCCGTGCGCATCTTCGATGTGCGCGGCGACAGCCTTTACCTTCAGCGGACGGTGGGCGCGAGCGAGCGCGCCTTCCGGCCAGCGCCGCCTTACCAGGACTACCGACTCGTCAGCCGGATCGCGGCTTCGTCCCACGCCCTCGCGCTGACGCGCTTCCAGCCCATCGGTGTTAAGCCCGCGGGCGATCTCGCCACGCGCCCGCTTGCCCGGCACATCACCGAAACGCATGACGGCCTCGAGATCGAGCTCAAGGCCTACCGCGAGGCGGACGGCTATTTCGTGACGCTGCGGGCGGTCGAGGCGGGCGAGGGCGCGCAGCGCGCCGAGACCATCAATGCGCGCGCGGGGGGCTGGGCTTTTGAGTTGACTGAGTTTGACTGGAAGGACTTCACACCGCAGGTCAGCGCAATTGTGCGGCCCCCGAGCGTCGAGACCGAACCGACCTGATCAGGACGCGACCGGCAACACCGAGAGCACGCGGCCATAACCGGCTTCCTGGACAATCAGGGCGCAACTCGCCGCGCAGGCGGGAAGGTCCATCTTCGCCTTGCCGCCGAGCCATGGCCCGAGCGAGCGGGCGGAGGTTACCGGATTGACCATCGGCGTCGTGTTCGCATCGCCCGAAAGGTACGTTACCCACCATACATCGGCCAACGTGCCGGGTGTCCCGTCGAGGGTCAGTGCCTTGCCATTGCGGGTGAGCCGAACGTCGCTGTCGGCGGCACTGGCCACGCGCGCGAGCGCCGCATCGACCTTCTTTGGCTTGTTTCCGGCACACTCCTCGGTGCCGTCATAAACCGTTTGCGGCGTGTAAGGTCCGCGCAGCGAGAACCGGTCGACATAGCCGCGCTGCCGGCTTTTCGATTCCGGCAAGGCCATCTTGTCCTTGCCGCCCAGATAATCCCAGTAATCGACCGACCAGGTCAGCACCAGAACGTCATCGCGCGCCGTCTCGACCGCCGCCAGCGTACGGTGCGCCGCCGGACAGGCCCGGCAATTCTGCGACGAGAAGAGCTCGACCAGAATTGGCCCTTCTGCCCGTGCAGCGGGCGCTGCAAGGCCGAGGCAAATGGCAAGGAGGGCAACGAGACGTGTCATTCCGCAGGTTATAAGACGGCGTTCAGACACGTAACAGTCACACAGGCGTGAGCGCTGCAAAAAACCGCAGGCCGTGCGTCATGCGGCCGCGCGGGCGAGGTTTCGCAGCACGTAATGCAGGATGCCGCCATTACGGTAGTATTCGAGCTCGTTCTCGGTATCGATCCGGAGCGTCGTTTCCACCTGCCGCGTCTCGCCATTGGCCGAACGGACCGACACCATGACCGCCTGGCGCGGCTGCAGATCCGCAATCCCCTCGATGGTGACCACCTCGTCTCCCTTGAGGCCCAGCGCCTTCCAGCCCTGGCCCCCGGTAAACTCCAGCGGCAACACACCCATGCCGATCAGGTTCGACCTGTGGATGCGCTCGAAGCTCTCAGCGATCACCGCCTTCACCCCGAGCAGCACGGTGCCCTTCGCGGCCCAGTCGCGCGAGGAGCCGGTGCCATATTCCTTGCCGGCGAAGATCACCAGCGGCACCTCTTCGGCCTCGTAGCGCATCGCCGCATCGTAGATGTCCATCTGGTCGCCCGAGGGATGATGGATCGTCACGCCGCCTTCGGTGCCGGCGACCATCTGGTTCTTGATGCGGATATTGGCGAACGTGCCGCGCATCATCACCTGGTGATTGCCGCGCCGGGCACCGTAGGAGTTGAAGTCGACCGGTGAGATCTGGAACTCCTGCAGGTAGCGCCCCGCGGGGCTCGCCGTCTTGATCGAACCGGCTGGCGAGATGTGGTCGGTGGTGATCGAATCGGCAAACAGACCAAGGATGCGGGCCTCGCGAACGTCTTCCGGTGCATCGACGTCCATCGTCATGCCTTCGAAATAGGGCGGGTTCTGCACATAGGTCGAGGCCATCGGCCAGTCATAGGTCTGGCCGCCCGACACCTTGATGGCCTGCCAGTGCGTGTCGCCCTTGAACACGTCGGCATAGCGGCGCGAGAACATCTCCGGCGTCACCGAGGCACGCATGACATCAGCGATCTCTTTTGAGGTGGGCCAGATGTCCTTCAGGTAAACCGGCTGGCCATCGCTGCCGGTGCCCAGCGGGTCGGTGGCGACGTTGACATGCATCGATCCTGCGATCGCATAGGCGACCACGAGCGGCGGCGAGGCAAGATAGTTCGCCCGGATGTCCTGGCTGATGCGGCCTTCGAAATTGCGGTTGCCCGACAGGACGGACGCAACGACGAGATCGTTCTTGGCGATCGACTTGGAAATGCTCACCGGCAGCGGCCCGGAATTGCCGATACAGGTGGTGCAGCCATAGCCGACGAGATTGAAGCCCAGTGCATCAAGATCGTCCTGCAGGCCGGCGCGCAGCAGGTAGTCCGTGACCACCTGGCTGCCCGGCGCCAGCGATGTTTTCACCCATGGCTTCGATGTGAGGCCCCTCGCCCGGGCATTGCGCGCGAGCAGTCCGGCCGCCAGCATGACTGACGGGTTCGATGTGTTGGTGCAAGACGTGATCGCGGCGATCACGACCGACCCATCGCGCAGGCGAAAATCGCTGCCCTCGACGTCATAGTCCGGATACGGATCGGTCTGCGCGCCGCCTTCGTCATCGAAGCGCTGCTTGGCCGTCGCCATTACCGTCTTGGCGGCGCCGCCCTTGATGCCGGGAAGCGCCGCGCGGAAAGCATCGGCGGCATCCTCGAGCAGCACCCTGTCCTGCGGGCGCTTCGGCCCGGCGAGGGAGGGACGCACGCTTGCAAGGTCAAGGGACAGGGTCTCGGTGAAGACAAGATCGGCCATGTCCGGCGCCCAGTAGCCTTGCGCCTTGGCATAGGCTTCGACCAGCGCGACACGTTCGGGATCGCGCCCGGTTTCCGACAGGTAGGACACGGTCTCGGAATCAACCGGGAAGAAGCCGCAGGTCGCGCCATATTCCGGCGCCATGTTGGAGATTGTCGCCTTGTCCTCGAGCGTCATGTGGGCAAGGCCCGGCCCGTAGAATTCGACGAACTTGCCAACGACGCTCTGCTTGCGGAGCATTTCGGTGACGGTCAGCACAAGGTCGGTCGCCGTTGCGCCCTCGGCGAGCTTGCCGGTGAGGCGGAAGCCGACGACTTCGGGGATGAGCATGGACACCGGCTGGCCAAGCATTGCGGCCTCCGCCTCGATACCGCCGACGCCCCAGCCGAGCACGGCGAGGCCGTTGATCATGGTCGTGTGGCTGTCAGTGCCGACGCAGGTGTCGGGATAGGCGACCGTCTCGCCCCCCTCCTCCCGCGTCCAGACTGTCTGGCCGAGATATTCGAGGTTCACCTGGTGGCAGATGCCGGTGCCCGGCGGCACAACACGGAAGTTCTCGAACGCCTTGGCGCCCCAGCGCAGGAACTCGTAGCGCTCGCCATTGCGTTCGTATTCGACGTCGACGTTCTTCTTGAAGCTGTCCTTGCCGGCAAAGTAATCGACCATCACGGAGTGGTCGATCACCAGATCGACCGGGACCTGCGGGTTGATCGCCTTGGCACTGGCGCCGAGCTTTTCGGCGGCGTCGCGCATGGCGGCTAGATCGACCACCGCCGGAACGCCGGTGAAATCTTGCATCAGGACCCGGGCCGGACGGTATGAGATCTCATGCTGGGCGGCGCCCTTGTCGGACAGCCAGGCGGCGAAGGCCGTGATGTCTGCCTTGGTGACCGTCTTGCCATCCTCGAAGCGCAGCATGTTCTCGAGCAGAACCTTCAGCGACGCTGGCAGGCGGGAGATGTCCCCCAGGCCATTCTCGCCAGCCGCCGCCAGCGAATAGTAAGTGTAGGTCTTGCCCCCCACCGTCAGCTGGCGCTTTGACTTGAAGCTGTCGAGAGACGGCATGGGAACTCCTCGCATCCGATTGGGCCGGTGAACGGCCTGTGGCAGGCGGCCACCTATGCTGCGTCTCTTATAAGGGCTAATCGGCTGAGGCAATTGGAACAGAAAGGTCCACACGCGGATGTGCGTCGCACCGGAGAGCCAGGCATGTTGCTGACCGCCGCCGGCCTCGGC
>JBGSVY010000167.1:0-85985 GCA_041752715.1 Hyphomonas sp.
GGAAATGGTGCTGCCGGGCGACAACGTGAAAATGGATGTCGAGCTGATCCACCCGATCGCCATGGACCAGGGCCTGCGCTTCGCCATCCGCGAAGGCGGCCGCACCGTCGGCGCCGGCGTGGTGTCGAGCATCAAGAAGTAGACCTCAAACAGATACCAGACCGTCCAGACCCGTCTGGACGGTTTCTGGACGGTCAAACCAGCAAAGCCGCTCCCCGAATGGGAGCAGCTTTTTGTTGGTCAAGGCCTATGGATTCCCCGCCGGAAGGCGCGACGCCCGTCTTGCAGCCTACGTCCAGATGGGGCAAACCCCACCTCGGCCTCATAGGGGTATAGCTCAGTTGGTAGAGCGGTGGTCTCCAAAACCACAGGCCGGGGGTTCGAGTCCCTCTGCCCCTGCCAGTCGTCTCAGGCCCTTGCGGCGGGCGACACCTTCACCTGCGACATCGCGGCGGCTGCGAGCAGGAAGGACAGTGCGCCGAACAGTATGGCCAGGAGCGGTGCACCGCCAACGGCCGGCGCGAGCGTTTCGCTGAAACTGCGCAGGATTGGCCCCATGGTGCCGCCAACCAGGATCTGCGGCAGCACGATGAAGAAATTGAATATGCCCATGTAAATGCCCATCTTTCGCGGCGGCAGAGCGTCGGCGAGGATCGCATAGGGCAGGGCGAGGATCGATCCCCACGCCATGCCGAGCGCCACCATGGGCACCAGCAAGCCCATCTGGCTGCCGAACGCGAAATACCCAAGAAATCCGCCTGCGCCGATGATCAGGTTTATGGCATGCAGGCGCCGCGTGCCGATCCTGCGGGCAAGCGCGGCGATGACGAACGCGTAAGCTGCCGCGACGCCGTTTTGCACCGCGAACATGACGCCGACCCAATCGCCGGCTGCCTGATACTCAGCGCCTGCCGCATCGCTGGTGCCCCACGCCTGCAAAGCGACAGCGGGCGTCGTGTAAATCCACATAATGAACAGGCCGATCCAGGAGAATAACTGGACGAGCGCAAGGCGGCGCATGACGTCGGGCATGGTCACAAGGTCGCCGAGGACATCCGACAGGAAATTGCGTGCGCCGGCATCGCGCCGCACCAACAGGCTGTTCAGCAGGAAGAGCGCGCCGAGAAAAACGAGGCCGCCGCCGAGGACGAAGAATTGCCTGTCGCCGCCAAACCGCCAGACGCCCATAGACCACGCCGCACCTGCCGCGAGTGCGACGAGGCCCCATTTCGAGAAGAACGCGGCGGGGGGGCGGACGGGATCTGCGATGCCGCCTTCTGCTTCGAAGATATTGTCGTCGTCCTTCCCGAACGCGTCGAGTTCGTCCGGCGAATATTCCTTCGTCGAGACCACCGTCCACGATACTGCGAGCAGCAAGGCATCGCCGCCGATGTAAAAGGCATACTTCACGTTATCGGGAATCACACCGGGCGCGGCGGTATTTGACACTCCGAAGGCGTTGAGCACGAAGGGCGCAAGGCTGGCGAGCACCGCGCCGGTGCCGATGAAAACGGTCTGCATCGAGAAGCCGAGTGGCCGCTGGCGGGAGGGGAGCATGTCGCCCACGAATGCCCGGAACGGCTCCATGGTGATGTTCAGGGACGCATCGAGAATCCAGAGCGTGCCCGCCGCCACCCAGAGGACCGGAGAGTTGGGCATCACGAACAGGGCGAGCGTCGTGAAAATGGCGCCAATGAGGAAATACGGGCGGCGCCGGCCAAGCGGCCCCCATGTCTTGTCGGACAGATAGCCGATGACCGGCTGGATCAGGAGGCCCGTGACTGGGCCGGCAAGCCAGAGCAGTGGCAGTGTGTCGATGCTGGCGCCGAGCGTCTGGAAGATGCGGCTGACATTGCCGTTCTGGAGCGCGAAGCCGATCTGGATTCCGAGGAAGCCAAACGACATGTTGACGATCTGGAGCCCGCTCAGCGCAGGTTTGCGGCCGGACATCATGGCGGCAGTCATGTCACTCGCTTTCTGGCGGTTGTGTCCTGACAAGGACCTGCTGTCCCCATGGCGGCAGCACGATCGTGTCGCCAAGCGCCAGGACGACAGGCGCCTGCGAGACCGCGTCCGTCCACGTTCCTGCTACGGGGCCATCCTGCAGTTTGAATGTTGCCGCTCCTGGCGAAAGGTTGATCAGGGCTATGACCGTGTTGCCCGCCTTGCTACGGGCAAAGCTGACGATTTGCGAGGGATTATCTGTTACGACCGGGATGAAGCGGCCACCCCATTTGCCATTCCATAAGGCAGGGTTGGCGGTCTTCAGATCGATGAGCGAGCGGATGAGACCGGCATTCGAGTGGTCGCGCCACGCGATCGGATCGCGCTCAAAGAAGGCGAGGCGCTTTTCGTTGCCGGCTTCCTGACCGTTGTGGATGACCGGAATGCCGTCCATCAGGAATTGCAGGGTCATGAAGGTCGGTAAGGCCGCGCCGTAAAACTCGGATGGGGTGCCTTCCCAGGCGTTCTGGTCATGGTTTTCGGTGTAGAACATGCGCATGGCATGCTCGGGCCATGCCGAGAGGTGGTGCTGCATGAACCCGGTCATGCGGGCCGCGTCGCTCTTGCCCTGTGCGATGTCGCGGGCCGCGTCCTTCCAGGTCCAGGCATAGCTTGCATCGAAGGCGCTGCGATGGAGATCGCGGTCTTCCCATTCGGCGAGCAGGAAGACCGGCTTGACCGCATCAAGCTGGCGGCGCGTGTCCTCCCAGAACTCGATTGGCACGAATCCGGCAACATCGCAGCGGAAGCCGTCGACGCCGATATCGCGCACCCAGAAGAGCATGGATTCTGTCATGTACTCGCGAAGGCCAGGCTGGCTGAAATCGAAATCGATGATGTCGGCCCAGTCGGTCCAAGGCGTCGGGTGGAAGTCACCTTTCCAGTCACGTTCATACCAGTCGGGGTGCTCCGTCGTCAGAGCATTGTCCCAGGCCGAGTGGTTGGCAACCCAGTCAATGATCACGTGGAAACCTTCGGCATGGGCGGCGTCCACGAAGGCCTTGAAGTCTGCGATCGTGCCGAACTCGGGATTCACGGCGCGGTAATCACGCACAGAGTAGGGGCTTCCGAGTTTGCCTTTACGATTCTTCGCGCCAATCGGGTGGATCGGCATCAGCCAGAGAATGTCGACTCCCAGCGCCTTGAGGCGGGGCAGTTCCCGCTGGGCGGCGGAAAACGTGCCCTCGGCTGTGAACTGGCGCGTGTTGATCTGGTAGATTACGGCATCCTTCGCCCAATCGGGCGTGGCGACGCCGTCCCTATATGCAGCTGGGGCCGGCATTTGCAGAGCCGGTGCGGGCGATGGCCCGGCGGGCACAGCCGATGACGGCGCACAGGCCGCGAGGACAAGAGCCGAGAGGACAGCGAGCGAGGCGCGGATCATTGTGCGGTCTCCGTTGTGTCCGGGGTGAGCCAGACGGCAGCGCCGCCGCCCGGCGCGAGACGCAGATCGAGTCTGCCGGAGGCCTCCACCGTCTGCGTGAGGATCGTCAGGTCATGGGGCGCCGTCTTCCAGTCCGCCTTGTCGCCGTCACGCCAGATCTTTGCCGTGTAGCGCACATCCGGCTCAAGGAAATCGAGCGGGAGCGAGACTACGCGGGCCTCTTCGTCCGTGATCGCACCAATATACCAGTCGCGCGTGCCGCGTTCCTGACGGGCATAGGCGACATGGTCGCCGATCTCGCCGGAGATCGCGATCGACTGTTCCCAGTCGGTCGGCACACGCTTGATGAACTCGAATGCATCGGGGCGGGCAAGATAATTCTCGGGCAGGTCCGCCGCCATCTGGATTGGGCTGTAGATCGTGACATAGAGCGCGAGTTGCTTGGCGAGTGTGGTGCGAACGCGATTGTTCGCATCAAGACCATCCCAGGCCAGATTGAAGATGCCCGGCGTGAAATCGAACGGGCCGGCCATCATGCGGGTCCATGGCAGCAGCGCTTCGTGTTCCGGCGGGCTGACATCGGGATATCCCCAGGCATTGTATTCCATGCCGCGCGCCCCTTCGCGAGAGATCGAGTTAGGATAGGTGCGGCGCAGGCCGGTATCCTTGATGGGCTCGTGCGGGTTGATCGAGATCTTGTGCTTTGCGGCCAGTTCGACGACGCGCAGGTGGTGGCCGGCCATGAACTGGCCGTCATGCCATTCCCAGCGGCGGATGCCGGTCTCGTCGATGCGCTCGATACCACCGGCATCGGCGACATAGCCGGTCTTCACCTGTGCCACGCCGTGGCTTTCGTAGAGGGCGAATGCGTCCGCCATCTGCCGCTCGTAGTTGGTGACGTTGCCGGAGGTTTCGTGGTGGCCGATGAGGCGCACGCCGCGCTCGCGAGCGTAGGCGGTGACCGCCTCAAGGTCGAAGTCAGGGTAGGCCTGGGTGAAGCTGAAGACCTCTCCGTTGACGAACCATTCGCCGTCCCAGCCTTTGTTCCAGCCTTCGACCAGGACGCCCGAAAAGCCGTGCTCGGCGGCGAAGTCGATATATTCCTTGGTGCGCGCTGTCGTGGCGCCGTGCTTGTCGCCGGAGCCCCACGTGCAGACGTTGAGATGCATGCACCACCAGATGCCGATATAGCGACCGGGCTCGACCCAGCTGACATCGCCGAGCGCGTTGGGTTCGTTGAGGTTCAGGATAAGGTGCGAGTTGAGGAGGTCAGTTGCCTTGCGGCCGACCTGCACGGTGCGCCAGGGCGTGGTGAAGGCACCATCCTTGCGCACGCGGACGCCATCAGACCACGGAACAAGTGAGACTTTCATGACGCCGGGGCGCTGCTGGTCGAGCCATATGCTAGCATAGTCCACGAGAGCGGCTTCGTGAAGGGTGACATAGGTTCCGGCGGAGGTGCGCAGCGTGAACGGCGTGTGGGCGCGATCGACGTCTTTCAGCGGCGTGGATTTGTAGAGGAACTCGTAGCGGTGATAGTTGCCCGCCCATTGCCACCAGGCGTCGGACGTCTCGTCGACCTTGAACTCCGTCAGTTCATCTGTGATCGAAACACGGCCATCTGGCGTCAGTTGCGGGATTTCATAGCGCAGCCCCACACCATCGTCGAAGGCCCGGATCCGGACCTGAAAGGTGCGGCCAGCGTTTTCGGTGTCGGAAACGGTGACGAGAAGTTCGTTGTAGTGCTCCCGCATCTGCCGGGCCTCGCCCCAAGGCTGTTCCCATGGCGTATCGACGCTGCGGGTTTCGGCGGCCGTGACCTGAAGGCCACGGTCGAGACTTGGCGTCTCGGCGAAGCGCAGCCCTAGCCGGGAGGGCAGGATGACCGGCGCGCCGTCAAGGCTGGCCGACCAGAGAAGGCGCCCGCTGGCATCGTCGAGCGAGACCGTGAGTGTACCATCCGGCGAGGTGACCTGCTGCAGGCCGATCGACGGCGCGGGGACAGCTTCGGCTGCGAGTGAAGGCGCAACAGTTCCGGTGGCGGGCGCAAGCGCCTTGCAGCCGGAAAGGCTTGTCAGCAACACGATGCCGGCGAGAACGAAATGCTTCATGTCAGGACCTCCCATGGCGGGCCGTCCGGCCCCTGCCGCCCTGAACGGGCGATCTTGGGCCTGAGTGTTTCGCATCTTGCACAAATTTGCAAGACAGGCCGCTCGCGAAGATCGCAAAAGGATGGCAAAGGCGCTGAAACGGCTGAAAAAATTGTTGAGTGGGTTGACCGCGCAGTTAATCGCGGTGTGCAAAAAAATGCAAAAGATTAGATTTCCTGTTGCGCACCAGCGTCTGTTTCTTCCATAACATGCGCCATAAGCACAAGAACGCGTGGGGAAACCGCGCGCAGAATTTCGTGGAGGCAGAAATGAAGTCCGTGGTTGTGGCCCTGTGTGCGCTGCTCGCCGTTTCGGCCTGCGCCTCGATGCTCCGCGAATCGGCGACGCCGCCGGGCGCGACGTTCCGGGACCGGCTGCCCCAGGATGAGGTGATCTATTTCGTCCTGCCTGACAGGTTCGCGAATGGTGATCCCGCGAACGATCGGGGTGGCATCGAAGGCGGGCGGCTGGAGCACGGGTTCGATCCGGCCGCGAAGGGTTTCTATCATGGCGGCGACCTCAAGGGGTTGGTGCAGGAGCTTGACTATATCGAGGGGCTCGGCGCGACTGCGATCTGGCTAGGGCCGATCTACCAGAACAAGGCGGTGCAGGGCCCTCCGGGCGAGGAATCTGCGGGTTACCACGGCTACTGGATTACCGATTTCACGAAGCCCGACGCGCATTTTGGCACCGAAGACGAACTCAAGGCCTTCGTGGAGGCCGTTCATGCGCGCGGGATGAAGCTCTATCTCGACATCATCACGAACCACACGGCTGACGTGATCAAGTACCGCGAATGTGACGATTCTGCCTGGACGGGCGAGAGGATTGACGGGGAGTGCACATATCGTTCGATCCCGGACTATCCTTACACGACGCGTGGAACGGCAGGCGGCGCGCCGATCAATCCCGGCTTCCTCGGCGACCAGCCGCCTTACCAGACGGTCCAGAACTTTGACGCGCTGACCGACATGCGCTTTGCCTACACGCCCTTCATTCCGGAGGGGGAGGCGAACGTGAAAACGCCTGCCTGGCTCAATGATCCGAAGTATTACCATAATCGGGGCAACTCGCTCTGGGTCGGCGAAAGCGTCACCCATGGCGACTTTTCGGGCCTTGATGACCTGATGACGGAGCACCCCGATGTCGTCTCCGGCTTCATCCACATCTACAAGGACTGGATTACCAAATACAGGGTCGACGGGTTCCGGATCGATACGGCGAAACACGTCAATGCCGGGTTTTGGCAGGCATTCAATCCTGCGATGGTCGAGCATGCTGCCGCGCTCGGTATTCCCAATTTCTTCGTCTTCGGTGAAGTCTACGACCCTGATCCCGCTGGACTTGCGCGGTTTACGCGCGTTGGCGGTTTTCCGACCGTGCTCGATTTCGGCTTTCAGAGCGTGCTGCAGGATGTGCTGGTGAATGGCGCGGCGGCGACGCAGTTCGCGACATTGTTTGCTGCGGATGACCTCTACGCTAAGGGCGCGGCCGCGCTAGCGCCGACCTTTGTTGGCAATCACGATATCGGACGGCTTGCCGGTTTCCTGCGCCAGAAGCATCCGGACATGCCCGAAAGCGAGCTGCAGGCGCGTGTCGAACTCGCGCATGCGCTGATGTTCTTCGCGCGCGGAGTGCCGGTTATCTATTATGGCGACGAGCAGGGTTTTGTCTCGGACGGTAACGACCAGCTCGCGCGCGAGGACATGTTCGAAAGCCGGGTCGCGCTTTATAACGATAATGACCTCATCGGCACGGACAAAACGACCGCGGATCGCAATTTCGATACCGGGCACCCGCTTTACGTGGCGATCTCCGGCATGGCGCGGCTGTATACTGCGAACGCTGCGCTGCGGCGAGGCCCTCAGGTGGTGCGCCTTGCCGAACATGATGGCGGTGTCCTGGCGCTGTCGCGGCTTGAGCAGGACGGAGGGGAAATCCTCGTGATCTTCAATACGCGCTCCGAAACGCGCAAGCTGAATGTACCGGTTGACGTGCGATCAACGACGTTCGAAAGCCTTCATGGCATTTGCCCGGCGGGGCCGGTGGCGACGGGGGTGGTCGAAGTCGTTCTGCAGCCTCTTTCCTATGCGGTCTGCCACTCGGATAGCTGGAAGGATTGATCGCTCGTGGAAGGCACCTTGATTGCGACGACAGACCAAGCGCACACACGGAGCGAGCCGTGGTGGCAGGGCGCGGTCATCTACCAAATCTATCCGCGTTCGTTTTTCGACACGAATGGCGACGGGATTGGCGATCTGCCCGGCATCACTGCAAAGCTGGATTATGTCGCCAGCCTCGGCGTTGCAGGCATCTGGATATCCCCCTTCTTCACGTCGCCGATGAAGGATTTTGGCTATGACGTCGCCGATTACTGCGATGTCGATCCGATCTTTGGGACGCTCGCAGATGCCGACCGGCTGATCGGCGAGGCGCATGCGCGAGGCCTGAAGGTCATCATCGACCAAGTCTATTCCCATACTTCGGACGAGCATGCGTGGTTTCGCGAAAGCCGGTCGAACCGGGCGAACGCGAAGGCGGACTGGTTCGTTTGGCGAGACCCAAAACCCGATGGTACCCCGCCGACCAACTGGCAGTCCGTTTTCGGCGGTCCGGGCTGGACGTGGGATGCGCGCCGCCAGCAATATTTCATGCATAATTTCCTTCCGAGCCAGCCTCAGCTGAACGTTCATAATCGTGAGGTGCAGGATGCACTGCTCGCTGCCGGGCGCTTCTGGCTCGAGCGGGGTGTCGACGGATTCCGACTGGACGCAATCAATTTCTCGATGTTCGATCCGGAGTTTCGCGACAATCCCGCCCTGCCAGCAGGCAACCGCCTGATAACGCGCCCCTTCGATCTGCAGAAGCACGTGCACAACATGTCACATCCTGACATCGTGCAGTTCCTCGAGCGGGTAAGAGCGCTGACGGACAGCTACGGCGCCATCTTTACGGTGGCGGAGATTGGCGGTCCCGACCCGCTCGGCGAAATGCGCGCCTTCACGGCGGACGGCAAACGGCTCAACTCGGCTTACAGCTTTGACTTTCTTTACGCACCCGATCTGTCGCCTGAGCGGGTCGTACGGGCACAATCGAACTGGACCGGCGGCGAAGGGCAGGGATGGCCGTCATGGGCGTTCTCGAACCATGATGCGCCACGCTGTATCAGCCGCTGGTTTGGCGGCGAGCCGCGCGCCGAGCATGCAAAACTTACCAACGCGCTGCTGCTGATGCTGCGCGGAAATCCGATCCTGTATCAGGGTGAGGAACTGGGACTGCCGCAAGGCGAGGTTGCGTACGAAGACCTGCAGGACCCGGAAGCGATCGCGAACTGGCCGTTGACGCTTGGCCGGGATGGCGCCCGGACGCCGATCCCGTGGGTCGCATCGGCGCCACATGCGGGCTTTTCGGCGCAGGCGCCCTGGTTGCCTGTGAGTGCAGGACACGCGGCGCTCGCCGTCGATCAGCAGGAGGGTGATGACGCCTCGGTGCTGAACTTCACGCGGCGCCTTCTCGCAGTGCGCGTACAGTCGCCGGCGCTTCGTCTTGGCAGCGTTGCGTTCCTGCATGCGGAGGGCGACGTTCTGGCCTTCACGCGGACGCACGAAAGACAGAGCGTGGCCTGCGTGTTCAATCTTGGGCCACGACCGGCGCCGCGCCTCGCGATCATGCCTGGCACCGGCGACGCACTTATCTCTTCAGGTTGGACGGACGATTGTGCTGCCGAGATACCACCCTATTCGGTCTGGATCGGGCACATCGCGGGCTGAGCGCTTCAGGCGAGGCCGCAGGACTCTCGCACAATCAGTTCAGTCGGCAATCGCTCCGAACGCATGGGGCCGGTCTCGCTGGCCGCCAGCAATTTGGACACCATGATCCGGCCAGCCTTTGCCATGTCCTGCGAGATCGTGGTCAGCGAGGGGTGGCTGTAGGCAGCGAGTTGGACGTTGTCGTACCCGACAACCGACACATCCCGTGGCACCGGGATGCGCGCCTTGAAGAGGCTGCGCACGGCGCCAAGGGCAATGAGATCGCTCGCGCCGAACACGCCATCAAACTGGAGGCCTTTCTCGAGGAGGGCGCTGATGGCGTATTCGGCAGAGTCGACTTCGAAGTTCGCGGGCACGATGAGGCCGGGATCGACGGCGAGCCCCGCGCGGCGATGGGCTTCGACATAGCCTTCGTAACGCTGCTGGACTTCCGGGGCCTCCGTGTCGCCGGCAAACACGATGCGGCGCCGCCCCAGATTGAGCATGTGGGTTGTGGCCCGCGCGCCGCCGCGCACGTTGTCAGATCCGATAGAGCAGTAGCGCTGGCCGGGCAGTTCGGCGCCCCAGACGATGAAACGGTTCTCGGTCTCGGCGAGCCGGTTGAACCGCTCGTGCAGGAAGCTCTGGCCGAGGAAGATCACGCCGTCGGCGCGGTTGGCGGTCATCAGTGAGGCGAGGTCGTCGTGGCTTTTCGGCGCGAGATGCGAGATCAGCACGTCGCAGCCGGACTCGCGGGCCGCTTCACCGATGCCGCCAATGAGTTCCTGGAAGAAGGGATCTGACACCTGTGACTGGCGGCCAAGCGGGGTCGGGATCACCACGGCGATCGTGGCAGCGGCGCCTGACAGCAGCGCCGGCATAGACGGGCGGAAGTGGTAGTTCTGCTCGCGGGCGATCTTCCAGACGCGACGCTTCGTTTCGTCGTTTACGGCCGGGCTGTTGTTGAGCGCACGCGAGACGGTCGCGATTGACACACCGGCGATTGTCGCAAGGTCTTCAAGTCGGGTTCGGCTGGACACTTGGGGGCAACTCCGATTAACGAGACGGAGTGGCCTGTTACCGTTCAACAAACCCCGTCTGATGTGTCTTGTTACCATTTTTGCAAAGAAATGCAAAATATTTCCACTCGGTGATGTGGAAGTAGCTGGCGGGTGCTTAACCCGCAGAATAAAATAGGTTAATGAGGGTGGCGAAAGCGCGCCGCCGTAGCAAAAAATGCAAAATTGGCACAGTCTTGGACCACGATCCGGCTTTGCGTGCGAGAAAAAGGACGATCCGTGGCCAAGTTCATTCCTGTGGACCCTTTCGATCTGGTGATCTTCGGAGGCACCGGCGACCTGTCGAAGCGCAAGCTGCTTCCTGCACTTTACCACCGTTTCCTGGATGGCCAGATCCCTGACACCAGCGCGATCATCGGAACCGCCCGCTCGGATCTAGATACGAAAGCCTATCGCGCCTTGGCCAAGGAGGCGTGCGAAGCAGCTTCCGGCGCGGCGTGGGATGCCAAGGCCTGGGCACGGTTCGAGAAACTCGTGCATTACGTGACCATTGATGCAACCAATGCGGACGCTGACTGGGCCGGTCTTCGCAAGCTGTTGACGGTGTCTGCCGGCCGGCCCCACGTTTTTTATCTTGCAACGTCTCCTCACCTCTATGTCGGCATCTGCCAGGCGATGGGCCGCGCCGGCCTCGTGACGCCGATGTCCCGGGTCGTGCTCGAGAAACCGATCGGGACAGATCTTGCGTCTGCGCGGGTGATCAACGAAGGCGTCGGTGCGGTTTTCGAGGAGCGTCAGGTCTTCCGGATCGACCACTATCTCGGCAAGGAAACGGTCCAGAACCTGATGGTCCTTCGGTTCGCGAACATGCTTTTCGAGCCCCTCTGGTCGCAGAACTTCATCGACCATGTCCAGATCACGGTTGCTGAAGATCTCGGCCTCGAGGGCAGGGCTGACTATTATGATCGTTCTGGCGCGCTTCGCGACATGGTGCAGAACCATCTGCTGCAACTGCTCTGCCTGACAGCGATGGAGCCGCCCAACAACATGCTGGACGACGACATCCGCACCGAGAAGATCAAGGTGTTACGGGCCCTGAAGACAATCCAACCGGCAGAGGTACGCAAATCGACGGTGCGCGGACAGTATGTTGCCGGCACGTTCAAGGGCAGCCCTGCCAAGGGCTACCGCGAGGAGCTGTCGGCAGGTTCGGGGAGCGAGACTGAAACGTTCGTGGCGATCCGGGCGGAGATCAATAACTGGCGCTGGGCCGGCGTGCCGTTCTACCTACGCACGGGCAAGCGTATGTCGGCGCGCCATTCGGACATCGTGATCCAGTTCAGGGCGCCGCCGCATGACATCTTCGGGAGCGGCCATGAGAACGTGAACCGCCTCGTGATCCGGCTGCAGCCGGATGAGGCCGTGAGTCTTTTTGTGCAGATCAAGGAGCCGGGGCCGGGCGGACTGCGGGTCAAGTCGCTACCGCTCAACCTTTCCTACGCCGAGAACTTCATGGTTCGCTATCCGGACGCCTATGAGCGCCTGCTCATGGATGTGGTTCGCGGCAATCTCTCACTGTTCATGCGGCGTGATGAGGTCGAGGCTGCATGGGGCTGGGTCGACGGCCTGATCGGCGCCTGGGAGCAGTCGGGATACCTGCCAGAGGACTATCCAGCGGGCGCTGACGGCCCGACATCGGCTGCCATGTTGATCCATGGCGACGGCCGGACGTGGTGGAAGCATGCCTGACGGGCCCAGTCCCGTCATGAGATGCTTCGAAACGCGGGAGGAGGCGTCCCGCGCCGCAGCCAGCTTTGCCAGTGAAGCCCTGGTTCAGGCCGTCGTGGGGGAAGGCAAGGCGAGCTTCATGGTGTCGGGCGGATCGACTCCAGGCGCCATGTTCAAGAGCCTGGCCGGCATGAAGCTGGACTGGCCCAAGATCACGGTCGGACTGGTGGACGAGCGGTGGGTCGCGCAGGACGATCCGGGATCGAATGAGCGCCTTGTCAAGGAAAGCCTGCTGATCGGGCATGCCGCGGACGCGCTTTTTCTCCCGATGCGAACCGCCGCCGCCTCCGCCGAAGCTGCCGCTCCCGAACGCGCGCTCGCCTACGCGCCGCATTGCGCACCGATTTCTGTCGTGCTGCTCGGAATGGGGCCGGATGGGCACACAGCGAGCTGGTTTCCGGGCTCGCCGTCGCTGCCGGATGCATTTGCCCCGCCAGGCGGTGCGCCGGTCGTCGCGGTCAACGCGGCGGGATGTGCCGGTGCGGGCCCTTATCCGATCCGGCTCACCTTGTCGGGACCAGCGATTCTCAACGCGCAGAGGGCCATGCTCTTGATCTTCGGCTCTGAAAAGCGCGACATTCTCACTCGGGCGGTTGATGCTCCTGCCGCCGAATACCCGATCCGCCATGCCATCGACGGGCTTGGCGAACGGTTGGAAACCTTCTGGGCACCTTGAAACTATGATCCATCCTGTCATCGAAACTGTTACCCATCGCATCGACGCGCGATCGAAAGAAACGCGCGCAGCCTATCTCGATATGGTTCAGTCCCGGCGCCCCTCAGGCTTTGCCCGCCAACGCATGAGCGAAGGCAATCTTGCGCACGCGTCGGCCGGTTGCGCTGTCCTGGAAAAAGCCCAGTTGCTCGGTGCGGGGTGGCCGAACATCGGCATCATCACGGCCTACAATGACATGCTTTCGGCGCATGCGCCTTTCGAGAGCTATCCCGAGATCATCCGGGCGGCCGCGCGGGAGGTGAATGCCGTTGCACAGGTGGCGGGCGGTGTGCCCGCGATGTGTGACGGGGTCACGCAAGGCCAGGAGGGCATGGAGCTCTCGCTGTTTTCGCGCGATGTGATTGCGATGGCTTCGGCGATCGGTCTTTCGCATGACGTGTTTGACGCGGTGTTGCATCTCGGCGTGTGCGACAAGATCGTGCCCGGGCTGGTGATCGCGGCGTTGCGCTTCGGATGGATTCCCTCCGTTTTCGTGCCGGCCGGTCCGATGCCATCCGGCCTTCCCAATCCCGAAAAGGTCCGCATACGGCAATTGTTCGCCGAAGGCAAAGTCGGCCGCGACGCCTTGTTGAAGGCGGAAGCAGAGAGCTATCACGCCCAAGGAACATGCACCTTCTACGGGACGGCAAACTCCAACCAGATGATGATGGAGGTGATGGGCCTACACATGCCCGGCGCCGCGTTTCCAAACCCGGGCACGCCCTTGCGCACGGCGCTCACGCGCGCGGCGACGCAGCGCGCGGCCAAAATTACGGCGCAGGGACCTGACTACCGTCCCGCAGGCGTGCTGATCGACGCGCGCGCGATCGTCAATGCGATCGTGGGGCTCATGGCGACGGGTGGCTCAACGAACCTTGCGCTGCACATTCCAGCGATCGCGGCGGCCGCAGGACTGGACGTGCGACTTGCGGATTTCGCGGACATCAGCGCCGCCGTGCCGATGCTCGCGAAGGTCTATCCCAACGGTCCGTCGGACGTGAACCATTTCCACGCGGCGGGCGGCATGGCCTTCCTGATGCGTGAATTGCTGGCCGCCGGACTTGTGCACGGCGACGCCGTGGGGGTTGCCGGGCCGATCTCGGGCTATTCCAAGGAACCCGTGCTGCAAGACGGACAACTGGTCTGGCGGCAGGGTCCGGAAAAGAGCGGCGACCTCGAGATATTGCGTCCTGTTGCCGATCCTTTTTCGAGTGACGGCGGCCTGCGGCTGGTCACCGGTCCGCTTGGAAGGGGCGTTGCGAAAGTCTCGGCCGTCAAGGCGGCAAACCGCATCATCGAAGCGCCGGCTCGCGTTTTCGACTCGCAGGAGGCGATGAAGCGTGCCTTTGAGGCGGGAGAGTTAAACCGGGACGTGGTCGTGGTGGTCCGGTTCCAGGGGCCATCTGCCAATGGCATGCCCGAACTGCACGGCCTCTCTCCGGCGCTCGGTGTGCTGCTCGACAAAGGCCACAAGGTCGCGTTGGTCACGGACGGGCGGATGTCCGGTGCGAGCGGGAAGATTCCCTCGGCGATCCACGTCAGTCCGGAGGCTGCACGCGGCGGACCGCTTGCCCGCGTCGAAGATGGCGACATCATTCGCCTCGACACGGAAAAGGGTGTGCTGGACCTACACGTCGATGCCGACGTCTTCGCGCGCCGAGCTCCGGCCGTGTTCAAGCCGAACCGTCCGGAACTCGGCCTCGGCCGGGAGATGTTCTCGCTGTTCCGCCAGTTTGCCAGCACGTCCGACGCAGGCGCTTCGCCGTTTGGATTCCTGGAGACGGGAGCCGGCGCGTGAACAGCGCGCTGCTTGTCGGCGACATTGGCGGAACGAATGTCCGCTTCGCGCTGGCGCACGGATCGGGCAACGAACTAACAATTGATGGTTTCGCGGTGTTCGCAGGGGACGACTTCCCAACGTTTGATGTCGTTCTCGAACAGTACCTTTCGACACAGCCCGAATTGCCGCAGCGGGTGTGCCTCGCGCTGGCGGGGCCGGTACAGGGCGGCACGGTGCATCTGACGAATCGGCAGAACTGGACAGTGACGGAGGGCGGGTTGCGCGCGCGGTTCGGCTTCAGCGACGCGCGCCTCATCAACGATTTTCATGCCATGGCGCGCGCTGTGCCCGAGCTGGAGGCCAACTGTTTCGAGGTCATATCCCCCGGCGAGCAGGTCGCTGATGCTCCGACACTTGTTGCAGGCCCTGGCACCGGCTTTGGCGTGGCGACTCTGCTGCCGCAAGGCGAAGGACGCTGGCGCGTGTTGACCGGAGAGGGCGGGCATGCCGCATACGCGCCGCGCGAGCCGCTTGAGTTTGATTTGCTGCGTATTCTCGCGCGGGACGACGCCTATGTATCGACGGAACGGGTTGCGTCGGGGAGCGGGCTGCCTGCCGTGCACGCGGCATTCTGCGAACTCTTCGGGCGGCCGATAGAGGCGCTTTCGGCAGCCGACATGCGCGCGCGCGCAGATTCAGGCGACGAGATGTTCCGGCAGCTTATCAGTGTGCGTGCGAAGGCGGTGATGGGCGCAGTGGGTGATCTCGCGCTGATCACCGGCGCGCTGGGCGGCGTCGTGATTGCCGGAGGCGTTGCCGAGCGCATCGTCGATTACCTGAAGCGGCCTGATGTGTGCGAACGGTTCGACCGACGTGGGCCGATGAGTCACTACCTTGCGCAGTGCCCCGTTCGGCTGATGCGTTCCGCGGAGGCGCCGTTGATCGGTGCGGCGGCTTACTTCAACCAGGAAATCTCAGCATGATCCAATCGCTTGATGCCTTGATCCGGGCGGCTGCCGCGGCACCGATTGTTCCAGTACTCGTGGTGGGCCGCATTTCAGATGCCGCACCGCTTGCGGAAGCCCTATTGGAGGGCGGCATTACGATCGCTGAGGTGACGTTGCGCACGCCAGACGCGATCGCCGTGCTCAAGGAGATGAAGCGAGTCGGAGCGGGCCTGCATGTGGGCATGGGAACAGTTCTGTCAGCCGACGACGCGGCAAGGTCGTTTGATGCAGGGGCGGACTTCCTTGTGTCGCCGGGCCTGACTCCGACCTTGTTGGCGGGTCTCGGTGAGGCGCACGCCAGGCTGATTCCTGGCGTGGCAACCGCGAGCGAGGCGATGGCCGCGAGCGAGGCCGGATTTTCGGTGTTGAAGCTGTTTCCGGCGAATGTTGCGGGTGGGATCGCAGCGCTGAAAGCGTTTGCAGGGCCGTTGCCGCATTTGCGTTTCATGCCGACGGGTGGCGTAACCGAATCGAATGCCGCCGACTTCGTAATGCTGCCGAATGTCGTTGCTGCGGGCGGGTCGTGGATCGTGACGCCGCAGGACCTTTCTTCCGGCGACTGGGCGGGCGTGCGGGCCAAGGCCCTGCGGGTCCTCGAGTCCATTCGGCTGGCCAAGCTCAAGTGATGTAAAAATTTACATTGCCGTTTGACCTAGCGGCGGCTGCCGGCTGGGGCGCAAGAGGCCATAATAAACAATTTAAAAACAAGAAGATGTGTGTCCGGCCTGGAAGGCGCGTGGCGGCTTCTGCGCTCCAGCCATGAATGTCGTCGTGTTGCGCTTGCATGCTTTGCATTTTCTTGCGATAAATGATGTCAGCGGCTCATCCAGTAATGAAGCGGCATTGGGAGGAATAAATGGACGGCTTTTTCAGGATCAATCGCGCGTGCCTCATGTCGAGTGCCGCAACGGGCTTGGCGCTCTTCTTCACCGGCGCGCCCATCGCCTTCGCCCAAGAGGACACACCTCCGGCCGCGACCGCTGCCGACACCCAACCGTCTGAGGAAGATCGCACGCTCGACACTGTTGTGGTGACGGGCATTCGTTCATCGATCGAGAACTCGCTGCTCACGAAGAAAAACGAATCTTCGATCGTTGAGGTCGTTTCGGCCGAGGACATCGGTAAACTCCCGGATCTTTCGATCGCTGACTCGCTTGCCCGCCTTCCGGGTGTCACGGCCCAGCGTGTCCGTGGCCGCTCCCAGCAGATTTCGATCCGCGGTCTCGGTCCGGATTTCTCGATCGCACTGCTGAACGGCCGGGAGCAGGTCTCTGCCGGCAACAATCGCGGGATCGAATTCGACCAGTTCCCGTCCGAACTCGTCTCCCAGGGCATCGTCTACAAGACGCCAGACGCAAAGCTCGCAGCGACCGGGATCGCTGGCGCCGTCGATTTGCGCACGGTTCGCCCGCTTGCCTATGATGATCGCAGGGTCAACCTTTCGGCCAAGTATGTTTACAACGACTCGGAGGTTTCAAACCCCGACTTTGAAGACAATGGCTACCGCCTGTTTGGGTCTTTGATCGACCAGAACGACGCCGGCACGATCGGTTGGTCCCTGGGCATCACGCATCAGTCCGATCCGACGAACTTCTCCTCGCGTGAGCTGAAGACAAATGCCGGACAGACCTCGTCGACCTTGCCAGGCGCCGGCGTCATTTATCCATCGGACAATCCTCGCACGGGCGTCGTGTCGCGTGAGTTCCAGCGCACGTCTGCTGTCGGCACGCTGCAATTCGAGCCGACCGACAGGTTTCAGACGACGATTGATGCGTTCTACACGGACACCGAGGACTCGGGCATCTTCCGCGGTGTCGAAACGCCGATCGCTTCATGGAGCGGCGCGCAGTTCGCTGGTACCACCGGCTCCGGCGTATTTGCCGATACGGCAACCTTCACGGCTGTCGTGCCGATCCTCCGGACAGACACCGAAGGCTCGAAATCCGAGATATTCTCTCTGGGGCTCAACGGCTCCTATGATGTGACCGACCGGCTCCGTGTCACTGGCGATATCAGCCGCTCGACGCTCGAGCGCGGCGATACGGACTATGAATCGTATGCCGGTACAGGCCCTGGCCGTTCCGGCGCCCAGGACACGCAGACGTTCACGCTGCGTCCGGATGGCGATTACAGCATTTCGGGCCTGCTCGATTACACGGATCCTGGGCTGGTTGTGCTGACCGATCCGGGTGGCTGGGGCCAGGTAGGCTTCCTGCGCAACACCGATATCGAGGATGAGCTGACGCAGATCCGGCTCGAGGCTGAATACGATCTCGATCTCGGTTTCATTTCCGGTGTCACCGGTGGTGCACTGAAGACCGACCGTGAGAAGACATTCGATGATAACCCGTTCTTCCTGCGCCAGTCCGCTCAGTTCGTGGGTGGGGCGCTTGCCATCCCGACAAACCGGATCGTCGGATCGACAAACAGCGGATCGATTGGCCAGAACATCGTCGCTTACAATCCCGCGAGCTTCCTCTCGGACGGGACCTATTTCGTCCAGGATTGCGAATCGGTTCCGGGCTGCGTCGAGACCGAGTGGACTGTCGCCGAAGACATCACGACGCTTTACGCTCTGGCAGATATCGACGGCGCACTCGGATCGATGCCGCTGAGGGGCAATGTGGGCTTCCAGTATGTGGACACGACCCAGGAGTCGACCGGCACGCTTGCGGGTGTCGGCCGGCAGACGGTCGAAGAGACGTACACGGACTTCCTGCCAAGCCTGAACCTCAGCCTCGAAGTGTTGCCGGAAACGCTGGTGCGTTTTGCGGCAGCCAAGTCGATCACGCGCGCTCGCCTCGATCAACTTGCGGCGAACCAGAGTTTCGACCGCAACTCCATCGTCTGCCCCGATACCAATGCGGACGGCGTGCCTGATGCGATCATCGGGCAGGATCCTCCAAAACAGACGTGCTTCTCGCTCGGTGGGGGCAATCCGTTCCTGCGGCCATATGAGTCCACGCAATTCGACATTGCCTTCGAGAAGTACTTCGGCGCTGCGACGGCAGTCTCGCTGGCATTTTTCCACAAGGATCTCGAAAATTGGGTGCTCGATCGTGCCTTGGCGGTCGACGGAACGCAGTATTATCAGGCCGCCGGACTTGGTGCCTTCCTTGCTGCCAATCCTGGCGTTGCACAGACGCGCCTCTCGGGGCCGGTGAACTTCGCAGACGGATCGATCACCGGTTATGAAGTCACGGCCAGGGTCAGCATGGATGATCTCATGCCGGGTGTGATGGATGGGTTCGGTTTTGGCGGCGCTTACACGTTCGCGGAAAACGGCCTCGAAGACGAGAACGGCAACCAGATCACGATCCCCGGTCAATCGGATATCGTCTGGTCTGCTGATGTCTATTACGAGAACTATGGCTGGAAGGCCAAGTTGAGCTCGCGCTACAGGTCTGGCTTCCTGTCGGAAATCCTGCAGTTTGACGGCACGCTGACAGGTGCGCGCGCGCTCGAGGAAAACGTTCTTGACGCGCAGATCGGTTACGAGTGGGAAAACGGACCTTTGGCCGGCTTTGCCGTCAACCTGGAGGTCTATAACCTGACCGACGAGCCCTTCCGGACCGAGAATCAGCTGTTCTTCGATCCGGCCGTGCCCGGCGGACCGGATATCCCGACCGACGACTATTTCGTCAGCCGTCACGAACAGTACGGCACGAGTTACAACCTGACGATCTCGAAGAAATTCTGAGAGGCGCGCCGCGTTCAATGATCAGGGCCCGTCTCGGGAGAGGCGGGCTCTTTTCTGTCGGAAAGCGCCGTTCAGGGATTTGAGTTTTTCGTTCGGAAGCCTAGTTTCGGGACATGACGCCGAGGCATATTCAGTCGATCGTGATCGTGGGCGGAGGAACGGCGGGCTGGATCGCTGCGAGCGCTCTGGCGAAACTGCTCGGGCCGAAGGTCCAGATCACGCTGGTCGAGTCCGAGGCGATCGGAACCATCGGCGTCGGCGAGGCGACGATCCCTCAGATCCGACGGCTCAACGCGATGCTTGGCCTTGATGAACACGAATTTGTTCGCGAAACGTCGGGCACGTACAAGCTGGGCATCGAATTCAGCAACTGGGGCAGGATCGGCGATCGTTACCTGCATACGTTTGGCGATCCGGGGATCAATCTCAGCAACCTGCATTTTCACCAATACTGGCTTCGCAGCGTTGCGGAGGGTGGGACTGACGACCTCTGGTCTTTTTCGCTGCACACGCACGTGGCCTACCAGAACAGGTTTGGCCGGCTGGACCGTGTGGGCGAGACATCGATGACCGGGCTCGCTTACGCCTTTCACTTCGACGCTGGCCGGTATGCCCGGTTCCTGCGCAGTAAGGCCGAAGCGGCAGGCGTTTGCCGGATTGAGGGCGAGGTTTCCAACGTCGCACTTGCGGGTGAGGCCGGCCACATATCTTCTGTCAAGCTGAAGACCGGGCAGTCGATCGCCGGCGACCTGTTCGTGGATTGCTCGGGCTTTCGCGGCTTGCTGATCGGGCAGGCGCTCGGCGTCGACTATATCGACTGGTCGCGCTGGCTCCCCTGCAACCGGGCGATGGCGGTCCCGAGCGAACGCGCCGATCCGCTCGTTCCGTATACGAAGGCGATAGCCCATGACGCGGGCTGGCAATGGCGCATTCCCCTCCAGCATCGCACCGGGAACGGTCACGTGTTCTGCGACGCGTTCACGACCGAGGATACAGCGGTTGAAACTTTGCTGGCGAATCTTGATGGCCGGGCCCTGGCCGATCCGAAGCCTTTGCGTTTCACGACGGGTCGGCGTGCCAAGTTCTGGCACAAGAACTGTGTGGCGCTGGGACTTGCGAGCGGGTTCCTGGAGCCGCTCGAGTCGACGAGCATCCACCTGATCCAGTCACATGTCTCTCGGTTGATCGAGCTTTTCCCGACACGGGATTTTGAGCCCGCCCTGGAAGCCGAGTATAACCGGCTCGCCGGGCAGGAAATGGACCTGATCCGGGATTTTCTGATCCTCCATTATCACCAGACTTCGCGCGATGATTCGGAGTTCTGGCGCTACTGCGCGAATATGGCTGTGCCGGACAGCCTGTCGGCAAAGATGGCGCTCTTCAGGGAGAGCGGCGCGCTCTACAAGGAACCAGAGGACTTGTTCCGCGAGTCGAGCTGGATCCAGGTTATGCTGGGGCAAGGCATAAGACCTGAGCGCTATCATGCCATGGCCAACCGCCTCTCGCCCGACCAGCTTGCCGACTTCCTTCGCAATGTCAGGATGATCATCGCGAAAGCCGTGTCGGGCCTGCCAGCGCATGCGGCCTACATCGACGCCCACTGCAAGTCGGACCTGCAATACGAGTCGATGAACGCTTCGTGAGACGGCATGGCGTCGACGGCTTCACGCATTGCGCTGCGGATGGCGGCCATGCGTTCGCGAACGGGCACGGCGCCGCGCAGGCGTGACATGGCAGGCGCCCGAACGGGTGTAATGTTCTGACCGAGATAGACGGCGATCCAGCTGGGATTTGCGAAGAGTTCCCGTTCGTCCGAAACGAGCATGCCGTAGTCGCGGAAGTGTTTGATCTTGTAGGCGAGGCGGTCCGGGATGGGCATGTTCGCGCAGTATCGCCAAAGCTCTGAATCATCGCGGTCCGTCGCGCAGTAGTGGAGGATGAGGAAGTCCCTGATCCGCTCGTATTCGGCGCCGGTGAGCGCATTATACTCTTCGGCGAGCAGGGGCGACATGTCCTGTTCTGGAAAGAGCGCCAGCAGCCGCAGGATGCCGTACTGGATCAGATGCAGGCTGGTGGATTCGAGCGGCTCCATGAACCCGGCTGAGAGGCCAATGGCGACGCAGTTCTTGCTCCAGAATTTCCGCCGGCGCCCAGTTGTGAACCGCAGGGGGCGGGGGTCTGCAAGCGGATTGGCGTCCAGCGATGCAAGCAGTGATTCAGTCGCAGCGCCGGTTTCGATGAAGCTGCTGCAATAGACGTAGCCGTTGCCGGTGCGGCTTTGCAGCGGAATGCGCCATTGCCATCCGGACGCCTTCGCTGTCGAGCGGGTGTAGGGCAAGAGAGAGCCAGACTTCTCGCTGGGGACTGCCACGGCGCGGTCGCATGGCAGCCAATGGGACCAGTCTTCGTAGCCGGTGCCGAGGGCTTGTTCGATAAGGAGCCCCATAAACCCGCTACAATCAATGAAGAAATCCGCATCGATCCTGCGGCCGTCTGAGAGGCTCACGCCCGTGAGGAAGCCGGTCTCTGGGTGCTGGTCGACCGCCACAACGCGGCCCTCATGGCGCACCACGCCTCGCGCTTCGGCATACTGCCTCAGAAAGCGGGCGTAGAGGCCTGCATCGAAATGGTAGGCATAATCGAACGTGGACTGGATCTGGCGCCTATTCGGCGACGGGTGGCTGAACCTACCGGCCTCAGCTGCCGCCCAGGCCATAGAGTAGGCATCAATCGGTGTCGGGTCGCCCGCAAGATGCTCGCGCATCCAGTAATGGTAGAAGGGGACCTGGTCGAATTCGGCGCCGTACTGGCCGAAGGGATGGAAATAGCGGTTGCCGATCCGGCCCCAGTCGACGAACTCGATACCAAGCTTAAACGATCCTGCCGTTTCGCGAACGAATGTCGCCTCGTCGATCCCGAGCCGCTCGTTGAAATAGCGGATGGGCGGAATTGTGGCTTCGCCGACGCCAACTGTGCCGATTTCCTCTGATTCGACAACGCTGATCTGGCAAGACTGACCGAGCGCATTGGCGAGGGCCGCCGCGCTCATCCAGCCAGCCGATCCGCCCCCGACGACCAGGATCGTGCGAATTGGAAACGCAGGACCGGCTGGTTGCATAGAACAATCTCCAATCGCTGAATCGATAGCGGTCCGCCTGGACGCCGGCAAGCGCGCCAGACGCCCGCCGTGTCGCAAAAATTGAGCTAAGCGATCATGCGTGACGCAGCGCCGCAGCGCATCCCGTATGGCCCGGCGCGCAATCGGGCTAATTTAGTTATAGTTCTGCAGGCCGGGATCATCCGTGACGAGTTGCTCCGGCGTGAAAACCGTCCTAATCCGACGACGGTGAGCCAAGGAGGCCCGGGAATATGTCTGAAGTCGAAAGGCTCGCCCTTGATTACCTGCCGGTTATCTTTTTTCTCGTGATCGGCGCTGCCATCTCCAGCCTCTTCATTCTTGGCTCGGCCTTGCTGGCGCCATCTAAGCCCGATCCCGAGAAAAACTCGGCCTATGAGTGCGGGTTCAGTGCATTCGATGATGCCCGGATGAAGTTCGATGTGCGGTTTTATCTCGTCGCCATCCTGTTCATCATTTTTGATCTCGAGGTCGCGTTTCTGTTCCCCTGGGCGATCAGTCTCGGCGAGATCGGGTTGCTTGGCTTCTGGTCGATGGTCGGTTTTCTTGGTGTCCTCACGATTGGCTTCATCTATGAATGGCGCCGCGGCGCTCTGGAGTGGGAATGATGGCTGGAAAAACCGTCAATCAACCTTCAGGGGGTGGGGCTCGCGCAGGCGTCGAGGGCGGGTTCAAGCCCGACATTGACGATCCTTTCTATACGGGCTTGTCGGACCAGTTGGCGGACAAGGGCTATTTCACCGCCGCTGCCGACGACCTGATCACGTGGGCGCGTACCGGTTCGCTGATGTGGATGACGTTTGGCCTCGCCTGCTGCGCGGTAGAGATGATGCACGCTGGCAACCCGCGTTATGACCTCGAACGGTTCGGCATGGCGCCGCGCGGGTCACCCCGCCAATCGGACGTGATGATCGTCGCTGGCACGCTGACCAACAAGATGGCGCCTGCCCTGCGCAAGGTTTACGACCAGATGCCTGAGCCTCGCTATGTCATTTCCATGGGCAGCTGTGCGAATGGCGGCGGATATTATCATTACAGCTATGCCGTTGTGCGCGGATGCGACCGGATCGTGCCCGTCGATATCTATGTGCCGGGCTGCCCACCCACCGCCGAAGCGCTTGTATACGGTTTCCTGCAATTGCAGAAGAAGATCCGGCGCGAAGGCTCGATTGAGCGATAGAGACAGAACCGTGGATACCGAAAGCCTCGTCGACCTTGGCGAACATATCGCAAAGAAACTGCCCAACGCGGTGCGGAGCACGCACGTTGTTCATGGCGAGCTGACCGTGCTTGCGGAGCGGGATCAGATCATCCAATTGCTGAGAACCCTCCGCGACGATC
Organism: Hyphomonas sp.; assembly: GCA_041752715.1. Lineage (GTDB taxonomy): Bacteria > Pseudomonadota > Alphaproteobacteria > Caulobacterales > Hyphomonadaceae > Hyphomonas. The sequence continues at coordinate 23,774 of JBGSVY010000167.1, forward strand.
AGCTTTGCGGTTTCGAGACGCTCATCGATATTTGCGGCGTCGATTATCCCGAAAGATCTGAACGGTTCGAGGTTGTGTATCATTTGCTGTCCATGCAAATGAACCAGCGCATCCGCGTCCGTATCCGCACTGATGAGGAGCTGGCGGTTCCCAGCGCGGTCGCACTTTGGCCAGCCGCAAACTGGTTCGAACGCGAAGCCTTCGATATGTTCGGCATTCAGTTTGCGGATCATCCGGATCTGCGCCGTATCCTGACCGACTATGGTTTTGAAGGCTGGCCGCTGCGAAAGGATTTTCCCCTCACGGGTCACTACGAAGTGCGCTATGATGATCTTGAGAAGCGCGTGATCTACGAGCCGGTGCACCTGGCGCAGGAGTATCGCAACTTTGACTTCCTTTCTCCCTGGGAGGGCATGACGGCCCAGATCCCGGGCGACGAGAAGGCCGGCGGAGGTCCTGTCTGATGCCTGACACCGCGCACCTCATCGAAGAAGACGACCGCAAGTTCACGCTGAACTTTGGGCCCCAGCACCCGGCTGCGCACGGCGTGCTGCGCATGATCATGGACCTTGATGGCGAGGTTGTGACCCGGATCGACAGCCATATCGGCCTCCTGCATCGTGGCACAGAGAAACTTCTCGAATACAAGACTTACCTTCAGGGGCTGCCTTACTTCGATCGGCTCGATTATTGCGCGCCCATGAACCAGGAACATGCCTGGTGCCTCGCCATAGAAAAGCTGCTAGGCGTGCGGGTGCCACGCCGCGCCAGCCTGATCCGCGTGATGTATTCCGAGATCGGCCGGATCATGTCGCACATTCTGAATGTGACCACGCAGGCGATGGATGTGGGCGCATTGACACCGATCACCTGGGGCTTCGAGGAGCGAGAGAAACTGTGCGTGTTCTACGAGCGCGCCTCAGGCAGCCGCATGCATGCCGCTTATTTCCGGCCGGGCGGTGTTCATCAGGACCTTCCCGAGCAGCTGATTGACGATATCGAGGTCTGGGCTGAGCAGTTTCCGAAGAAGATGCAGAACATCGAAGGATTGATCACCGAAAACCGCATCTTCAAACAGCGCAACGTCGATATCGGCGTGGTCGACAAAGCGATGATCATGGACTGGGGTTTTTCCGGTGTCATGGTACGCGGCTCGGGCCTCGCGTGGGACTTGCGACGGTCGCAGCCTTACGAGTGCTATTCAGAACTCGACTTCAAGATTCCGGTCGGCAAGAACGGCGACAATTACGATCGTTACGTCTGCCGCATGGAGGAAATGAAGGAGTCCACGAAGATCATCCAGCAGTGCATCGCGCTGCTGCGTAAGGAAGGGCCGGGGCCTGTCCTGATGGCGGGCTCCAAGCTGGCGCCGCCGCGCCGTGAAGAAATGAAGAACTCGATGGAAGCGCTCATCCATCATTTCAAGCTGTACACGGAGGGTTTCCATGTGCCCGAAGGCGAGTGTTATACCGCCATCGAGGCACCGAAGGGGGAGTTTGGTGTGTATCTCGTTGCGGATGGCACCAACCGGCCCTATCGCGTAAAAATACGCGCGCCGGGCTATCCCCACCTCCAGTCCATGGATTTCCTCTGCAAAGGCCACATGCTTGCCGATGTCTCGGCCGTGCTCGGCTCGCTCGATATCGTGTTCGGGGAGATCGACCGGTGAGCGCTTCGGCAGAACTCGTTCAGCGCCAGCTGGATGCGTATAACAGTCAGAACATCGAAGCCTTCCTCGCATGCTATGCGGAGGACGCGGTGCTCGCCGGATTCAACGGAGCGGTAACGCACGCAGGTATTGACGCCGTGCGAAAGCGCCACTCAGATCTTTTTTACGAGTTTCCCAAAAATCACGCGCGCCTCGTTCACAGGATCGACCTTGGCGCGACTGTGATCGATCATGAGGCGGTGACGCGAGGTCCTGGTGGCGAGGCGTTCGAAGTTGCGGCGATCTATACACTCAGGGACGGTAAAATTGCCCGCGTTGATTTTGTGCGTGCGAGTGCGGTTTGATGCCAGTCCTGCCGGAACAGCGCCTGTCGATTATCACTGTCGGGGTCAAGGACCTCGCCGGCATGAGCCGTTTCTATACGGATGTTCTCGGATTTGATGACCGTGGCGTGAAGGGCGAAGTGGCCTTCTTCAACGCGGGTGGCATGGTGCTCGGACTTTGGGACGAAGCAAAATTGGCAGATGACGCCGGCGTCGAAATGGATCGGCAAGGCCGTTTCAAAGGCTTTGCGATTGCCTTCAATGCGCGGTCTGTTGACGAGGTTGATGCAATCTTCAACCGCCTCGCCGCGGCGGGCGTTGAGATTCCGAAGGCGCCCCACAAGACTTACTGGGGCGGGTATTCGGGCTATTTTGCAGATCCTGAAGGAAATGCCTGGGAAGTGGCGTTTAATCCTTTCTGGCTGTTGGACGAGGCAGGGCGCGTGACTGTGCCCGCCCCGAAGGAGCGATAGATGGCTTTGCGCCGCTTTGACCTGGAAGCAGGAGGCAAATCGTTTGCCTTCCGGCCCGAAACAGAAAGTACGATTGCCTTCTGGCTTGGAAAATATCCGGAGGGGAAGCAGCGGTCGGCGGTGATCCCTCTTCTATGGCTTGCGCAAAAGGATAATGGTGGCTGGTTATCTGAGCCCGCGATGCGACAGGTCGCAGACCGGCTGGCGATGCCATACATCCGCGTCTACGAAGTGGCGACCTTCTACACGATGTTCAGGCTTCAGCCGGTCGGCCGCAATCATATTCAGCTTTGCGGAACAACACCTTGTCAGTTGCGCGGGGCAGAAGCGCTCAAAGACGTTTGCCTGAGGGAAATCGGCAAGCCGATGTTCGTCACGGACGACTTGCGTCTCTCATGGGAAGAAGTCGAGTGCCTCGGCGCCTGCGTGAATGCGCCGATGGTGCAGATCAATGACGATTATTTCGAGGACCTGACTCCGGAGACCCTGCAGGGCATCCTTACGCGGTTGCGCAATGGCGCCGAAGTTCAAATCGGCCCTCAAGTGGATCGCGTGAACAGCGCCCCTGAGGGCGGCACCAACGTGCTGACTGACCCGCAACTGTTTGATGGAACACGCAACAGTCTGACCATACTTCCAAACCTGTCCGCCAATGGCCCGGACGCGATCGTCCAGGTGCAGCCGGCGACACCTGCGCCCGCCAAGACGACGCTGATCCCACGACTGGCGGAGGCAAATGAACGTCCTTCTGCGCTCGCTGCTGCGCCCGATGCACGCGACAACCTCAAGCGAATCAAGGGAATCGGCCCGAAGAACGAAGATGCGCTGAACGCCCTTGGCATTTTTACGTTCGCTCAGATCGCAAGCTGGTCGCCAGCCGACATAGACTGGATCGAGTCGCAGCTGAGCTTCCCGGATCGGATCGGCCGGGAAGACTGGACGGGACAAGCCGCGTTACTTGCCGCCGGTGAAGTCACCGAATTTGCGCGGCGTGTCGATGCGGGCGACGTGGTGTCGAGCTTGGATGAGGACGGCTGATGTTACAGGATAAGGACCGGATTTTCACCAATCTCTACGGCCTGCATTCGCCTGGGCTAGAGGCTGCGAAGCGGCGGGGAGCCTGGCACCTCACAAAAGAGATGCTCGATCAGGGGCCGGACTGGATCTGTGAACAGATCAAGGCGTCGGGCTTGCGCGGGCGCGGCGGTGCGGGATTCCCAACAGGCCTCAAATGGACCTTCATGCCAAAGGAAGTGCGCGACCGTCCGCACTACCTCGTCGTGAATGCAGATGAGTCCGAGCCCGGTACGTGCAAGGACCGCGAAATCCTGCGGCATGATCCGCACCTGCTGATCGAAGGCTGCATGGTTGCGAGCCGTGCGATGCGCGCCCACAAATGCTATGTTTATGTCCGCGGCGAGTACATCGCCGAACGCCATGCGCTCGAGGCGGCAATCAAGGAGGCTTATGAAGCACGGCTGATCGGTGCGAATAACCTGAACGGCTGGGATTTCGATATCTACGTCCATCATGGGGCAGGCGCTTATATCTGCGGTGAGGAAACGGCTCTGCTCGAAAGCCTGGAGGGCAAGAAGGGCCAACCACGCATGAAGCCACCATTCCCGGCGAATGCTGGTCTCTATGGCTGTCCCACAACCGTAAACAACGTTGAGTCGATTGCCGTTGCGCCAACGATTCTGCGGCGGGGTGCGGCCTGGTTTGCGGGCTTCGGGCGGCCCAACAATTCCGGAACCAAGTTGTTCTGCATCTCGGGGCACGTGAACAAGCCATGCAATGTCGAAGAAGAGATGTCGATCACATTCCGTGAGCTGATCGAAACCCATTGCGGAGGCGTGCGCGGCGGTTGGGAAAACCTCAAAGCTGTTATTCCCGGCGGCTCCTCGGTCCCGATGGTGCCGGCCGAACAGATCATAGATGCGCACATGGACTTCGATACGCTGCGTGATCTCAAATCAGGTCTCGGAACCGCCGCCGTAATCGTCATGGACAATCAGACCGACCTTATAAAGGCCATCGCGAGGCTCTCGTATTTCTACAAGCACGAGAGCTGCGGCCAGTGCACGCCCTGTCGCGAGGGCACGGGGTGGATGTGGCGCGTGATGGAACGCATGGTGCGCGGCGAAGCGACCTATGACGAGATCGACACGCTTCTCGACGTCACCAAGCAGGTGGAAGGCCACACGATCTGCGCCCTTGGGGATGCAGCGGCTTGGCCGATTCAAGGTTTGATCCGGCACTTCAGGCACGAAATTGAAGATCGCATAGATCAATACGGTCGGCGTGGCGCCTATGCACGAGGTTCGACGGTCGCGGCGGAATAGAGTTATTATGCATCGACTTTTTTGCAGGCTTAGTGCGTTCCTGTTTTGCTCAAGCTAAGTAGACTAGATTTTACGCCAGTTTCGGTCATTTGGGCCGCGAAGGAAGATGCAGACGATGTCAGACAGTTTCAAACTTAACATCGATGGTCAGGACATCGAAGTTCCGAAGTTTTACACGCTGATGCAGGCTTGCGAAGAAGCTGGCGCCGAGATCCCGCGCTTCTGTTACCATGAACGTCTTTCGGTCGCTGGCAATTGTCGAATGTGCCTCGTTGAATGGGAAGGCGCGCCGAAGCCAATCGCATCCTGCGCGCAGACTGTTGGCGACATGCGCCCAAACCGCGACGGCTCACCGCCAATCGTGCGGACGAAAGGGGACTATGTAGAGAAGGCCCGCAATGGCGTTATGGAGTTCCTGCTGATCAACCATCCGCTTGATTGTCCGGTCTGCGATCAGGGCGGCGAATGCGATCTGCAGGACCAAGCCGTCGCCTATGGTCGCGCGGGTTCGCGGTATGACGAAAACAAGCGCGCGGTCGACGACAAGAACATGGGTCCCTTGGTCAAGACGATCATGACCCGCTGCATTCAGTGCACGCGTTGCGTCCGGTTCGTCGCCGAGGTCGCCGGTGTTGAAGAAATCGGAATGATCTCGCGAGGAGAGAACGCTGAAATTACCACTTATCTCGAAAAGTCACTGACCTCTGAGCTATCGGGCAACGTCATCGACTTGTGTCCCGTCGGTGCGCTGACATCTAAACCTTACGCCTTCAACGCCCGGCCTTGGGAACTGCGCAAAACATCGTCGATTGACGTTATGGACGCGATGGGGGCTGCCATACGCATCGATGCCAAGGGCGATGCCGTGATGCGAATTCTTCCAGAGACCAATGAGGAGATCAACGAGGAGTGGCTTTCTGACAAGTCTCGCTTCGTTTGGGATGGATTGGCCCGTCAGCGGCTCGATCGCCCTTTCCTTCGGACCGCCGGCAAACTGCGACCCGTGACATGGCCTGAAGCGCTGGCCGCAGTGCAGGAAAGCCTGATCGGCCCTCCTGACAAGATCGGCGTAATCGCCGGCGATTTGATCGATGTGGAACAGGCAAAGGCCGCGCTCGACTTCTTTCGGTCGCTCGGCGTTCAGAACACAGATTGCCGGCCCGCAGGCGCGCAATATGGCCTCTCCGGAATACGGGAACATTACCTGCTCAACCCGACACTGATGGGGGTGGAAGAAGCCGACGTTCTCCTGCTCATCGGAACCAACCCACGCCGCGAAGCGGCTGTCTGGAATGCGCGAATTCGTAAGGCCTGGTTGTGGGGCAACTTGCAGGTTGGGTTTATTGGGGAACAGGTCGACCTGACCTATCCGTACACGCATCTTGGCGAAGGCGCAGATACACTGGACAGGCTGGAGGGAACAGAGTTCCATCATTCCCTGAAGCAAGCGAAGCGCCCGATGATCGTGGTCGGCGAGGCAGCCCTGTGCCGGCCCGACGGCGCGGCTATTTTTTCGGCAGCGCTCGCGCTTGCGCAAGAGACTGGGGCGATCAGCGACGACTGGGCCGGGTTCGGTCTGTTGCACACCGCCGCAGGGCGGGTTGGCGCACTTGATATCGGCTTTTTGCCGGGGCCGGGCGGACTCGATACCGCTGGAATGTTGACTGAAGAACTCGAAACGGTCGTGTTGCTGGGGGCGGACGAAATCGATTTCTCACGTCTGTCCGGATCGCGGCTGATTTACATGGGATCTCATGGTGACGCTGGCGCAAGCCACGCCGATATCGTGCTGCCTTCAACGGCGTATGTCGAGATGATGGCGACATATGTTAATACAGAGGGCCGGGTGCAGATGACCTCGCCTGCAGTGCAACCGAAAGGCGATGCCAGAGAGGGGTGGGCAATCTTCCGGGCCCTTTCGGGTCTGTTTGGAAAGCCCCTGCCATATGATTCTGCGGATGGGTTGCGGGCGTTGATTAGAGGAAAACCCGGCCAGAAAACGCCGTTTGCTGGGCGTGGGTACGCTCCGGGCGCAACGGGAGCCGGCGCTTTGCGCAACACCGTCAGTGCGGCGCCATCCCGTTTGCAGTCCACCCCTCTGCGATCGGCCATCGGCGACTTCTACTTGACGAACCCGATCGCCCGGGCGTCGCGGACGATGGCCGAGTGCTCCGTGCTTGTGGAGGCTCTGGACAGGCCTGTAGCAGCGGAGTAGGGCGGCGCGATGAGTAATGCCATCGAGTCTCTCGGCCAAGTTTGGGGCCCGCTTCTGGTGCTCGGACAGATCGGGCTATTTACGCTCGTTCTTCTTCTGTCGATAGCGTTCCTGCTGCTGCTCGACCGGAAAATCTGGGCCGGTGTTATGATGCGCAAGGGCCCGAATGTTGTTGGTGCATTCGGGCTGCTGCAATCCTTTGCTGACTTCGGAAAATTCCTTCTCAAGGAAATCGTCATCCCTGCTGGAGCGAATAAGGCCGTCTTCATCCTCGCCCCGATCCTGACATGCACGCTGGCATTTGTCGCCTGGGCGGCAATACCTGTCGCCCCCGGGGTTTCTGGCGGTAGCTGGGTTGTGGCCGACCTGAATGTCGGCATCCTTTACCTCTTCGCCATCTCCTCATTGGGCGTTTATGGCATCATCATGGGCGGTTGGGCGTCCAATTCAAAATACCCGTTTCTGGGGGCGCTTCGCTCTGCGGCACAGATGGTGTCTTATGAAGTCTCGATCGGGCTGGTCATTATCACGGTGATCCTTCTTGTCGGGTCTATGAATCTGTCGGACATCGTCAACAACCAGGACGGGGGCATTCTGAATTGGCACGCGTTCAGTTTCCAGAACTTCCCGTTGATCTTCGTGATGTTCCCCATGTTCGTCATCTTCTTCATCTCGGCTTTGGCCGAGACAAACCGGCCGCCTTTTGATTTGCCTGAGGCGGAGTCCGAGCTGGTAGCTGGCTACCAGGTTGAATATGGTTCGACGCCTTACCTCCTTTTCATGTTAGGTGAGTATCTGAACATCGTGCTGATGTGCGCCATGATAACGATCTTGTTTCTTGGCGGCTGGCACGGACCGGTTTCGTTGGGAGCAGACTTCGCTGTTCAGAACCCGTGGCTCACAAGTTTTTCGGGCCTGTTTTGGTTCATGTTCAAGGTTCTGGCGTGCTTCGTTATGTTCGCGATGGTGAAAGCGATTGTCCCCCGATACCGATATGATCAATTGATGCGGCTCGGGTGGAAGATATTCTTGCCAACGTCTCTCGCAGCCGTCCTCATTGTGGCGGGATTTGTTGTTTACACAGGGGTTCAGACATGAGCTTCGCGCAAACCATTCGCGGTGCGTTATTGACTGACTTTGCGGGCGCCTTTTGGCTTGCAACGCGCGAAATGTTCCGGCGTAAGGCGACGGTCAACTATCCTTTTGAAAAGAACCCTTTGTCGCCACGGTTTCGCGGTGAGCATGCTCTGAGGCGCTATCCGAGCGGCGAAGAACGCTGCATCGCGTGCAAACTCTGTGAAGCGATCTGCCCGGCTCAGGCGATCACGATCGAAGCCGAGCCGCGTGCAGATGGCGCCCGGCGCACAACACGATATGACATCGATATGGTGAAATGCATTTATTGTGGATTTTGCCAAGAGGCATGCCCGGTAGATGCAATCGTTGAAGGCCCGAATTTCGAGTTCGCGACCGAGACGCGCGAGGAACTCTATTATGACAAGGAACGCCTACTTGCGAACGGCGACCGCTGGGAGCGGCTGATCGCTAGCAATCTGGAAAGTGACGCGCCCTATCGGTAGCTCGATCGGCGTTTGGATAGATCGGCCTGCGGCGGTTTAAGCGCCCATGGCTTGGAACAAGTGAGGGGTCGTAAGCCAGTGGCGCAAATCGCATTCTGGTCGATAACGTCTGTGTTGCTGATTGCGGCTGTGCTCGTGATTGCAGCGCGTAATCCTGTTCACTCCGTGCTCTGGCTCATCCTGACGTTCTTTTCGGCCGCGGGACTTCTCGTCCTGATCGGTGCCGAGTTTCTCGCAATGCTGTTGGTGGTTGTCTATGTCGGCGCCGTTGCAGTCTTGTTTCTCTTTGTCGTGATGATGCTCGATGTAGATTTCGCAGAATTGAAACAGGGAACGTTGAGGTATTGGCCGTTTGCGCTGCTCGTCGGTGTTATTTTCCTCGCCGAGCTGGCGCTTGCATCCATTGTCGGGCTTGAGCCAAACCCTGCTGCGTTTGATGCTAGCCCCGGCGCGCCGACAAATACCGAAGCGATCGGCCAGGTTTTGTACACGGACTACCTGTTGCTATTCCAACTTTCGGGGATCGTGCTTCTGATCGCGATGCTTGGCGCCATCGTGCTTACGCTGCGACAACGCCCCAACGTGCGACGCCAGAATGTTGCGAAGCAAACGAGCCGTCGCCGTGCCGATGCCGTGGAGCTCAAAGACCCAACGCCCGGGCAAGGGATCTGACGCGATGGATATCAGCCTTTCTCATTACCTTGCTGTCTCTGCCGCACTGTTCACAATCGGTGTCGTCGGCATTTTTGTTAATCGGAAGAATATCATTATCATCCTGATGGCGATCGAATTGATCCTCCTTTCGGTAAACCTGAATCTCGTTGCCTTTTCAGTCTTCACAGGAACAATTCAGGGGCAGATTTTTGCTATGCTCGTCTTGACGGTCGCTGCCGCCGAGGCGGCGGTCGGCCTCGCTATTCTCGTCGTATATTTCCGCAATCGCGGAGATATATCGGTTGAGAATGTCGACCTGATGAAAGGTTGACCGCGCCGATGCTTCCCGATCCGCTTCTGATCTTCATCGTGCTAGCCCCCGGGCTTGCCGCGCTTACTGGCCTCTTCCACAAGTTTACCGGCGACCGGTTCGTCATGGTTATCACGACGGGCACCGTGATGCTCGCGGGCGTTCTTTCGCTCTATCAACTCTTCGCCTACGCCGCCGGCATCAGTACAGTTGTTGACGCCGCCCATGCGAGCCTCGATGCCTATCTGATCGCAGGGGCCGATCACGCTGTCGTCTATGCGAAGCCGCGCGTCATCGAGCTAATGCCATGGATAGATGTTGGCACCTTCCATGCCAATTGGGCCATCCGGATTGATGCGCTGTCCATTGTGATGATGGCCGTGATCACCGGCGTCTCAGGTCTCGTTCATCTCTATTCCTGGGGATACATGAGCGAAGAGCCACACAAGGCGCGCTTCTTCAGTTACCTGTCGCTGTTCACCTTCATGATGCTGATGCTCGTCGTGGCAGACAATTTCATCCAGCTGTTTTTTGGCTGGGAGGGCGTTGGCCTCGCTTCATATCTGCTAATCGGATTCTGGTACACCAAGAAGGCACCCAACGATGCCTCGATCAAGGCCTTCGTGACCAACCGGATTGGTGACTTTGGCCTCGTTCTCGGGATTATGGCTGTCTACTTCATGTTCCAGACGGTCGAATTCGAGCCGATGCTTGAAGCGATACGGACCAACGCGATTATCACCCCGCTTGCCTTCGCCGAGCCACTTCCGGCGCGCGAGTCCGTGCTCGTCTTCTTCGGCGTTCGCGTCTATGCGCTTGAGCTTATTGGTATCCTGTTGTTCATCGGGGCCATGGGCAAGTCGGCCCAGTTTTTCCTGCATGTCTGGCTCCCTGATGCGATGGAAGGACCGACGCCTGTGTCGGCGCTTATCCATGCGGCAACGATGGTCACGGCAGGGGTCTATCTCGTCTGCCTGCTTTCGCCTGTATACGAACATACGTTGTATGCGGCTGGGATGGTCACGCTTGTCGGCGCAGTCACAGCACTCTACGCCGCGACCGTCGGCATGGCGCAGAACGATATCAAGCGCGTCATCGCGTATTCGACCTGTTCCCAGCTTGGATACATGTTCTTCGCGGCGGGGTTGGGCGCCTATGAAGCGGCGATGTTTCACCTTTTTACGCACGCGTTCTTTAAGGCGCTACTGTTCCTCGGCGCTGGATCAGTAATCCACGGCATGCATCACGAACAGGATATGCGGCGCATGGGGGGGCTCGCTCGTTTCATGCCGTGGACTTACGCTGCAATGCTGATCGGGACGATCGCAATCATCGGATTGGGGCTTCCCCACACGAAGATTGGTTTCTCGGGCTTCTTCTCCAAGGATGCGATCCTTGAGAGCGCGTACGCCGGAGTATCGGCCGAGGTGATGTTTGCACAGGTTGCCTTCAGTCTTGGGCTCGTCGCCGCCTTCCTTACGAGTTTCTACTCCTGGCGGCTCATCTACATGACGTTCCATGGTCCGCACATCGGCAGCAGTCACCACACCGTACCCGCAGGTGGTCATCACGACGAGTCACACGAGCCGCATGAAAGCCCGCTTGTCATGCTATTGCCATTGGGGCTGTTGGCAATCGGCGCCATGGCGGCAGGTGTTTACTTCTACGACGTCTTCGTTGACTCGATGAATGAAGCCTTCTGGGCGGGAGCGATTTATCGCTCGGAGGCAAACCACATCCTCCACGACCGTCACGAAGTTCCGGAATGGGTGCTTTGGGCGCCTTTGGCGGTCACGCTAGCGGGCCTGTTGATCGCTACAATGACCTATTATTTCAATCGCGGTTTCGGCGCCCGGCTCGCTGCAAGTGGCGGCCCCCTGCATGCCTTGTTTGCCAACAAGTGGTACTTCGACGAAATCTACCAAGCCACCTTCGTGCGTGGCTCGGCCCTTCTCGGAAACTTGTTCTGGAAAGCTGACAAGCAGGTCATCGACGCAATAGGTCCTGACGGCATTGCACGATTCACGAAATTCGGCGCGCGGCGGCTTTCGGTCCTCCATTCCGGTTATCTCTACCACTACGCGTTTGTCATCATCGGTGCAGCGCTTGTCTTCGGCGCCGTGATCTGGCTCAGACTGGGGGCGGGATGATGTTAGGCGGCGTACCCATTCTCTCAATCCTGATTGCGCTGCCTGCGCTCGGCGCGTTGCTGATCACCGTTGTTCGAGCTGTGACTGTCGGCAGCCGCGACGTGGAAGCGGGCGGCGTCGAAGGCAAAGCCAGCTTGATGGCGGGTCTGATTCTTTCGGTTGCGACCTTTGTTGCGTCGCTTGTCGCCTTTGCGGCGTTTCAGATCGATCAGGATGGTTATCAGCTTGTCGAACACCGCAACTGGTATGGCCCGATCAGCTATAAGGTCGGCGTCGATGGGCTGTCGTTTCCACTGATCCTCCTGACGACCTTCCTCACTCCCATCTGCCTGTTGGCCAGCTGGCACTCGATCAAGACCCGTGTCACCGAATATGTGGTCGCTTTCCTGTTGCTCGAGACATTCATGATCGGCGTGTTCGTCTCGCTCGATCTCGTGCTGTTCTACATCTTCTTCGAAGCCGGCCTCATCCCGATGTTCCTGATTGTCGGCATATGGGGCGGCAAGGACCGCATTTATGCGGCGTTCAAATTCTTTCTGTACACGCTCATCGGTTCACTGCTGATGCTCGTCGCGATCGTTTACATGATTCAGGTGGCTGGCTCTGCGGACATCGAAATCCTTGAAACGATCGCCTTCGCACCCGCCATACAGATCTGGCTTTGGCTTGCATTCACGGCATCCTTTGCCGTGAAGCTGCCAATGTGGCCGGTTCATACATGGCTGCCAGATGCTCACGTTCAGGCACCAACTGCTGGCTCGGTCGTGCTGGCGGGTGTCCTGTTGAAAATGGGTGGCTATGGCTTCCTCAGGTTTTCCCTGCCGATGTTTCCTGACGCGAGCGCAGTCTTCCAGCCTGCAATGTTTGTCCTGGCAGTCATCGCGATCCTCTACACCTCTCTGGTGGCTTGGCGGCAGACCGACATGAAGAAACTGATCGCCTATTCCTCGGTTGCGCACATGGGCTTTGTGACGCTGGGCATATTCGCATTCAACGAAACCGGCGTTCAGGGAGCGATGTTTCAGATGTTGAGCCACGGCTTAATCTCCGGCGCGCTTTTTCTGATCGTCGGCGTCGTTTACGATCGCACCCACACAAGAGAAATTGCGGCTTATGGCGGCCTTGCGGGCAAGATGCCGGTCTATGCAGCCTTCTTCATGTTGTTCACGATGGCGAATGTTGGCCTGCCGGGAACAAGCGGCTTTATTGGCGAGCTGCTGACGATGGTGGGGGGCTTTCAAGCCGCGACATGGGCCGCAGCTGGCGCAGCGCTCGGTGTTATCTTTTCAGCGGTTTACATGCTGACGCTCTACCGGCGAACCGTGTTCGGCGAAATGACCAACCCAAAGTTGGAAACCATGCGTGACTTGACGCTCATCGAATGGGTGTGTTTGGCCCCGCTCGCTATTCTCACGATCCTCTTCGGCCTCGCTCCAAACATCATTTTCAATATCACAGGTCCGGCCACGCGCCGGATTCTCGATCTGATGGGCGGCGCGTAACGATCATGCTCGATTTCCAAGCCATATTGCGTGCGATCGGCCCAGAAATATGGCTGGCCGGTGCTGGCCTGTTCGGAGTGCTGCTCGGGTCTGCATTTCGAGAGCGGTTTACGGGCCTGTCGTTCAAATTCGGGGCCGTTGCATTGCTGGGAGCAGCAGCGATCGCTGCCGTCAATTTTGAGGGCGGATCGGCTTTTGGTGGGTTGGTATCGACAAACCCGTTCGTCAATTTCGGCAAGATCGTAAGCCTTGTCCTTGCTTCAGTTGCCTTGCTGCTCGCCGAAGGCTTTCTCAATCGCCATCAGACCGTTCGTTTCGAGTATGCTCTGCTGACAATCTTCGCCAGCCTCGGGATGGGGGTCATGCTTTCGGCCGCGGACCTGATGACTCTCTATTTGGGCATCGAAATACTTAGCCTGTCATCCTATGTACTGGCGGCGTTTCATAGAGACTCGGCGAAATCCTCGGAAGCCGGTCTCAAGTATTTCGTTCTTGGCGCCCTCGCGTCTGGAATGCTCCTTTATGGTGCTTCCCTTGTTTACGGGTTTGCGGGTACAACCTCCTTCGCGGGCATTGCTGCGACTGAGGCTTCGATTGGTGGATCATTTGGCATGGTGCTGATGATCGTCGGCCTGGCCTTCAAGATATCTGCGGCTCCGATGCATGTCTGGACGCCGGACGTCTACGAGGGGGCTCCGACGCCGGTGGTCGCCTTTTTCGCGTCCGCGCCCAAGATCGCGTCGATCATTGTGTTTGCGAATGTGATGTTCACGGTTTTTGCGAGCGCCATCGACCAATGGCAGATTATCCTCGCGATCGTCGCTGGCCTCTCGATGATCATCGGTGCGCTCGGCGGCCTTGCGCAGACCAACATCAAACGACTGCTTGGCTATTCGTCGATTGCAAATGTCGGATACGCGCTGGTCGCGGTTGCAGCGGGTCAAGCGATTGGCGCGGCGCCACTTCTCGTCTTCATGACAATCTATGCCGTGTCGTCACTCGGCTTGTTCGCCGCCGTCCTGGCCATGCGACGGCGCGGCGGTATGGTCGAAGGCATTCAGGAACTCGGCGGTTTGGCCCGCCGACAGCCGTTGTTGGCCTTGGCGCTATCGGTCTTGATCTGGTCGGTGGCCGGGCTTCCCCCGTTTGGCGGCTTCTTTGGAAAGTTGGCGATCCTGCAGGCTGGGATCGCGGCCGATCTGGTTCCGTTGACGATAATCCTCGTGATAGCGTCGGTGATATCTTTGGGATATTATCTTCGGTTGATCTCGATAATCTGGTTCAGCGAACCGACCGAACGCTTCGAAACAATCGACGTCAGCGTAATGGGAACAGTCCTCGCATGCGCAAGCCTTGCGGGGATCGTTTTCATGTTCTTCATTCCAGTGCTTGGTGTCGGCGGCTGGGCGACTATCGGCGCGGCAGGATTGGCGCCTTGATTGCCGATTGGCCGGTCGACTGGCTGAGTTCCGTCGATAGCACCAATAGCGAAGCAAAGCGGCGCGCTGATCTCGCCGGGTTCCGCGATCACTGGGTTGTTGCGGATCAGCAAGCCGCCGGCCGGGGGCGTGAGGCACATGTTTGGCTTTCTCCGCTGGGAAACCTTTATGCAACGGCCTTGTTTCTCGAACCGCAGGGATTGACTGTGGCGCTGCGGCTTCCTTTCGCCGCTGCATTGGCCGTCAGCGATACGATCCGTGCCTTCGCGCCTTCGGCCCCCGTCCGTTTGAAATGGCCCAACGATGTGCGTATCGGGGGCCGGAAAATCTCTGGAATACTGATTGAAACCGGACATTGTGCAGGTTCCTTGTGGGTGGCAACCGGGATCGGGATAAACGCGACGATCATTCCGGAGGGTATAGATCAGCCTGCCACCAGTCTTGTTGCGATTGGTGCCGATCCTTCCCTGACGACCCGCGAGTTGTTCCCTATCCTCAAGACAAGTTTCACCGGACGCCTGACCGAGGCTCGGAAGGGGTTTGCGTCGATCCGTCGGGATTGGATGAGCCAGGCTGAGGGGCTCGGCGAAAAGGTGCGGGTGGCGTCGGGAGATCAGATTGTCGAGGGCATCTTTGAAACGCTCGATCCCGATGGCGGGCTCGTCCTGCAGTTGCAGGATGGCGAACGGCGCACCATAAGGGCGGGCGAAGTCAATCTGATTGGAGGCGTCTAGACCCGATGCTGCTCGTTATAGATGTTGGCAACACCAACACCGTGTTCGGTCTCCATGACGGGACATCCTGGGTACATCAATGGCGCAGTGCGACTGACGCGACCAAGACGGCTGACGATCATGCCTCGTGGTTGTGGCGGCTCGCTGATCTGCAGGGTGTCGAGCTATCCGGGGTGAAAGGGTGCGTCATCTCGACAGTCGTGCCGCAGGCTCAGTTCAATTTTCGCAACCTCGCGCGGCGATACCTCAATGTCGAACCGATGTTCATCGGGGATGCAACGCTGAAAACCGGGGTGGACGTGCGCATCAAGACCCCATCGCAGGTCGGTGCAGACAGGATTGCGAGCGCGCTTGGCGCGCATGTGAGCTATCCTGGGAACCTGATCGTGATCGATAGCGGCACTGCCACGACCTTCGATGTTGTCGCAGCAGACGGCGGGTTCGAGGGGGGGATTATTGCCCCGGGCATCAACCTCTCGGTGAAGGCTTTGCACGAAGCAGCTGCGCAATTGCCCCGGATCGCTATTCAGAGGCCTCCTCAAGTCATTGGAAACGATACCGTTTCCGCGATGCAATCGGGTATTTTCTGGGGCTACATCGAACTGATCGATGGGCTCGTAAGGCGCATGAAGGCAGAGTATGGCAAGCCGATGACAGTTGTCGCAACGGGCGGCGTCGCCTCGCTTTTTGAGGGTGCGAGCGAGACGATCGACCATTACGATCCGGATATCTTGTTGAGGGGCCTGCTCGAGGTCTGGAAACGCAATAGTTAGGACCAAATGCCCGATACGATAAAAATGCCTGACGAACTCGTTTTCCTGCCGTTGGGGGGCTGCGGGGAAATCGGCATGAACCTCAACGCTTACGGCTATGGTCCGCCGCATGCGCGCCGATGGATCATCGTTGACGTTGGTGTTACATTCGGTTCGCTTGAGACGCCCGGCATTGATCTGATCTGTGCCGATCCGGAATACCTCATCGGCGAGACGATTGAGGCGATCTTCCTAACTCACGCCCACGAAGACCACATCGGTGCCGTGGGCCTCCTTTATCCCCGGCTGCGCACCAAGGCGCCAATTTACACGACTCCCTTCACATGCGAGCTTGTGCTGTCAAAGATGGAGGAAAGGGGCATCAACAAACGCTGGCTGAAGCCGGTCCCCCTTGGCGCGACCATCACGGCAGGGCCCTTCACTGTTACATACGTGACGTTGACCCATTCGATTCCCGAGCCGAATGCGCTCGCCATCCGGACGCCTCTTGGCCTCATCCTGCATACGGGGGATTGGAAAATCGATCCCGAACCGCAGATCGGCGACGCAACCGACATCAACGGTCTGACCAGCCTTGGTGATGAAGGTGTGCTCGCGATGGTCTGTGACTCGACAAACGTTTTCGAGCAGGGTGAGTCGGGATCTGAAGAAACGGTTCGCCAAGGACTTATCGATCTTATTTCGCAACAGTCAGGCGCGGTCGCGGTTACGACGTTTGCATCGAATGTTGCCCGCGTGAAATCAATCATTGAGGCCGCCGAGCTGGCTGGGCGCAGTGTCAGCCTTGTTGGCCGTAGCATGCACAGGATTGCTGCGGCGGCGAAAGCGGTCGGCATCTTGCCTCCGAACACAGTTTTTGTGGACGAAGCGGATGCCGCAAGCCTGCCGGCAGACAACGTTCTCTACCTGTGCACCGGGAGTCAGGGGGAGGCGAACGCCGCGCTGGGTCGGATTGCGCGGGGGGATCATCGTAATGTCGTTCTGGGCGATGGAGACACTGTTATTTTCTCATCGCGCGTTATTCCAGGCAATGAGCGGGAAATCTTCAGCATGCAGAATATGCTCTCAGATCTTGGCGTCAGGGTAATAACGCCAAGAATGGTCGAGCAACGGATCCACGTGTCCGGTCATCCTTGCCGCGATGAGCTGCGCCAGATGTACCAGTGGGTGCGTCCACGGGTCGCTGTACCCGTCCATGGTGAGCGGCGGCACATCATGGAACACGCGCTCTTTGCGAGGTCACTGCAAGTACCGGAAGCCGTCACGCCAAATAATGGCAGCTTGGTGAGACTGGCCCCCGGACCCGCTGAGATCGTGGATGAAGTCCCCGCTGGCCGGTTACTCCTCGACGGGGCAGACTTGATCCCGGAGGCCGCGTTAGGGCTTGCGGAGCGCAGAAAGCTCGCGCTTGCGGGGATCATTATTGCCTCGATCTGCATCGACGGTTCCGGACGAGTTTCTGACGGTCCATTGGTTACTGTGAAGGGCCTTTCCGAGCCTGATGGCCGGGCCGCGGATGAGCGTATTGAGGCCTTGGAGGAGGCCGCTGAAAGCGCACTCTCAGGCATGAAAACAAAGGACCGTGTGAATGACGAGGCCGTTGAGCGCGCTGTAGGGCGCGCCTTGCGCAAAGCGTGCGATGCAACCTTCGGCCTGCGACCGATGATTGAAGTTCTTGTGTTGAGGAGTTGAGCCGCCATGGGTGAATTCAAGATTGGGCCACTAAACCATGTCGGTGTCGCAGTGCCCGATATTGCCGCAGCCTGCGAGACCTATCGTAGCCTTTATGGCGTGACGGATATTACCACGCCCTTTGATATGCCCGAGCAAGGCGTGAAAGTGTGCTTCGTGAACCTGCCGAACAGCCAGATCGAACTCATTGAGCCTCTGAGTGATCAATCGCCCATCGCAAACTTCCTGAAGAAAAATCCTTCCGGTGGCCAGCATCACGTGTGTTTTGAGGTGGCCGATATACATGAGGCGGTTCGAGAGATGGAAAGCCGTGGCGCGACGGTACTTGGCAAACCCCGGATCGGTGCCCACGGAACGCTCATCATTTTTGTGCATCCCAAGAACTCGAATGGCGTCCTCATCGAACTCATGGAAACCCCGACAGGACATCACGAATGACCCTCCCGGGCGCCCTCATCGTGTTTTCGGTTGTTTGGTGGCTGTTCTTTCTCGCCGTCCTGCCGTTTGGCGTTAGGGGGCAGTGGGAGGATGGCTCCACTATCCCCGGAACGGAAGAGGCAGCACCTCGTGATCCGAAGCTCGCGCGCAAAGCTGTCTGGGCGACCGCCGGCGCAGCCGCGTTCACGGCGATTGCAGCGCTCGTGATGCCCCTGCTGCTTGCGTAGGGATAGTCTGACCGGCTAGGCCATCAGGCAGCGCCCAGACCAAGAACGGATATTAAATGCGGCTCTCGAATTTCTTTCTGCCTGTCTCGAAAGAGGCACCTGCCGACGCCGCGATCGTTTCGCACAAATTGATGCTGCGCACAGGCATGATCCGTCAAAACGGGGCCGGCATCTACTCCTGGCTGCCGCTTGGATTCCGAGTGCTCAAGAAGATTGAGCAGATCGTGCGCGAAGAAATGAACCGTGCTGGCGCGATCGAAATGCTAATGCCGACCTTGCAGCAGGCCGATCTCTGGCGCGAATCGGGCCGCTACGACGCGTACGGCAAAGAAATGCTGCGCATCAAGGATCGCCACGATCGTGAGATGCTCTACGGGCCAACCAACGAGGAGCTGATCACGGATGTCTTCCGCACCTACGTGAAAAGCTACCGGCAGCTGCCACTAAACCTTTATCACCAGCAGTGGAAGTTCCGCGACGAGGTTCGTCCCCGGTTCGGCGTGATGCGAGGTCGTGAGTTTCTGATGAAAGACGCCTACTCGTTCGACCTGACCGAGGAAGATGCCAGGAAAGCCTACCGGCGGATGTTCTGTGCATATCTCAACGCCTTTGAGCGGCTCGGACTTGTCGGTATCCCCATGCGCGCCGATACAGGACCCATTGGCGGCGACCTGAGCCACGAGTTCATCATCCTTGCGGACACCGGCGAGAGCGCCGTGTTCTGCGACAAGGCCTTGCTCGAGTTGCCTGCTCCAGGCCAAGACCTCGACTTCGGCGCAGACCTGACGGAGGAGGTTGAGAAGCGCACTCGATTTTATGCCGCGACGGAGGAAATGCATGACGCTGATGCGTTTGCCGCACTTCCAGTTGAGAGACAGATTGCTGCCCGCGGTATTGAAGTCGGTCACATTTTTTACTTTGGCACCAAGTATTCTGCGGCAATGAACGCTGTCGTTCAGGGACCCGACGGGCAAATGGTGCCCGTTCAAATGGGCAGCTACGGGATCGGAATCTCGCGTCTCGTGGGCGCTGTGATTGAGGCTAGCCATGATGATCACGGAATAATCTGGCCCGCTAGCATTGCTCCGTTTGGCGTTGGTATCGTGAACATGCGCGTTGGCGATCCGTCATGTGACGCCGTATCCGAAAGGCTTTACGTGGCGTTGGAGACCGCCGGCCGCGAGCCTCTCTATGACGACACAGATGAACGGGCAGGTGCGAAATTTGCGCGGATGGATCTCATCGGACTTCCTTGGCAATTGGTCGTCGGCCCCAAGGGACTCGAGAAGGGGACGATCGAAGTGAAACATCGCCGGTCCGGCGAGAAGATTGAATTGGCGATCGAAGACGCGGTCAGGAAAGTCACTGCCGGATGAAAGACGCGTCTGCCGCCGCTCCGCCCTTCGGCCGGCTTGAACGCACGCTGGCATGGCGTTACTTGCGCGCGAAGCGTGAGCATGGTGGCGCGAGCCTGATATCCGTTATTTCGTTCGTTGGAATCTTCTTTGCGGTAGCTGCGTTAATAATAACGATGTCGATCATGAGCGGCTTCCGGGCAACGCTGCTGGACGCTCTGCTCGGCGGTGAACCGCACATCTCAAGTTCCGTCGAAGGCTATTCGCAGGCTGAGGCCGACGAAATTGCAGCGGTCATTCGTGGCGTCAAAGATGTTGTCAGCGTCTCGCCCTATATTGAGCAATTTGTTCTGCTTTCAGCCAATGGCGTTCGGACAGGCGGGGTCGTGCGTGCCATTCCGCCAGCGGATCTTCCGACTATGCCGATTCTGCGCGATGGCGGTGCTGGTGCGCTTGCCGCAGGCTTTGGCGAAGGGCGCAATGGCGGGAACGTCATCATGATCGGTCAGTATCTCGCCGCCAATCTCGGCTTGTTGCCCGGCGACTCGGTCGAAGTCGTCACATCCCAGCTCAGGTCCGGCCCGGTGGGGCAGACACCGATCAGTAAGACGTACATTGTTGGAGACATCTTCCGTACAGGGAGCGCCCAGCTCGACAATGTCTATCTGTTTATGCCGATGCAACAAGCGCAGATTCTGTTCCAATCGAAGGAGCGGTACCAATATCTCGATATCCGGGTAAAAGACCCTGATGCCACCGAAGCGGCCATGCGAGCCATCGCGGATGCGACCGGCAACAGCATGCTTCTACGC
Source organism: Hyphomonas sp. (assembly GCA_041752715.1). Classification (GTDB taxonomy): domain Bacteria; phylum Pseudomonadota; class Alphaproteobacteria; order Caulobacterales; family Hyphomonadaceae; genus Hyphomonas. Next base: position 44,462 of record JBGSVY010000167.1, read on the forward strand.
GACTGGAAAACCAAAAACCGGACCTATCTCGGCGCCTTGCGAACCGAACGGGTCATGGTTCGCTTGCTGGTTACGGTCATTATGATGATCGCGACCCTCAATATAATCGTTGGCGTCGTTATGTTGGTGAAGAACAAGACACGCGATATTGCCATCTTGCGAACGATTGGCTTGCGCCGTTCGGGCGTTATGCGGGTGTTCCTGATGGTTGGCACGATCCTCGGAATGCTCGGTGCGCTGATCGGGATGACGGTGGGAGTCCTTTTCATCCTGAATATAGGGCCAATCGAGTCCCTGATTAATCTGGCGATCGACGGAGAGGTCTTTCCTGCAGAGCAGTATGGTCTGGATCACCTTCCGGCAATTCTGGACTGGCAGGAAGTCGTCAACACCGGTGTCTATGCGCTTGTCATGTCGATGGTGGTGTCGCTGATCCCGGCTTGGTGGGCGTCTCGCCAGGATCCCGTCAGTGCACTGAGGTTCGAATGACGGCCGCAATTGTTCTCGAATTGGCCGCCATCGAGCGGACCTACAGGACTGCAGCTGGAGATCTGCAGGTCTTACGGGGAACTGATCTGACGTTACGGGCAGGCGAATTGGTCGGTCTTGTCGGTCCCTCCGGGTCAGGCAAATCGACCCTCCTGCACACGGCAGGACTTCTGGAGCGGCCGGAAGCGGGCAGGATATTGCTCGACGGAATCGACTGTCTTCGTCTGGACGACAAAGGGCGCACGGCGATCCGGCGCAGCAAGATCGGGTTTGTTTACCAGTTCCATCACCTGCTTCCGGAATTCAGCGCCGCCGACAATATCGCGATGCCTCTGATGATCGCTGGCGTCAAACGTGCACGCGCACGGCAAAAGGCGGCGGGCTTGCTCGCGGAGATGGGCCTCAGTGAGCGCGGGATGCACCAACCTGCCCAAATGTCTGGCGGCGAGCAACAACGGGTCGCGATCGCGCGAGCTCTGGCAAATGACCCCCGTCTGGTTATCGCAGATGAGCCCACGGGCAATCTTGATGCCGAGACGACAGAACGGGTCTTTTCGACGTTGATCAAGATGGTGCGCCAGGAAGGCGCGGCGGTGCTGGTCGCAACGCACAATCTCTCATTGACGCGCCATATGGATCGCGTTTTGACCTTGAAGGACGGAAAGCTCGTCGATTTCATCGGATAATTAAGTCTGTGGAAGCAGCCGGTCGAGGGCTCGTGCATCTCCTTCGACTATGAGAAATTCGCAAACTTCGAGGCTGTGACGATGACAACGGATTTTATCCATCTCGCCGTGCGATCGAGCTTTTCCTTGCTCGAAAGCATGATCACGCCTGATGAACTTGCCGAATGGTGCGTTGAGCATGGCATGCCTGCTCTGGCGGTTACAGATCGGAATAACCTCTTCGGGGCGCTCGAGATTTCCCTCAAGCTGTCGGATCGAGGTGTGCAACCGATCATGGCCTGCTGTTTTGACGTTAGCAGTGGCGCGCCAAGGGAGCAGCCGACCCGGCTGTCGGTCTATGCGCAGTCGATAGAGGGTTATCGTCGGCTTATTTTCCTGTCGTCGCGAGCTTATCTCGATTCAGAAGACGGCGTTCCAAAACTCAGCAAATCCTTGTTGCTCGAAAAAACAGATGGGTTGATCTTGCTGACCGGAGGCGCAGAAGGCGCGGTTGCCCAACATGTCCTGAAAGGGCGACTGGGCGACGCCCGGACCGAACTCGCAACACTTTCGTCGGCTTTCCCCGATCGGTGTTACGTGGAGATCACGCGTCATGGATCGAACCACGAATATGCAACAGAAGCCCAGTTGCTGGATTTGGCCTATGGGCTGTCGCTACCGATTGTGGCGACGCATGACGCTCGGTTCATGGTTCCGGGTGATGTGACGGCACACAATGCACTCATGTGTATCGCAAACGGGCAATGCCTTGGACAGGAGGATCGGCAGCGGGTTGAACCCAGCCAATATTTAAAATCCCAAGGCGCGATGGCGACGATGTTTGCTGACTTGCCAGAAGCGATCGAACGGACTGTCGAAATAGCGCAGCGTTGCAACGTTCGGGCGACGACAAATAAGCCAATGCTGCCAAGTTTCAGCCATGACGGTCGATCAGAATCCGATGAGCTGGCGATTCAAGCAAGGCACGGACTCGACGTCCGACTACGTGAAGCCCCGCGGCTTTTTGCTGATCGAACGGTGTACGCGGAGCGCTTGGCCTTTGAGCTCGACGTCATCGATCGGATGGGCTTTGCGGGCTATTTCCTGATCGTGTCGGACTTCATCAAATGGGCGAAGCAGAACGATATTCCCGTCGGGCCGGGCCGCGGCTCAGGTGCCGGGTCCTTGGTCGCGTGGGCACTTTTGATCACCGATCTCGATCCCATTCGCTTCGATCTGCTGTTCGAAAGATTTCTCAACCCGGAACGTGTGTCGATGCCGGATTTCGATGTCGACTTCTGTCAGGAAAGGCGGGGAGAAGTCATTCGATATGTGCGCAACAAGTATGGCGCTGACAGCGTTGCGATGATCATCACCTTTGGTACCCTTCAGGCGAAGGCTGTCTTGCGGGATGTCGGGCGCGTCATGCAAATGCCGTATGGTCAGATCGACAGGCTCGCCAAACTCATCCCGTTCAATCCGGCCAAGCCGCCAACACTTGATGAAGCCATCGCATCGGAGCCAAAGTTCGATGAAGAAATAGCTGCAGACCCCCGTGTTGGCGAACTTTTCGAAATTGCGCGCTCTCTGGAGGGGCTCTATCGGAACGCAGGAACGCATGCTGCTGGCGTGGTTATAGCAGACCGTCCGCTCGTCGAGGTCGTTCCGCTTTATAATGATCCGCGTGCAGACTTACCAGCGACCCAATTCAATATGAAATATGCGGAGCTTGCTGGGCTCGTTAAATTCGACTTTCTGGGTTTGAAGACGCTGACGGTTATCGACCGGGCCTTGAAGTTTGTTCGGGAAAGCGGACGGCAGATAGGTGATGGCTGGACTGCGCTTGATGACCCCGAGACCTACCAATTGATGGCCAGCGGCGAGACGCTGGGCGTCTTTCAGCTGGAGGGTGCGGGTATGCGCGACACGCTCCGCAGGGTCCGGCCAAACAATATTGAAGACGTCATCGCAATCATCTCGCTATATCGGCCTGGACCCATGGAAAACATCCCTGTCTATGTTCAGGGGAAGGAGGATCCTGCGCAGGTCCGATATCAGCATCCCGACCTCAAACCCGTGCTTGAGGCAACCTACGGCGTCCCTGTGTATCAGGAACAGGTAATGCGGATGGCGCAAGAGATTGCCGGCTTTTCGCTTGGCGAGGCTGACCTTCTCAGGCGTGCCATGGGCAAAAAGAAAGCGGATGAAATGGACGCCCAGCGCCGTCGCTTCGTGGAGGGGGCAGCGGCGACAAAGAATATGTCAGCTGACCTGGCCAATGAAATCTTCAACACCATGGAGAAGTTTGCCGGGTATGGATTCAACAAGTCGCACGCCGCCGCCTACGCATTGATCGGCTACCAGACAGCCTATCTGAAATGCCACTTTCCAGTTGAGTTCCTTGCCGCCTCCATGAGCCTTGATATCGGCAATACCGATAAGCTCGCGGCCTTTTATCTTGAGGCGAAACGGCTCCAGATCCCCGTCCTCGTTCCCGACGTGAATCGTTCGACAGCCGATTTCAGTGTGCGTGACGGTGCAATTGTCTATGCGCTCGGAGCATTGAAGGGCGTTGGTTTGGAGGCGATGCGCCATGTGGTGTCATTGCGGGGAACCAGTGGGGCCTTCTCCGACGTCCATGATTTTGCTGAGCGGGTTGATCCGCGGTACGTCAACAAGAAAGCCTTTGAGTCACTTGCGCGCGCGGGTGCGTTCGATGGTCTGGACCCTAACCGTGGACGGATGTTGACAGCGGCGGGGCTGCTTGCCCAGTCTGCAGTCGCCGCCGCTGGCGATCGGCAGGGCGGGCAGGGCGGTCTATTCTCTGAGGCCGAGCCTGCCTTGCGTCCGGTTTTGCCCTCGCCTCCTCCATGGAGCGGGCAGCAGAAGCTCGATGAAGAGTTGCAGGCGATTGGGTTTTATTTTTCGGGTCACCCGCTCGAAGACATGCTCCCGCGGCTCGATCGGGATCGGGTAACGCTCGTTGTCGAAGTTCAGGATCACGCTGCGGAGGGGCGTCCGCTCGAAATGATCGGTGTGATACGTGCCCGAACCGACAAGCCGAGCCGGAGAGGAGGCAAGTATGCCTTCCTAACGCTGTCCGATCCGACAGGTGAGATTGAACTTATGGTCTTCAACGAGGCGCTTCAGACGTTTGGAGACATCCTCAAACCGGGAGCCAGCGTCGCCCTGACGGTGTCAGTCAAGCAAAGCGGCGAGGAAACGCGCTTGAACGTCGACCGGGCCAGCCGGCTTGAGGATGCGCGCCTCTCGATGGCATCCGGTGCCTTGAAAGTCAGATTGGCGGTCGGGGCATGCGCGGATGCTCTTTCAGGCATCATCCAGCATCTTGAGCGATTGCCGGATGCCGAACGCGGGGCGATCTTGATCGAGATGCCACTCGTTGACGGCCGCCTCGTCACGTTGCGGCTGCCTTCAACCTATACGATAGGACTTCGGGCGCAGAGAGCGCTAAAGGAGGCGCCGGGCGTCGAGCGAGTTGAGGCCTTACGGGCCGCCTGACAATCGCGCAGACCGGCTGCTTGCTCAGCGCCCGCTTTCCTGTATAAGCCGCAAAATCTAAAACCAGTTCGTGGGTGCATCCGGTGCAAACGGCCAGTTCAGGCCTGATGTTCCACCCGCGACGGCCAACCGGATGGAGAGAATCGATGGCCCTACCTGACTTTTCTATGCGTCAGCTGCTTGAAGCTGGCGTCCACTTTGGTCACCAGACCCACCGCTGGAACCCGCGCATGAAGCCGTACATCTACGGCGAGCGCTCCGGCATTCACATTATGGATCTGTCCCACACCGTGCCGGCCTTGCACCAGGCCCTTGTTTTTGTTCGCGATACCGTTGCCAAGGGTGGCCGCGTTCTGTTCGTCGGAACCAAGCGCCAGGCGCAGGATCCGGTGGCAGATGCAGCGCAGCGATGTGCCCAATATTACATGAACCACCGCTGGCTCGGTGGCACGCTCACGAATTGGTCAACCGTATCGAACTCGATCAAGCAGCTGCGTGAACTCAACTCGATGTTTGAGAGCGGCGGCGGCTCCGGTCTCACGAAAAAGGAGCTGCTCGATCTTCAGCGCCGCCGGGACAAGCTACAGCGCGCGCTGGGCGGTATCGCTGATATGGGTGGGCTCCCATCGGCTATCGTCGTGATCGATACGAACAAGGAATCGATCGCCGTGCAGGAAGCGCGCAAGCTCGGTATTCCGATCGTTGCGGTGCTCGACACCAATTGTGATCCGAACGATGCCGATTACGGCTTTCCCGGCAACGATGATGCAGCACGGGCTATCTCGCTGTACTGCAACCTCTTTGCTGATGCCGTGCTCGATGGTTTGGCTGAATCGACGGCCGGCCTTGGTGTCGACCTCGGCGCATTGAGCGATATCGACGCGATTGCCGATGCCGACCTCGCGATCGCAGGTGGCACGGAACAGGGCGAAAACTGAGTTTCAAGTTTCTGGAATTCGAACGAAAAGGAAAGTCGCGATGGCTGAGATAACCGCTGCGCTTGTAAAGGAACTTCGCGAAAAAACCGGCGCCGGCATGATGGATGCCAAGCGGGCGCTCGTCGAAAACAATGGCGATCAAGCGGCAGCGACCGAGTGGCTGCGGGCCAAGGGTCTCTCACAGGCTGCAAAGAAATCGGGACGAACGGCAGCCGAAGGGCTTGTTGCCGTCAAGGTCTCCGATGACGGAAAGACTGGCGCGATCGTCGAGCTCAATGCCGAAACCGATTTTGTCGCCCGCAACGACATCTTCCAGACAGCGCTGGCCGGCATCGCCACAGCGGCTCTGAACGTTGACGGCGCGGTCGACGCGCTCGCCTCTGCGCTATCTCCAGACGGCGACGGCAAGGTTGACGATCTCGTGAAGCGGATGATCGCGACGATCGGCGAGAACATGTCGCTGCGCCGTTTCGCGAAACTCTCGGCAGCCGGACGTGTTGCGTCCTATGTTCACAACGCCGTAGCCCCAGGCATGGGCAAAGTCGGCGTACTTGTCGCGTTGGACGGCGCTGGCGACCTCGACGACATCGGCCGGAAGGTTGCCATGCACATCGCCGCCACGTCGCCCGCTGCGGTGACCACGGCAGAACTGGATCCCGCGTTGATTGAGTCCGAAAAGCGCGTGCTGACGGAACAGGCCCGCGAGAGCGGCAAGCCTGAAGCTGTGATCGAGAAGATGATCGTCGGCCGCATGCAGAAATTCTACAAGGAAGTTGTCCTCGTAGAGCAGCCATTCGTGATGAACCCCGACCAGACCGTCGGCGATTTCCTCAAGAGCGCCGGCGTGACACTGCGTGGTTTCGCACACTTCAAGCTCGGCGACGGCATCGAGAAGGAAGCCGATAATTTCGCCGACGAAGTGGCGGCGCTGACAAAAGGCAACTAACCGGGCTTGCCTTTCGCGGCATGAAAGAGTTTGAACAGTCCCGGCCATCGCTTCGTGCAGTGGCCGGGATTTTCGTAACTGCGTCAAAGTCGGAGAGGATCGCGAGAATGCCCCCAGAGCCAGCGGCCATACGACAGTTGAAGTATCGCCGGGTTCTGCTCAAACTTTCGGGCGAGGCGCTTATGGGGCCTAGCCAATTCGGTATCGACATTCCGACATGCGAAACCTTTGCCAAATCCATCGCAGGCGCGCGCGCGGCTGGTGCAGAAATCTGTCTCGTGATTGGCGGGGGGAACATTTTTCGCGGTGTTGCTGCCGCTGCGAAAGGCATGGACCGTGCCCAAGCCGATTCCATGGGGATGTTGGCGACCGTGATGAACGCCCTGGCCATGCAAAGCGTTCTGGAAAGCCAAGGCGTCCCGACGCGCGTTCAGTCAGCCCTAAATATGGATGCGGTCTGTGAGCCCTACATCCGGCGACGCGCACAGCGGCATATGGAAAAAGGCAGGGTTGTCATTTTCGCTGCGGGTATCGGCAATCCGTTCTTCACGACAGATACGGGTGCTGCGCTGCGCGCAATTGAGATGAACTGCGATGCCCTGCTCAAAGGCACGCAAGTCGATGGGGTTTATACCGCCGATCCCAAACTTGATTCCAGCGCCACGCGGTACACGCAGATCGATTACCAGGAACTCCTTGTGAAGGATCTGCGGGTTATGGATTCGTCGGCAGTCAGCCTGATGCGTGACAACAACATTCCCATCGTTGTCTTCTCACTCAAGGAAGAGGGGAGCTTGCTCAAGGTTCTGTTTGGCGAAGGAACATCGACGACGATTTCACGCAATGAAGAGGCCAAGCGATGAGTTATGAAAAACAAGACACCATTCGTCGGATGGAGGGCGCGCTCGCTTCTCTCGCGTCTGAATTTTCCGGCCTTCGAACGGGCCGCGCCTCGATCAACCTGCTCGATTCGATCCAGGTGCCAGCCTATGGTTCGACAGTGCCCTTGAGCCAAGTTGCATCAATCTCTGTGACCGACACCCGAATGTTGTCGGTCAACGTTTGGGATAAGACCGTCGTTGGCGCGACAGAACGGGCGATCCGGGATTCCGGGCTCGGCCTGAACCCGATCACGGATGGCCAAACTTTGCGAATTCCGATCCCCGCGCTGAACGAGGAGCGCCGCGTTGAGCTTACCAAGGTTGCCGGAAAATATGCAGAGGCAGCGAAGGTCGCCGTGCGTAACATTCGCCGCGATGGTATGGACGCGCTGAAGAAGATGGAAAAGGATGGCGAGATCAGTGAAGATAAACATCGCTCGCTCGCCGATGAAATCCAGAAGCTCACGGACACATACATCGCGCGTGTCGACGAATCCTTGAAGGCCAAGGAAGCGGAGATCATGCAGGTGTGATGAGGAGTGAATCGCCCTTCGAGTCCGGCGCGAAAGGCGCTCCCGCGCCCCGCCACGTGGCGATTATAATGGACGGCAACGGGCGCTGGGCAAATGCCCGAAGTCTGCCGCGGGCGGCGGGGCATGAACGCGGCGTCGAAGCCTTGCGGCGTACTGTCGAAGCCGCTGAAAATCTCGGCATAAAGTATCTGACCGTTTTCTCCTTCTCGACAGAAAACTGGCGCCGGCCACCGGCCGAAGTGAACACCTTGTTCGGACTGCTGAAAACCTACGTCAGGCTTGATCTCGACAAGCTAAAGGCAAAGGGTGTTAAAATTCGCATCATCGGACAGCGCCCCGGCCTGCCGGCTGATGTCGCAGAACTGGTTATCCGCGCCGAGCGCGAGACCGCTCACAATTCAGCATTCTTTCTTACGATTGCTTTCAACTATGGAGCGCGTGACGAAATTGTGCGCGCCGTCAAAAGCATCGTGCGTGAGATTGTCGACGGTCGCCTCTCGGAGGATGAACTCGGCGAAGATGTTATCGCCAGTCATCTCGATACATACGGCCTACCCGACCCTGACTTGATGATAAGAACCAGCGGCGAGTACAGGATCAGCAATTTCCTCCTTTGGCAGGCTGCTTATGCCGAACTGTTTTTTCTGGACGTGCTATGGCCAGACTTCGGGCAGCAGCACCTCGCCGAGGCTGTTCGCAGCTACAATGAGCGCGAGCGAAGGTTCGGAGCGGTTCGGCCGGGGCCCCCCTGATGGGTGACTGGACACCACGCGATCGCAGATTTTCCGAGTTGGGACTGCGCCTCGCGTCAGCAGCTGTTCTAATTCCCCTCGGCCTCGGTGCCGTCTGGGGGGGCTCGTGGTTTCTCGGGCTCGCCTGTGCCGCCTTCGCAGCAATCATGATGCTCGAATGGTGTGAGATGAGCGCGACGCCGCATCCACATTTCATGGCAGCGCTGGTCGGCGCATTCTGTCTTGCGCTTCCATTGTCCGCGCAATGGCCGGGTGGGCTCCTGTTGGCCTTGTCTCTCGGGTTCGCCATCTTTGTTGCGCGCCAAGCATTGAGCCGGGCGGGCTTGGCGGTCTTCGGAATACTCTATGTCTTGGCGATGGCTGCTGGTCTCTATGCGCTTCGCGAGGGGCCATGGGACGGGCGAGCCGCAGCCCTCTACTTCATGTCTTTTGTCTGGGCTTCCGATGCGGCGGCCTATTTTGTTGGCCGATCACTTGGGGGGCCGCGTTTATTGCCCAGCGAAAGCCCGAACAAGACGTGGAGTGGAGCTGTGGGCGCTGTGATCGCTTGCGCGGTCTGCGGTTATTTCGCAGCCCGGATCGAGGGCACCGACCTGTGGATCTGGATCGTGACGGGCATAGCTATCTCGATCGTGGCTCAGGCAGGCGATCTTTTCGAGAGTGGCCTGAAACGCCGTTTCAAAGTCAAGGATTCCGGCAAGATCCTGCCCGGACATGGTGGATTGCTTGACAGGGTCGATGGCTTGGGGGCCGTTGCAGCAACCGGGGCTCTGGCTCTATGGATGTTCCCCGGCTTCACCGAGGCTCTAGGGCTCCCATAAATGAAATCTCCTCAAAGGCTTTCCATCCTCGGTTCGACAGGATCTGTCGGCAAGTCTGCGCTTGAGGTCATAGCGCACGCTAATCTGCGCGAAGCCGGGCGGTTCGAGATTGTGGCGCTCGCTGCCGGTAAGGATGCCGAGGCGCTCGCGACCCAGGCTCTGGCGGTACGGCCACAACTTGCTGTCATTGCAGATGAAGGCAAGCTTGACGAACTTCGCTCCCGGTTGGAGGGCTCCGGTATCGAGGTTGCTGCAGGCTTGGGCGCCGTTGACGAGGCAGCCTCCCGTCCCGCGGATCGCGTTCTCGCCGCGATTGTCGGCTTCGTCGGATTGTCATCTACGCTCGCGGCGGTGCGCGCGGGAACAGACGTTGCAATCGCCAACAAGGAGAGTGTGGTTTGCGGCGGGCGTTTGCTGTTCTCAGAAGCCGCAAAGTCAGGCGCCCGGATCCTGCCTGTCGATTCGGAACACAATGCCATATTTCAGTCGCTCGGCGATGGTCGCGCCTTGGAGAAACTGACAATTACCGCGTCTGGCGGACCTTTCCGCCTCGCAAGCATGGATCAAATGGCGAGGGCAACGCCAGAACAAGCGGCGTCTCACCCTAATTGGAGCATGGGCCAAAAGATCTCGATTGATAGCGCCACGCTTATGAACAAGGCCTTGGAATTCATCGAAGCGGCCGTCCTGTTCAAGATCGATCCTGAGATCATAGACGTGTTGGTTCATCCGCAGTCGATAATCCACGGCATGGCCCATTTCACCGATGGATCTGTCATTGCGCAGCTTGGCTGTCCCGACATGAAGACACCGATTTCCTATGCGCTCGGTTGGCCTGACCGGGTCGCGACCGATGTCCGTCGCCTTGATCTCGCCGAACTCGGCAAACTGACTTTCGAGCGCGTTGACGAAACGCGATTTTCTTCAATCCGTCTTGCCCGCGCGGCGCTGGCGCTCGGGCCGGGCGGCTCGGCCGTATTAAATTGCGCTAATGAATCGGCCGTTTCTGCGTTTATCAGAGGCGATTGCGGGTTTCTGGACATAACCTGGGCAGTGGAAGAAACACTGAGGCGCTTTTCATCGAGCGATTTCGCCTCTACGAGGTGCGAAACGATCGAGGAAATTGCGTTTCTCGACCGGTTTGGACGTGAATCTGCGTCCGACTTGTTGCGTAGAGCCCCAAGCCGGGCAGGAGGGTAGAGGGTTTGGATCAGCTTTTGAGCCAGGGCCCGCTATTTCTGATTTGTCTCGTCTTCATGATGGGCATCGTCGTCACGATTCATGAACTTGGGCACTATTTTGCCGGGCGCCGGTTCAATGCAGCGGTTGAGTCATTTTCGTTTGGTTTTGGCCAGCCGATCTGGGAGACGCGGGATCGAAATGGAACGCGATGGCGAATCAACTGGCTGCTGTTCGGCGGCTTCGTTGCCTTTCAGGCAAAAGACGATCCTGGCAAAATGAGACAGGCGCCGGCCTTGTCCGGCAAGCCGTTTGAGGAACTCTCACCGTACGAGCGGATCGCGGTCAGTCTTGCAGGACCGTTTGCAAACTTTGTCCTCGCCGCCTTCATCTTCGCGCTGATTTTAGGTGTCCGAGGTGTGCCGGAGCATTCGGTCTTGATCGATCGGGTGATTGACGGATCTGCGGCTGAACGCGCGGGGCTGATGGCGGGCGATCAAGTGATTTCGGTAAATCAAAAAGCCGTCAAGAATGTGAATGACGTCTCGGTCCAGATCCTGCTCAATCCAAACACTGAGATGACGTTTGATATCAAGCGCAACGGCATGGAGCAGGTGATCCTCGCTGTACCTGAAGAACAGCTACGCTCTAACGAAGTCGGGCAGGTTGTGCGTCAGGCGACGCTTGGCATTGTGCTGATGCCGATGGAGTCAGGTGGTATGACCCGCTACAGCCCGGTGCAGGCAATGGTCGGTGGAATAGCGCAGACGGGTGAAACGATCGGTCAGACAGTGACAATGCTGTCCCGGATCGTGACGGGCAAGATGTCAGTTCATACGATGTCGGGCCCGGTGGGTATTGGCGACGTTTCAAGACGCGTTGTGGGCCTTGTGTGGCAACAGGATCAGCTTTCCCGTTTCGACAGGATCGAGCAGCTCTTCTGGGTGCTCTTGAGTTTGTGCGCTGCGATCTCCGTTGGCGTGGGCTTTTTCAATTTATTGCCACTGCCAGTGCTGGATGGCGGGCGTGTTGTGTTTGATGCATATGAGGCAATGACCGGCAGTCAGATGCCCGAAAAGGTACAGAGTGTGGCCTTGAATCTTGGCGTCTTTTTATTGATTGCTATGGTCGTGGTGATCACGTGGGGTGACATCATCGAAGCAGGGGTATTCGGGCGCGGCGGGGCTTAGGCCCCTCAGGAGCGGCTCTGGTTCAATTGGAAGAATGGTGGTCAATGCGTAGGTTCCTGGTCGCGACCCTGATGGCAACAAGCGTGCTTGCGTCGGGCGCATTTCTGCCTTTCGGCTTCGCGGCCGCCCAGGAGGGCACGCTCTATGATGGCACCGTCCGGTCAATCATCGTTGAGGGCAATCAACGGATCGAAGCCCGGACCGTTCAGTCTTATCTTCTGATCGAGCCTGGCGAGGCTTTCGATGCTGACCGGATCGACCTTTCGCTGAAAACCTTGTTCGCAACAAACCTGTTCGCGGACGTATCGATTGACCGGCGCGGCGACGATCTTGTTGTCAGGGTCGTCGAAAACCCGATCATCAACCGGGTAATCTTCGAAGGAAATCGAGCGCTCAAAGACGAGAAACTCCGCGAAGAGATTCAGGCTGCGCCTCGCGGGATATTCACAGCCGCCCGTGTGCAAACAGACGTGCAGCGCATACTCGAACTCTATCGCCAATCGGGGCGTTTTGCAGCGAAGGTCGAGCCGCAGTACAAGCCACTGGAACAAAACCGGGTGGATCTGGTTTTCGAGATCACAGAGGGGCCGACAACCGGCGTTCGGGCGATCAACTTCATTGGCAACGAAGAATACAGCGACTCGCGTTTGCGTTCAGAGATTGTCACGCGGCAATCGCGTCTTTGGCGCTTTTTCAGTTCGAACGACAACTATGACTCAGGGCGGCTGGAATTTGATCGCGAAAAGCTCCGCGAATTCTATCAGAATAATGGATACTACGATTTCCGCGTGACCTCGGCTGTGGCGGAACTGACGCCGGACCAAAAAGACTTCTATGTGACGTTTACCGTCGACGAAGGTCGCAAGTACAATTTCGGGACGATCAAGGTCGAGACTGCGCTCGAGAAACTCGATTCATCAATCCTCACAGCGGTGGTCCCGATCAAGAAGGGCGAACTCTTCAGGGGCAATCTGATTGAGTCGACAATTGACTCACTCACCTATGCGGCGGGCGTCGCGGGCTATGCTTTTGTGGACATCCGTCCACAGATCAACGTCAACAACGAAACGAGCGAGATCGACATCACGTTCGTTGTTGATGAAGGACCACGAGTTTATATCGACCGCATCAATATTGTCGGGAATTCCACCACGCTGGATCGTGTTATACGCCGTGAGATGCGGATCTCGGAAGGCGACGCCTTCAACCGGATCTTGCTGGACCGTTCACGCAACCGGATACGCTCGCTCGGCTTCTTCAAAGATGTCGAGATTGTTGAAACGCCGAGTGAAGAGCCCGATCGAACGATCGTCGACGTCAAGGTCACAGAGCAACCGACGGGCGAACTCTCGTTCGCGGCTGGCTTCTCATCGGTGGATTCTTACCTCTTCGATCTCAGTGCTTCTGAGTCCAATCTGCGCGGCCGAGGCCAGACCATCGTTGCGCGAACGTCTTTGTCAGGGCGGCAGCAAACAGTCGATTTCCGCTTTACCGAACCGCGCTTCCTCGATCGCGATCTTGCGGCAGGGGTCGATCTGTTTGCGACGGCACAGGACTTCGAGGAATTCACAGGGTTTACAAGCGAAACGATCGGGGGCGGCGTCAGGATCGCTTTCCCCCTGACAGACCGGATGCAACTCGGTCTCAGCTATCGTCTGCAGGCAGATGATGTGAATATCACGGATCAGGATATCGTCATCGATAGCGCTGGAAACCTTCTGCGAACCGCGACTCAGACCGCAGGTGCAGATACCCCAGACGATTTCAGCGACGATGTGTTCCGCGAGTTAGAGCCAGGCGATATCATGGCCGGAGAATTTCTGGTGGATCGATGTGATCCTCTCTACCTTCTTCGTGACTCGATATGCCGGTCTGAACGAAGTGATATCTCCAGCCTTGTCGGCTACAATTTCTTCTGGGATCAGACGAATGATCCAATCAGGCCGTCACGCGGGTTTGATGTCCGGTTCAGCCAGGATATCGCTGGACTTGGCGGTGACGTAAAATACGTTCGCAGCGAGGGTGGTGCATCGTTCTATCGCGGCGTCTGGCGGGATATGATCGCCAGCGCAAATCTGTCAGCGGGATACGTTTTTCCGCTTGAGAATGGACAGGGCGTCCGCATCAACAACCGCTTCTTCAGGGGCGGCAGCACCTTCCGCGGATTCGATGTTGCCGGCTTGGGACCGAGAGAAATTCTCAGGGTCTATGATCCCGCGACCGGGGAGACGGTAGAAACGCGCCTCCTGAATTCGCTGGGTGGTAACCTCTACTATCAGGGAACATTCGAACTTACCGTCCCGAATGTGCTGCCTGAGGAGTACGGTATCAAGAGCGCTCTGTTTGTTGACGTGGGTTCGCTTGGCACGCTTCGCGGTCCTGACAAGAGCCCCACAGTTTTCCTCGATAACACGGGCGGGCTTGGCACAGGTGGCCTTCCAGCGGTGCGTTTGACGAAAGACGCAGCCTCCTTGCGGGCGTCGGCTGGGCTCAGCGTCTTCTGGGATTCTCCGTTCGGTCCGATCCGGTTCGACTTCTCGCAGATCCTTCGCAAGGAAGAATATGACCGCACAGAGACATTCCGCTTCTCAACGTCCACCAGGTTCTAAGACCGAGCCGAAGATTAAGGATCCTACCATGACCTCTTTGAAATCAGCCCTCACAGCACTCGCTTTCGCGCTTACGGCATCCGCAGTGATCGCGCCGACTGCCGTTGCGCAAGCAACCACCGTCATCACCATCGATGAGGGGCGGATCCTCCGCGACAGCCGCGCCGGCAAAGACATTCAGGCCAAGCTCAAGAACATCGAGACCCAGATCAATGGTGAACTCGAGCCAACTCGCAAAACACTGGAAACCGAGGGCAAAGCGCTCCAGACCCAGCTTCAGGGCAAGACACGTGAAGCTGTCGCGGCCGATGCCGCGCTTGTGGCTAAACTGCAAGCCTACCAGCAGAAAGCCAATGATTTCGGCCAGAAGACGGCAATCGTCTCTCAGGAATTCGGCCTGACAGAACAGAAGGCGCTTGGGGATTTTAACAAGGCGCTCGAGCCTGTGCTGCTTGAAGTGGTCAAGGAAAAGAACGCTCAGCTTGTTGTCTCCAAGGGCCAGGTTGTGTTCAGCGCCGACGCGATTGATGCGACCCCGCTGATCATTTCCAAACTTGATGCGCGCACGCCGACGATCGCGGTGACACGCCAGCGTGCGCCAGCCCCTGCACCGGCTCAGTAGTCAGGAGGGGGGCCAACGTGTCGACGGATACGCGGTTTTACGCACCGCTCGGTTCTGTCACGCTTGGCCAAATTGCCCGGTTGACTGGAGCCGAACTTCACGGAGATGAGCAATCGCTCATTTCCGATGTAGCGGCGCTATCAAACTGTACAGCGCGCGATATCGCATTCTTTGAAAGCGATGGTCGCGCCAAGCCGATATTGAATCACGAGCCCGGTGCGCTGGTCGTCAACGAAGACGGTCGCCATTTGGTCCCCGATGATGTGCCGGTCCTGGTTGCCAAGCTACCCCGGTATGTCCACGGGCAAATCGCGCGAGCAATGTTTCAACCCTGGCATCTGATGCCGGCGTCGGAACAGGCTCGACTGCCTCCGCCGGCCATCCACGAAAGCGCGATCATCCAATCCGGCGCCGTCGTGTCTAACGGCGCCGCGATTGGGGCCGGAACGGTGGTCGGAAGCAACGCCGTCATCGGCCCTGGCGTGCAAATCGGTCGGCATTGCGTAATCGGTGCAGGCGCAACCGTGTTTTGCGCCCTCCTCGGCGATCACGTGTCCCTTTTGTCCGGGGCACGAATTGGTGAAGCAGGATTTGGCGTGATGTCGGGGCCGTCAGGTGCTGAAGATGCGCCGCACTTTGGTCGCGTCATCCTGCAGGATCACGTCACGATCGGGGCAAACTCCTGTATCGATCGCGGCGTCTTTGGCGACACAATCGTCGGTGAGCGGACGAAGGTGGATAATCTCTGCCAGATCGCGCACAATGTTGTCTTGGGACGTAGTGTTGTCGTGGCTGCCTTCGGCGGCATTTCGGGTTCGGTTCGCGTCGGTGACGGGTCGCTGCTCGGTGGACGGGTCGGAATCGCAGATCACGTTTCGGTTGGAGAAGGCGTTAGCCTTGCAGCCTCTGCGGGCCTTTTCCGGGATGTCGCAGCAGGCGAAACGTGGGGCGGCACCCCAGCAAAACCGATCCGGCAGTGGATGCGAGAAGTCGCTTGGTTGCAAAAGCAGGCAAATCCAAAGAAGCCGGGCTGAGCGATAGAGGATAGATGCAGCTTCGAGGCGCAGCGAACACCATGAACGAACTCATCCATCCGACGGCAATCGTTGACCCCGGGGCGGTACTCGGACCCGATGTGCGGATCGGCCCGTACAGCATCGTCGGGGCTGACGTCGACATCGGCGCGGGGTCAGTGCTGCACGCGCATGCTGTCGTGATGGGCAACACGCGTCTTGGTTCAAACTGTGTCGTCCACTCGCATGCGGTCATCGGCAATTCAGCCCAGGTTCTCGGGCTGAGCCCTTCGCCTGACGCAAAGGTCGTGATCGGAGACAATTGTGTCTTCCGCGAGTTTACGTCGGTTCATGCCGGAAATCCAAAAGCGAGCGGCCTGACAACGATCGGCAACAATTGTTTCATGATGGTCGGCACCCACGTGGCACACGATTGCCGTATCGGCGACAATGTCGTTATGGCAAACTATGCGTCACTCGCCGGCCATCTGGAAGTTGGTGATAATGTGTGGTTTGGCGGAAGCTGCGCGGTACATCAGTTCACCAGGATTGGTCGGCATGCGTTTGTCGGCGGCGGCGCCATTCTGGTCGAGGATGTTATTCCCTTCGGATCGGTCATCGGCAATCGGGCTCATCTTGCCGGACTGAATGTCGTTGGCCTGAAGCGCCGCGGCTTTTCAAAGTCAGACATCCAGGAGATCCGCGAAGCCTACAGGGCCATTTTCGAGAGCGACGGCCTTTTCAGTGCCAAAGTCGAGGCGACGGCGGTGGCGTTCGCGGAGCGTCCGCTCGGTCGGGAGATCGTCACCTTCATTCAGGAAGGCGGATCACGGCCAATCTGCAAACCGGGTTGAGGCCGTGACGTCGCCGCTGGGTCTGATTGCAGGGCGCGGCGACCTTCCGGTTGCGCTCGCAGAAAATGCAAATGCAACGGGGCAGGGCGTTTATGTTCTGCGGCTGAAGGGATTTGAAGATCCGAGACTTGCATCTCTGCCAGGTGCTGTCGTCGGACTGGGTGAAATTGGGGCGGCGATCCAGCTTCTCAGGGCGGCAGGGTGTAAGGACGTTGTGTTTGCCGGCATTGTCACGCGGCCGCGCTTCGCTGATTTACAGCTTGACCTGAAAGGGGCGGCCCTGTTGCCCAAGGTTATCGCCGAAGCGCGGAAGGGAGATGACGCACTCTTGCGTGTCCTGGTTGCGGAGTTCGAACGCAGCGGCTTCAACGTCATCGGCAGCCATGCAGCACACGCGGCTTTGCTTGCACCTTCAGGGTTGATCGCGGGTCCAGCGCCAGATGCGCTGGCAATGGCGGACATGGCCCACGGTGCACGCGTCGCTTCTGCGGCGGGCGCACTTGATATCGGTCAGGGATGTGTGGTCTGCGACGGTCTCGTTCTCGCGGTTGAGGCGCAGGAGGGAACAGATGAGATGTTGGGCCGTTGTGCCCGCTTGCCTGCCGCGATCCGCGGCAGCGCAACGGATCGGCGCGGCGTCCTCGTGAAGCGACCGAAGCCTCTTCAGGAGAGGCGCATCGACCTGCCCGCAACGGGTGTTTCGACTGTCGAACTCGCTGCATCAGCGGGGCTTGCGGGTATTGCCGTCGAGTCGCGCGGAGCGCTGCTTCTCGGAAGAGAGGCCATGATCGCGCGTGCAGACGCTCTCGGCATTTTTATCTATGGGTTCGAACCGGACCTCGGATCGTGACCGATCCTCGCCTCTTCTTCGTTGCGGCTGAGGCATCCGGTGACCTCCTTGCACGTGAGGTGATCGAGAAAGTTCGCGAACGCGAACCCCGTGTCGTCATTAACGGCATCGGCGGAGCTGAGATGCAGGCAGCAGGAATTGTTTCGGCCATCGATATTGCGCCGCTGTCGATCCTCGGCTTTTTTGACGGATTGAAAAACTATGGTTCGATCGTGCGCCTTGCGGACGCCGCTGCAGACGCAATCGTGACGGCCGCCCCGGATGTCGTTGTGCTCGTCGATTCCTGGGGCTTCATGGTGCGCATCGCGAAGCGCATTCGGCCTCGCTTACCGCGCACACGCATTGTCAAACTCATCGGGCCGCAAGTCTGGGCAACCCGGCCTGGTCGCGCCCGAACCTTGTCGGCGAGCATCGATCACCTGCTCTGTATGCATGATATCGAGGTGCCCTATTATGCGCCCTACGGACTCAAGACGACCATCATAGGAAATCCGGGGCTATCGCGGAATGTCAAAGGCAACGGGGCATCATTCCGGCGCGCCCATAATCTTGCCGATACATCACCTCTGGTTCTTGTCTTGCCAGGCAGCCGGCCCGGAGAAATTGCCCGAGTCGCGCCCTCACTCGTCGAGGCTGCACGCGAAATCAAATCGGCGAGACCTGATTGCACGATCACAATCGCTCCAGCAACGTCAATCCGTGCGCAATTCGAAATGGCTTTTCCAGAAACCAACGACTGGGCCATTTGCCTTAACGATCCAGCCGAGAGATTTGATGCGATGGCGGCGGCAGACCTCGCGCTTGCCTGCTCGGGAACCGTGACAAGTGAGATCGCTGTTCAAGGGCCACCAATGATTGTCGCCTACAAGACGGGCTGGCTCACGTGGGCTATCGCGCGAGGACTGCTCTACTCAAAAACGCACATCACGCTCCTCAACATCCTCAATGACGACCGGGAGATCGTGCCCGAATTCGTACAAACACGACAGCAATCGCCGCTGATGGCCGCCAAGGCCCTCTCCTGGCTCAACAACCCCGTTGAGCTGGCATCCCAGCGTGAGCGGCAGGCGCGCGCGCTTGAGCGTATGCAGCCGCCGGGTTTGGACTCAGCAAGCCTCAGCGCTGCAGCGATCCTTCAAGAGGCTTCTACCGCGTTGCAATAGGCACGTAGTCGCGTCGCGGCGCGCCGGTATAAATCTGTCGTGGCCGGCCAATGCGCTGCGTCGGATCATCCAGCATCTCGTTGAGCTGCGACACCCAACCGACAGTCCGAGCCAAGGCAAACAAAACGGTGAACATCGTCGTTGGAAAGCCCATCGCTTCCAGAATGATGCCTGAATAGAAGTCGACGTTCGGATAAAGTTTCTTCTGGATAAAATAATCGTCTTCCAGCGCGATCCGCTCAAGCTCCATTGCGACCTTGAGCTGCGGATGATCTTTCATGTCCAAGGCTTCAAGCACTTCGTGACACGTCTTCTGCATGACCTTGGCGCGCGGGTCATAGTTTTTATAAACGCGATGCCCGAAACCCATCAGTCGGAAGCCGCTGTTGGAATCCTTCACCTTTGCGATCAGGGCCGGGATATTCTCAACGCTTCCGACCTCGCGCAGTTGCTTCAAGGCCGCCTCATTGGCGCCGCCATGGCTCGGTCCCCAGAGGCAGGCAACGCCTGCTGCAACCGCCGCAAACGGGTGAGCCCCCGACGACGCCGCAAGGCGGACCGTCGATGTCGACGCATTTTGCTCGTGATCGGCGTGCAGCATGAAGAAGCGGTCCATCGCGCGCGCGAGGACAGGATTGACCTCATAGTCTTCTGCGGTCACCGCAAAGCACATATTGAGGAAGTTTTCCGAATAGGACAGCTTGTTGAGCGGATCAATGAAGCGCTGCCCCATCGTGTATTTCATGCAGCGCGCCGCGATCGTCGGCATTTTGGCGATCAACCGGATTGAGCCCAGGCGGCGCTCCGCAGGGTCCTCGTTGCCAATTGCGCCCGGATAGAAGGCCGCCATGCCGCCGACGGCGCCCGTCAGCATCGCCATCGGGTGGCTGTCACGCCGGAAGCCGTCAAAAAAGCGATCCTGCTGTGTGTGTAGCAGAGTGTGTTTCTTTATGTCTTTCCAGAAGAGATCATACTCCTCCGCTGATGGGAGATTCCCATTCAGCAGCAGAAAACAAAGTTCGACGAAGTTCGAATGTTCTGCCAGTTGTTCGATCGGATATCCGCGATGAAGCAGCACGCCTTCATCCCCATCGATGAACGTGATCTGGCTTTCGCAACTGCCTGTCGACGTGAAGCCGGGATCAAGCGTGAAGTGGCCCGATTGAGCATAGAGTTTGCCAACGTCAATGACGTTTGGTCCCGCCGTACCGGAATAGACCGGAAGCTCGATCTGCTTGCCCGCCACTTCCAGCTTCGCGACGCCAGCCTTTTTTACGCGATTTTCCATCAGTCTCGCCCTCTTCAGCAGTTTCAATACCGGGCATGCCCGGAAGGTCACCCCGTGACCTGATCTTCGATACGCCCCAACGCTTCGTCTTTACCGAGCCACTCTAGCACCGGCGCAAGGTCTGGCGCCGGTAAACCACCGGTCAACGCAGCGCGCACCGCTGGTCCTAGCTGCCCTATCGTCACCCCAGATGCGATGCAATATGCCGTGATCGTCTCCGACAAGCGTGCACTTGACCATTCGGCCGTCGTGCGCAGCTCTCTCGCGAGGCCGTCAAGCAGCTGGCGCTTGTCCGTCGACAACGCCTTCGTGGCATTTGGGCTCAGTAAGATGGGCCGCGTCAGAAGAAGGAAGCGAAAGGCAGCTGCAAGTTCCACAAGCGTATTGCCACGCGCTTTCATGTGCGGAAGCGCCAGTGAAACTCGCGCTCTTAAGTCCGGAGTAAGCGGGCCGTCCTTTTCCAGAAACGGCAGTACCAGCTTGAACAATCTTTCATCGTCACACTGGCGGATGAAGTGAGAATTGACGCCGCCCAGCTTTTCGAGATCGAGCCGGGCAGGCGCCTTGTTAATTCCGGAGACGTCGAAAGCCTCTATGGCCTCTTCTTCGGTGAAAATCTCCTGGTCGCCGTGACTCCAGCCAAGCCGAAGCAGGTACGCCTTCATCGCTTCGGGCAAATATCCCATGTCACGATACGCCAAGGTCGATAGATCGCCGTGCCGCTTGGAGAGCTTTGCGCCGTCAGCGCCGTGTATCATTGGCACATGCGCAAAAGCCGGCACGTTCCATTCCATGGCCTCGTAGATCGGGATCTGGCGAAACGCATTGCGCAAGTGGTCGTCCCCGCGAATGACGTGAGTGATCTCCATGTCATGGTCATCAACGACGACAGCCAGCATGTAAGTCGGCGTATTGTCCGACCGCAGCATTACAAGATCATCGAGTTCATTCGCCTTGATGCGAACCGTGCCCTGGACACCATCGCTCAGTGTGCGGTCTTCACCATCCGGCGCGCGCAAGCGAACGACAAAGGGCGCCGATGGGTTCGACGGCTGCCCGCCGTCACGCCATGGCGAGCGGTAGGGCGCCAAGAGCGCTTGGGCCTCCGAAAGCAGTTCGGTTCGTGCAAGCTCGCTCAATCCCGGGTCGCGCGCCGCCTCTCGCTTTTGCTCACCGAGATCCCGGCGCGCCTGCAATTCCTCCTGGGTCGCGTAGCAACGAAACGCCGTGCCGCGATCAACCATTTCATGGGCGACCGCTGCATGACGTGCTGCACGCGATGACTGCATCATCGGCGGTTCGTCGGGCGTTAGACCCAGCCATTCCATGGCGTCAAGAATGGCCTCGGTTGCTTCGCCGGTTGACCGCGCCTGATCAGTGTCCTCGATGCGCAAGAGAAATCGGCCGTCGCGCGCGCGGGCAAACAAATAGTTGAAAAGTGCGGTTCTTGCGCCTCCAATGTGCAACATACCGGTTGGGGAAGGGGCAAACCGCGTGACAACGCGCATAATCCTGGCGGGCTCCGTATGATTACCGCTGCTGCGGCTGCAGCGTCGCAGAAACACGAGGTTCCGGGTGAAGGCAAGGGGGGCCAAAATGGCCTCTCGCGCCTCGTCGAAGGCGTGGCAATCCTGATCGGTCCAGATTCGCGTGCGCTGATATTTGCCTATGCGATCTGCGTCGGCGCTGTGTTCTACTTTTTCTGGAGGAGTGAACCGCCGGTTTGGCTGTCAGGTGGCGCCTTGGTCGTTAGCATTGCGCTTTGGCTTCTGGCGCGGGCGGCCAACCCTTCAAACCTTGTCTTCATGGCTTGCGTCGTTTTGGCCGGCATTTGCACGGGGCACTTTGCGGGCACGTTGCGAAGTCTGTCGGTTGCCGCTCCCACCATTTTGTCCGAGACGCGGCCCGTTATGGTTGAGGGCTGGCTTGCGGAGATTGAGCCAGGAAACAAGGGCGTGCGCCTACGCATCGATGTACACGCCATCGCGGGCCTGCCGGAATATGACACCCCGGCTTTCGTGAGATTGACCCATCGGAGTCGGCTGGAGGTCGCGCCGGGGCGGTTCGTGAGGTGTTGGGCGGTGTTGCGTCCGCCTCCTGCGCCGGGGCTTCCGGGTGAGTACGACTTTCAGCGACAGGCGTGGTTTGAACAACTCGGCGCGGTTGGTTATGTTCAGGGGCGCTGCAGGGGCGGGACACTTGGCGCGCCTGCGTCCATCCTCGATCAGAAGGGTCTGCAACTCGCCGCGATTCGTCGCAATCTCGCGCTCGTCGTCGCCGATGGTGCGGGCGAAAGGGCAGGCGGTTTTGCGGCCGCGTTGGTTTCGGGTGACCGCAGCCTTATGAATTTCGAGGACCAGGAGGCCTTACGCCGCTCGGGCCTTGCCCACCTGCTTGCGATTTCGGGCTTGCACCTTGCGATTGTTGGCGGCCTCGTCTTCCTTATCGTGCGAAGAACGCTAACCCTGATCGAGCCATTGGCGCTTCGCATCGCAGTACAAAAGCCGGCCGCAATCGTCGCTCTTGCTGCATGCGCCGCCTACCTCATCCTGTCGGGTGCGAGTGTCTCGACACAGCGTGCCTTCATCATGGCCGCAATCGTCTTTGGCGCGGTGTTGTTCGACCGTGCGGCCATCAGCCTACGGACATTCGCGATCGCGTTGACAATCGTTGTGATCCTGTAGCCTGAGAGCGTTCTCGCTCCAGGCTTCCAGATGTCTTTTGCGGCGACCGGTGCGCTGATTGCAGCCTATGAAGCCTGGCGCAACCACCGCTCCGGGCGGGAGCGCGTGCTCGGACCCATCGGCTTTTCATGGGCCTCCATCGCAATGACATCAATCGTCGCCGGTTTGGCTACCGCACCTTACTCTCTGTTTCACTTCGATCGCCTCGCGGCGTTCGGCTTCATCGCCAATTTGGTGGCCATGCCGATTATCAGTTTCTTTACGGCGCCTGCGGCTGCGCTTGCGTTCGTCCTGTCGCTTTTCGGGGCCGCTGATATCGGTCTGCGTCTGTTTGGCTATTCGCTGGAGGCGGTCTTGGCTGTTGGACACTATTTCGCCGCTCTTGATACATCGATCGGTGGCTCGCCGCAGCCAATGCCCGGGGCAACACTTGCTCTGTTTTCAGCTGGCCTCGGATTTGCCATCGCTGCGCGCGGCCCGGCACGGGTCATCTTCGTGGCCGCATTCATCATCCCGGCGGCCTGGATTTGGGCGGACGCTCCGAAATTTGCCTTCCATTGGTCGCAGTCGGGAACGGTTTATGTCGCTGACGCTGACGGTAATCTTCATGCTATCGCATTGGTCAAAGGAGAGGGCCTCTCACCGCTTCGGTATTCGAACCTGAAACCCACGGAGTGTCCCAACACGCCGTGTTCCTTTAATCTCGGCAACGCGGCTACCCTCACCCTGTCGCCTGAAATCGCGGGAGAAACTGAGCCTTCACCTGCGAGGGGTGCGGGGCTTGTCGCCACTCAGGAGAACAGCGTCCTGGTCTTCGACTGGGATCATATCAGATCCCACCGTCCCGTCACAGGTTACTTCAGCCACGACAAACTGGTGATCGCGCCCGAAAAGCCGTGCTCCGTTCGCCCCTGGCGCGCCTGCACGAAAATGCGATCAGTCGTAGCGTCGAATGAGTGAAACAAGGCGCCCCTGAACCTGCACGTGGTCAGGGCCAAAGATGCGCGTTTCAAATGCCGGATTTGCTGCCTCAAGGGCAACGGACGCGCCTTTGCGGCGCAATCGCTTCAACGTTGCCTCTTCGCCATCGATAAGCGCGACAACGATGTCTCCGGAATTTGCCGTCTCCGTGCGCTTGAGAATAACAATATCGCCGCTCAATATCCCGGCCTGGATCATGGAATCACCGGAGACTTCGAGCGCGAAATAGTCTTCGCTGTCCGTGAGGCCGGAGGGCGCGGTTATCTGTCCGTTGTCCTGCTCAATGGCCGACCGGGGAGACCCCGCAGCAATCGTACCAACGAGCGGAATAGCGCCTGACCGGTTCGATGAGCCTTGTTGCGACGAGACGAGCGCCGGACGAAAATCCCGACGCGGCCTTGTGTTCGCGTTGGCGACCGCCGACTCGGGAAGTTTGAGAACTTCGAGTGCCCTGGCCCGGTTTGCCAACCGCTTGATGAAACCGCGTTCTTCGAGTGCCATGATAAGCCGGTGAATCCCTGACTTGGAAGCGAGATCAAGCGCCTCCTTCATCTCATCAAAAGACGGCGAAACGCCGGTCTCCTTGATGCGATCATTTATGAAGAGCAGGAGCTCTCTTTGTTTGCTTGTCAGCATGGCGTTTGGTTTCCTCACGCGAATCTGTGTTCACTTGTGTTCTACAAGTGTTCACTGTTCGGGTCAAATCTTTCCGGCCATCCGCAGATCGTGAACCGTCTGCCTGCGCATCTTTCCCTGGCGCATGAGCGATTCACCGATAAGGAACCGGCAAATCCCAAAACTGCGAAGACGCGCAAGATCGGCAGGTTCGGAAAGTCCGCTCTCGGAGATCATAACGCGCCCCGGAGGCACTGAAGGTGCAAGCCTTTCGGAAGTTGCAAGGTCGGTCACCATTCGCTTCAGGTCGCGATTGTTTACCCCGATCAATGGCGTGGGTAACCCAAGCGCGCGCTCAAGCTCGGCCTCATCATGGATTTCGACCAGGACATCCATTTTTAGCGAAAGCGCCATGGCAGTAAGGTCTGCGGCGACGGCATCATCCACGGCGGCCATGATCACGAGAATACAGTCAGCGCCGTGGGCTCGCGACTCGGCGATCTGGATCGGATCGATCATGAAGTCCTTTCGCAGCATCGGTAGCCTCACGGCCTGCCGAATTGCAGAAAAGTCGTCGAGGCTGCCGCCAAAACTCGGACCATCGGTCAGAACCGAAAGGCACGCGGCACCGCCGGCCTCGTAGTCGAGCGCGATCTCAACCGGGTCAGCGCCGGGCAATATTTCGCCCGCGCTGGGGCTCTTTCGCTTCAGTTCGCAGATCAGGGCGTTCTCGTTGCGGACAACGATCTCGCCCATTGCAGCGGCGAAACCGCGCGGTGGGGGCATGGCTTTTGCCGCGTCCAACAGTCCAGAAACCGTCCAGAGCGCCTTTAGACGGTCGACCTCGGTTTTCTTGTAGGCAATGATGGAGTCGAGGGCGGTCGGCATCAGGATCCCTCGCCGTTTGAAAGGGCCGCCAGGCGTTGTAGTGTCGTCTTGCCGCGGCCAGAATCGATTGCCTCGGCCGCCATCGACGCCCCGGTCCGCAGATCTTGCGCCATGCCGAAGACCACCAGGCCGGCGGCCGCATTCATCAGAACGATATCCCGGAACGGCCCGTTGCCCCCGTCAAGCAGGTGCTCGATGGCGCGGGCGTTGTCTTGCGGTGTTCCCCCCTCCAGCATCGAGACCGGACTGGTGTCCAGGCCTGCATCGGACGGCGCGACCTCAAATTCATGGATAACATCGCCCATGACATCACACACGCGCGTTGGCCCCGAGATCGAGAGCTCATCAATTCCTGCAAGGCCATGCACGACCCAGGCCCGTTTGACCCCGAGCCTTGCGAGGGCATCCGCCATCGGACGAACCCATTCCGGGGCGAAGACACCGAGCACCTGATGGCTAGCGCCCGCTGGATTGGTCAGCGGTCCAAGCAGGTTGAAGATCGTCCGAATGCCGAGCTTGGCCCTGACGGGAGCCACATGACGCATCGCGCTGTGGTGGGACCGTGCAAACATGAATGCAACTCCCGTGCCTTCGAGGCAGCTGAGGAAGGCCTTCTCGTCAATCTCGAGATTGACGCCAAGCGCTTCAAGCACGTCAGCGGAGCCCGTCTTTGGGGGCACGGAACGATTGCCATGCTTTGCCACGCGTCCGCCGGCGGCCGCGATAACGATTGCGCTTGCCGTCGACGTGTTCAACGAGGTCCAACCAAGGCCACCCGTGCCGCATGTATCCAGCAGGGGGCCATCGACCTGAATGCCGCGCGCATGGCGCCGCATCACGCGCGCGCCCGCAACCAGTTCATCGGCTGTCTCGCCGCGGACGGCCAACCCGGTCAGGAAGGCCCCGATTTCTTCCGGCGCGGCAGCGCCCGTCAGCAGGCTTTCGAACGCGGTCTCGAGCAGCGCCGCGTCCAGCTCATCCCTGCGCGCGATCGCCTTGATGGCGCGCGTCATTCCTGTCTCAGTCATTGTGAATCGTTTCCAGCCAGTTCCGGAGGATCGCATGTCCGTGTTCGGTCAGGATGCTTTCCGGGTGAAACTGCACGCCGAAGATCGGCCGCGAAACGTGGTGCAAGGCCATGATCTCGCCGTCATCGGTGAAGGCATCGGCGACAAGGTTTGCGGGCAAGTCCGCTTCGCGCACAGCGAGGGAATGATAGCGAACCACGCTGAACCGCGGGGGCAGGCCGGCGAAGAGCCTTCCGCCTGCGTGGCGAATTTCGGAGAGCTTGCCATGGCGGATTTCGCGGGCGCCGATCACGGCGCCGCCAAAGGCCTGGCCGATCGCCTGATGTCCGAGGCAAACGCCGAGCAGCGGCATGTGTTCTGGCAGGGCTCTGATCAGGTCGAGGCAGATGCCCGCTTCGTTTGGTGTGCACGGGCCCGGCGATAGCAAGATGCCCGCTGGCGCCATCGCGAGCGCGTCGCCGACACTGAGGGCGTCATTGCGAACGACGTGCGTGCGTGCGCCGAGTTCCTCCAGGTAATGCACGAGGTTCCAGGTGAAGCTGTCATAGTTGTCGATCACGAGGATTGTCATTGATCATGCTCGTAAGAGGCCGCGAGTTCCGCCGCCCGCTTCAGGGCGCCTGCCTTATGCACGGTCTCGTCAAACTCGTATTGCGGATCGGAATCGAGCACCACACCGCCGCCAGCCTGGATATGCAGCATGCCGTCCTTGATGATCGCTGTCCGCAGGGCGATGCACGTATCAAGATCGCCATTCCAGCCGAAATACCCGACGGCGCCACCGTAGATCCCGCGCCGGGAGGGTTCTAGTTCGTCGATAATCTGCATGGCCCGAATCTTCGGCGCGCCCGAGACCGTGCCGGCTGGGAAACCTGCAAACAGCGCATCGACCGCATCGAGGCCCTCGCGAAGGTCGCCCTCCACATGACTGACGATGTGCATCACGTGCGAGTAACGCTCGACGATGAACTTCTCTGTGACCTCGACACTCCCATAGGCCGCGACCCGGCCAACATCGTTGCGGCCGAGATCCAGCAGCATCAAATGCTCTGCAAACTCCTTCGGATCAGCCAGAAGGCCCTGCGCACGCGCAGCATCTTCTGCTGCATCACCGCTGCGTGGCCGTGTTCCGGCAATCGGCCGTATCGCGATCCGCCCTTCGCGAACGCGCACCAGGATTTCAGGGCTCGACCCGACCAGCCTGATATCGCCCAGCGCCATATGGAACATGAAGGCTGAAGGATTGAGGCGCCGCAGCGCGCGATAGAAGCTGATCGACTTGCGCCCGAAGGGCGCCGAAAATCGCTGGCTTGGAACAACCTGGAAGATGTCGCCCGCGCGGATATAGTCCTTACTCAGGGTGACCATCCTGAAGTAGGCCGTCTCGCTCATGTTCGATTGCAAGGTCACCGTTGCGCTCGTCTGATCTTTTGGAGGGCTCTCTGGCAGGCGTTCAAGGCGCGCTTCAACGGCGTCGAGCAAGGCGTTGACGGCTTCATCGTCATCTGACTCGACACGGCCTATCAGGAGAACTTCCTGATAGATGTGATCGAACGCAATAATGACTCTCGGAATGACGAGCAGGGCCTCCGGCACGTTGAGGACATTGTCGCCCTGCAGCGTGACGGGTTCGATATGCTGGATCATGTCATATCCGACAAAACCGAATGCACCCGAGGCCATCGGGGGAAGGGGCTCGGAGGTTGTCGCCCTTGCCCGGGTTGCGAAAGCCCGAATTGCTTCGATGGGAGATGTGTCGAGCAGGGTCTCTGACGCAAAGTCAGCCGCCGGACTTGTCGACGCGCGTCCGTCCAGGATCCGGAACCAGACGAGAGGCTCGAGACCAATAAATGAATAGCGGCCGAGGCGTTCACCACCGGCAATCGACTCAAACAGAAATGTCCCCGGAGTGTCCGGACCGAGTTTCAGGAGGGCGCCAACGGGGGTTTCGATATCACCAATCCGCCGGCGGACGATCAGTCTCGCCGTCATTGGGGCGTTCGGATTGTTGACTTGTAGGCAGTGAGTGCAGCTTCGTTGGTCCGGAGTTTTATTGACCGTTCAATCTCTCCGTTGAGTGCGGCGTCGAGATCTGTGCGCAGATCCCCTGTCAACTTGGCCGCAACTTCGCCGCCGATCTCCGCAATCACCTCTGGCGCCGGCGGTGTGACGTTACCGATCTGCAGGATGATGACTTCGTCGGGTCCGGCTGGAAAGCTCACGGCATCCCCACTGCGACCCCGGAAAATGGCGTTCGTGATCGGTGCGGGTAGACCCATCTGTTCTGCGCTTACACGCGAGATGGGTTGAGGAAGCGTATCGATGCTCGCGCCGGCCTTTTCGGCTTCGGCGGCAAGCGTTGTTTCGCCCGCCTTGAGTTTATCTGTCAGTGCGGTGACGATCCGCTGGGCTTCGCTCTGCCTCTTTTCGGACACCAGCGCTGCCTTCACATCGTCCCTGATTGTTTCGAAGCTCGGTGTTGCTGCCGGCGCAATCGTGCGCGTCGAAGCGACATAGACGGCGGTCCCGCCTTCAAACTGTGTGGTAATTTCGCCTTGTCCCGCAGCGAAGGCTTGCGTGAACGCCTCCTGGGCGTTGATCAGGGCCATCACGCGCTGACCGCGCTCGGTGAAGCCGTTCGAGTCAACTGCGGCAAAACTCATCACGGGCACGCCGATCTCGGCCGCGATGGCGTCAATATCCGATCCGGCAGAGATACTGGTTTCCAAGACTTCCAGTTTCTCGGTGAAGACGACCTGCGCGCGTTCCAGCGCAAGTTCGGTCCGGATCTGGTCCGCCACCGTCTCAAGCGGACGCACGGCGCCGGGCTGCACCGACACCAGTCGCGCGACGAGCCAACGACCGTCGCGTTCGCTCGGCCCGAACAGCGCGCCACTTTGCCGCCCGGCGCCAAACATGGCTTCGCGCAGGAGCGGGTCTTCAACGCTGTCGGCCCGGCCGGTGCGCAGCTCGGTCGAAACGGTGCCCGGGACACTCGAAGGGTCAGCGCCGCCAGCCAGCAGGCCGAAGGCAGCGCGGGCGTCATCGCGGCTGGCAAAATAGAGTTCTGCGAACGTCCGCTGATCGGGCTCGGAAAAGCGGCCAGACTTTGCGGCTTCATAAATGGTTGCGATCTCCTGGTCGGTGACCTGAACGCCTGCCATGAAGTCTTCCGCCGACAGGCTCACAAGATCAATCGAGCGCCGCTCGGGCTGGCGCAGTCTTGCGAGATTGTCGTTATAGTAAGCCTGCAATTCTTCGGCTGCCGGGTCGTAAGGCGCAGCGTCCGCCAAAGGTCGGAAAACAAACCAAGACGCGTCCCGCGTCTCGCCGAAATAGAGCGCATCAAGTCCAACGAGAACCTGGGGCGCGGAGACGGCGCCCGACGCTGCGGCTTGCAAGCCCTGCAGGGTAAGGTCATCGGCAACCTGTTGTTCGAAGGCGCTTTCGGACAAGCCGTTCTGGCGCAGGACTTCACGATAGGTGTTCATGTCGAGCTCGCCCGTGAGCGGGTTCTTGAACGCATCCATCGTTCGAAGTGTCGCGACCACGCGCTCGGGCGAGGTCTTGACGCCCACGCGCTCAGCAAATCCAAGCGCGGTGAGGCGGGCTTTTTCGATGGCGAAAACCTCGTCCACGATCCCCTGGTCGAGCGCCTGTTCCTTGCTGATCGGCTCTGATGCGGTGGCGTTCATGCGCCGCAGGACATTTTCGACCCGGGCGTCGAGGTCGGCGGCATCGACGCTGCGCGCCCCCGCCTGGGCGAGATTTGCGCCGAGCCCGCCGCGAAGCTGCGCGAACACCTGGTCGACGCCCCAGAAGGCCATGCCAAAGACAATCACGGCCACGACGATCTTGCCGAAGACCGAATTCATCAGGCTTTTCATCAGGGCGAGCATGGCGCAACGACACTTCTATAGAGCTGGCGGGGTGGCTCAGTGCTTGCTAGGCGACCACACTTGGTCTTGCAAGAGAGGTATGGCTGCATGCCCGGAACGCTGATTGCTGGAAACTGGAAGATGCATGGATTTGCGGCGGACCTGCAGCAGATCCGGGACATTGTGGCCGGACTGCCCGCCTGCGGGCCCCGGTTCGAGGCGCTCATCTGTGTCCCGGCAACGCTGCTTTCGCGGGCGAGCGAGGCCGCTTTCGGCTCGCGTCTCTATATTGGCGGCGAGACCTGCCATCCGGCCGTCACCGGGGCCTTTACCGGCGACATTTCAGCGGAAATGCTGAAGGACGCAGGCGCGAGCCATGTCATTGTGGGACACAGCGAGCGCCGCCGGTACCACGGCGAATCTGATGAAGACGTGCAGGCTCAGGCAAATGCGGCGATTGAGGCCGGTCTGATCCCGATTATTTGCGTTGGCGAAACGCTGGATCAACGCGAGTCCGGGGCAACGCTGGAGGTCATTTCGCGGCAGGTTGCCGGCTCGGTGCCCTCCGGAGCGTGGCCGGATGGGATCGTGATCGCCTACGAACCTGTCTGGGCAATCGGCACCGGGCGGGTCGCCCTGCCAGAACAGATTGGTGAGGTGCACCTGTTCATCCGCAACCTGCTTCTTGAGCGCTTCGGCCAGGCTGGCGCCGCCACACGCCTGCTGTACGGCGGCAGCATGTCGCCAGCCAATGCGGAGGCGATCTTGCAGGTTGCGCATGTAAATGGGGGCCTTGTTGGTGGCGCCAGCTTGAAGGCAGCGGACTTCCTCTCCATCTGTCGGATAGCGTGCGGGACTCGCGCTGGAACGTGACCCTTGGCGATCGAACGCATTAGCGTTATGCGGGCGCCTTACGGAAAAGAAAGACTTCCCGGCCAATGCAGAACGTCATCCTTGTTATTCATATTCTTGCCTGTCTCGCGGCCATTGGCCTCGTGCTGGTGCAGAAATCCGAAGGTGGCGGACTGGGTATCGGTAGCGGAGGCAATTCACTGATGTCAGGCCGCGGCGCTGCGGGAGCGCTCGTCCGGACAACGATGATTTTCCTCGCTATTTTCTTCTCGACGAGCCTTGCGCTAACCGCGATTGCCAATCGCAGCATCGAGCGGGGTTCAGAGGTTGAGCGTATCCTCGAGGGCGATGCCCCAGCAGCACCACAAAGGCCCGTCGACCTGTTTGACCCGACCGTCCCATTGCTCGCAGACGAGCCGCCCGTTCGCTTGTCGGCTCCGGTTGCGCCGCCTGCAACTGACCTTGCCGTGATTCCTGCCGAGCCCGAATCGGTCCCTCAGGGCACCGAACCGGCCAATCCCCAGTAATCAGGCCGGCTTTCGATCAAGCTGAGCGCGCGTTGCCGGGAATCGTTCCATGAGTATCGTCCCATGATCCGCTATATTTTCATTACGGGCGGCGTGGTTTCTTCGCTTGGCAAGGGCATTGCCTCGGCCGCGCTGGGTGCCTTGCTACAGGCCCGCGGCTACGGCGTCCGGCTGCGCAAGCTCGACCCCTATCTCAATGTCGACCCCGGCACGATGAGCCCGCGCCAGCACGGCGAGGTGTATGTTACAGACGATGGCGCCGAAACCGATCTCGACCTTGGACACTATGAGCGCTTCACCGGCGTTTCAGCCCGCCAGTCGGACAACATCACGACCGGCCGGATTTACCAGAACATCATCGAAAAGGAGCGGCGCGGCGACTATCTCGGCGCGACCATCCAGGTGATCCCGCACGTCACCAACGAGATCAAGACCTTCGTGCTTTCCGATCCCGGACCGGGCGTCGATTTCGTGCTGTGCGAAATCGGCGGCACCGTTGGTGACATCGAGGGCTTGCCCTTCTTCGAGGCGATCCGCCAGCTCGGCCAGGAACTCGGCCCCCAGCACGCCTGTTTCATCCACCTCACCCTGTTGCCCTACATTCCGGCTGCCGGGGAAATGAAAACCAAGCCGACGCAGCACTCCGTCAAGGAACTGCGCTCGATTGGTATCCAACCGCAGATCCTGCTCTGCCGGTGTGACCGGCCGATCCCCGAAAACGAAAAGGGCAAGATCGCGAGCTTTTGCAACGTCCGCCCGTCAAGCGTCATCGAAGCCCGCGACGTGGGGCACATCTACGATGTGCCCGCAGCCTACCATAAGGAGGGTCTGGACAAGGAAGTTCTCGGGCATTTCGGCATCACGGATGCGCCGGCGCCTGATCTTTCGGCCTGGCAGCGGATTGCGCAGACGATCCACAATCCGGACGGCGAAGTCTGCATCGGCCTTGTTGGCAAGTATACGGATGTTCCCGATGCCTACAAATCGGTTGCCGAGGCGCTGAGCCATGGCGGCGTTGCCAACAATGTCAGGGTGACCGTCAGACTGATCAATTCCGAAGCGTTCGATGACGACACGCAGCCACTCGATATTCTTGAAGGTGTGCATGGCATCATCCTCCCCGGCGGTTTCGGTGAGCGCGGCGCGCATGGCAAGATCCGGGCATCGCGCTTTGCCCGTGAACGACAGGTCCCGTGTTTCGGTATCTGCTACGGCATGCAGATGTCGGTCATCGAGGTTGCGCGCAATCTCGCCGGTCTCGCCGACGCCAATACAACCGAGAACGATCGCGACACCCGGCACCCGCTCGTCGGGCTGATGGAAGAATGGACGCGCGGCAATGAAAAGGTCGTGCGCGACGAACGGGCAGACAAGGGCGGCACGATGCGCCTTGGCGCCTATCCGGCCCGTCTCAAGGGCGGTAGCCGCGTGGCGGCGGTATACGGCACGACCGACATTTCAGAACGCCACCGCCATCGCTACGAGGTCAATGCAGCTTATATCCCGGAGCTTGAGAAGCATGGCGTTGTGTTCTCCGGACTTTCGCCAGACGGCACGCTTCCCGAAATCTTTGAAATCCCGGACCATCCCTGGTTCATTGGCGTGCAGTTCCACCCGGAACTGAAGTCGCGTCCGTTCGAGCCACACCCGCTCTTTGCGAGTTTCATCGGCGCGGCGGTGAAGCAGTCGCGGCTTGTCTAGACCTTCGACAGGCTGAACTGGCCGACATTGATCCGGCCGTCGGTGAACCCCGCTTCACAATAGCTGAGATAGAAGTTCCACAGCCTGCGGAAGGTCTCATCGAATCCCGACCGCTCGATCTCTGGCCATTCGCGATTGAAGGCTTGCGCCCATTCATGGCAAGTGCGCGCGTAGTCCTGGCCGAAATAAAACACGCCGTCATGGCGAAGACCAGCCGAAGCGAGATTTTCCTTAAGCACTTTTTCGCTGATCAGCATGCCACCCGGGAAAATATGCTGCTGGATGAAGTCGACGCGCTTGCGATACCGCGGGAAGAGATCGTCATCGATTGTGATGATCTGGAGCGCGGCCTTGCCGCCGGATTTCAGCGAATCGAACAGCGTCCTGAAATAGCTGGGCCAATAGGATTCGCCGACGGCTTCGAACATTTCGATCGATGCGATACCGTCATATTGGCCCTGGTGGTCGCGATAGTCTTCGAGCCGGATGTCAACGCGTTCGCTTAACCCTTCGCGCTGGATCCGCGCGGCAGCATAGTCGCGCTGTGAGGGCGAAATCGTAAGGCAGGTGACGTGGCTTCCACGCGTCTTTGCCGCATATTCGGCAAACCCTCCCCAGCCACAGCCAATCTCCAGGAGGCGCGAGGAGGGGCCCGCATCGATCCGATCACAGATGTGCCTGTATTTGTTCAGTTGTCCGTGTTCCAGCGACTGGTTCGGGCTTTCGAAGATCGCCGAGGAATACGTCATCGTCGGGTCCAGCCAGCGCGCATAGAACGTGTTGCCGAGATCATAGTGTGCCATGATGTTCTTGCGCGCGCCGTCGCGTGAATTGCGCCGGCTCAGCGCATGACGGATCATGTTGATGTAGCGCACGACCGCGCCACCGCGGGCTAACTGCCCGGCGCTCTCGAAATTTGCCGAGAAGAAACGGAGCACGGCCGTCAGGTCCGGCGTCGACCACTGGCGCTCCATGTAGGACTCTGCAAATCCGACATCGCCGCCCGCAAGTGCGCGCTTCACGAACGCATAGTCGTGCACCGCTATTTCTGCCTCTGGACCCGGTATCGCATTATCGAAAACGATCCGGCGCTGATCTGGCAAGGTGAACGCAATACGCCCGCGTTCGGTGCGCAGGAGCCAGAAGCCTGCCATCCGGAAACTTGCCGGCACATTCTTCAGGGCACGAACGGTTCCGGCCGTCGCGATAATCTCGGCCATCAGGAAACTCCCTCTGGTGACCGGTCCGCGGCCGGTGAATGGGCTTGTGCAACTGATGTGACGGCCGTCGGTGGCGGCGGCTTTGCGTGATATTTCGCGCCGCGCATCCAGAGGAGCAGCGCCTGCCAGTGAATTGCCGCCGTGACACCCAGCGACGAGAACAGGTTCCGCGTTGCGAGCGAAAGAAGCGCGCTGTCCGTTACAGCGACACGCCGCGCCTTGATATTGGCCATGTGAGTCCGGACCCCGTTCTTCATATTGGTGACAACGACGTCTAGTGTGTCGTCCGGATCACGTAATATGAACGCATACTGACCGGTTACGTCGAAGAATGGTGATACGTGCAGCGCCTTGTCCGCCATGTGCTGCGCACGCGCGGCCTCGATCGGGGCGACATAACAATGGTGTTCGCCGAACGTGTTGTTGACCTCGTAGATGATGCCCTTGAGGTGTGCGCTTCGGTCATATCCATACCAGAGGGAGATCGGCGCGAACTTGTAGAAGAAGTGGCGGGCAAACGTCACGAGGCGGATCGTTCCGCCGCCGAGATCAATTCCGGCTTTGGCGAACTGTTCTTCAGCCCACGGACGCAAAGGCGCGCGGGGCGACCGCGGACCGTGGTCGCTGGACCTGAAAGAAAAGACCCCCGGTGTGTTCACGGAAAAAAAGCGAGAGACCTTCCCGGCCGCGGCGAGCTGGTCGATATCGAGATCAATGAGCGTCAGCTTGTAGCTGAATGAGCGTTCGAAAGGCACAAACCGTTTGTGAACAGTCTGGCCTGCCCAAAGGGAGAGAGCTGCCGGGTTCACGCGAGGGCTCCTGCGAGGCGGTCCAGTCCGTCATTCTCGCGCCGCGACGGGATGATGTCCACGCCTGTTGCCGTCCACGGAACCTGTCCGCCCAGCGACAGGGCAGGTGACAGCCCCGATTTGAGACCGTCCTCGTGGAAGCCCCGGCCCATCCAGGCGCCAGCAAACCAGAGATTACCCGCCCCCTGTATGCGCTTCAGGCCCCGAACAGCGGCTTCTGCTGCCGCGTCGAACTGCGGGTGATCAAAACTATACTCAAGAAAAACAGTCCCGGCCCGTGGCGGTGTATCCGGATTCAGGGTGATGAAGACGGGTCGCTTGGCGTCCAGCCCCTGCAGTCTGTTCATCCAATAGGTGAGGCAGATGTCGCCGCTATCCTGCTTGATAACGTTCCAGGCTGCCCAGGCCGACTTGCGTCCCGGCATCAAACGTTCGTCCTTGTGCAGAAAGATCTGGTTTGGACGATAATGGATCGACCGCAGCAGGAAAGCCTGCTCCTCATAATCATTTTCAATCAGGCGTAACGTCTCGGGTGCATGCGCGGCAAAGATCACGTCGTCGAAGAGATATGTCTCGCCGGTCTGGAGGGTCACGACCGTTTTCTCGCCAAAGGGGTGCACACGCACAACCGCGCTGCCTGTGCGGACCCGATCACCGAGCGCGGCCCCTGCTTTCGCCACGTAATGGCGGCTCCCGCCAGTTACGGTTCGCCACTTCGGTCTTTCCTTGTGCATCAGGCGATGGTTATCGAAGAACTGAAAGAAGCTGGCGGCAGGATAATCGAGGATCCGGTTCTCGGGCGTCGACCAGATGGCTGCCCCCATCGGCAGGACATAATTGTCCCGAAAGTCGCCGGTAAATTTGTGCCGGTCGAGCCAGGCTGCCAGCGTCGTGTCGCTGATCGTGCCTTCGGCAAGTTCGCGCCGGGCAAGATCGTTGAACTTCAGGATTGTCGTCCAGAACCGGTGAAAGCGCGGACTCAGCAGGTTTCTTTTCTGGGCAAAGATGCCCGCCGGGGTCGACGCCCATTGCCATCCCTTCGGATCGCAAACGGCAAAGCTCATGTCCGAAGTCTTTGTCTCGACGCCGAGCGCATCGAAAAACCCGATCAGGTTCGGATAGTTCAAGGCATTGTAGACGATGAAACCGAGGTCGACGGCGGTCTCGTGTCCGTCATAGTCGAAGACATGCGTGCAGGCATGGCCGCCGAGACGGGTGTCCTTCTCAAATAGCGTCACGTTGGCAGATTCTCTCAGCGCCCAGGCGGCGCCGAGACCGGAAATGCCTGCACCGATAATTGCGATGTCTTTCATTGAGCAGCCTGTCTTGCTTTGATGAATGCATAGGCGTCGAGCGCGCGTTGGCGCCCTTCTGCGTGATCCACAATGGGATGCGGGTATGTCTCGCCGAGGCGCACGCCGGACGTCGCGAGCGTTGCCGTATCGGCTGTCCAGGGCGAATGCAGGAACTTGATTGGGAGTTTTGCAAGTTCCGGACACCACCGGCGAACATATGCGCCGGTCTCGTCGAATTTTGCGCCTTGGGTAATCGGATTGAACACACGGAAATAGGGCGCTGCGTCGGCGCCGCTCCCCGCCGTCCATTGCCAACTTGCGGCGTTGGCGCCGGGGTCTGCATCAACCAGCGTGTCCCAGAACCAGTCTTCACCGGCTTGCCACGGCAAGAGCAGGTGCTTGGTCAGGAAGGAGGCCACAATCATCCGTACACGGTTATGCATCCAGCCCGTATGCCAGAGTTGCCGCATCCCGGCATCAACGATGGGATAGCCGGTTTTTCCGCGCTTCCAGGCGGTGAGCGCAGCGTGATCTGTACGCCAGGGCATCGCGTCAAATGCGCTGTTGTAGTTTTGTGTGGCGAGATCCTGATTGTAGAACAGGAGGACATAGGAAAACTCGCGCCAACCCACTTCCGACAGGAAAACGCGCGCTGATGTCTCGTTGATGGCCCCCCGGTCGATTGCTGCTGTCACCGCCCTCCAGATCTGGGCTGGGCCGATTTCACCGAAGCGAAGGTGGGGCGAGAGCCCAGACGTTCCACCGTCGAGATCCGGCCGGTTGCGATCCTCGCCATAGGTGCTGATCGGGCCAGCGAGAAAAGCGCGCAGCCGCTCTGCGGCGCCGGCCTCGCCGGGCCGCCAATCATGTGAAAAGCCGACCGACCAGTCAGGTTGATCGGGATGCAAGCGCCAGGTGTCGATCTCTTCGCTTGCGATCCGGGGGCTCGACAGCCTGTCTGGACATGGCGCGGGCGGTGGCGGCACGTAGACCGCTTGCAAGGCCCGCCAGAACGGTGAGAACACTTTGAACCAACCGCCCGCTCCGGTCTTTATCTCCCACGGCTCAGCCAGCAGACGCCCGTTGAAGCTCTCTGCGACGAGCCCGCGCGCTTTCAGCGCCGCCTTGATCGAGGCATCCCGTGCCCGGCCGCCTGCATCATACGTCCGGTTCCAAAAAACGCTGTCAGCGCGTGTTTGAGCAATGACATCATTAAGAATGCCGGCAGCCGGCCCTTTCCGAAGCGTCAGGGTGCCGCCGCGCCGGGCGATGTCGGCCCCCAGTGCGCGCAGGCTCTTGTCCAGCCACCAGCGGGCAGCGCCACCCATCGCGCGCAAACCTGGCGTCACCTCGTCGTGAATGTATAGAAACGTCGCCGGGCGCCCGCCCGCCGTCGCCGCCGCGATCGCGGGATTGTCCGAGAGGCGCAGGTCTTCGCGCAGCCAGACGATCGAAGGCGAAACGGGTGCCAGGTTAGGTCTCCTCAATCGGATGCTATTGTATCTGCTATAGATACGTCCGCCTATCTGACTTAGATCACATGAAATTGCCAACCACTTTCGCTTCTGTGGCCCGGCCGATATACCAGCGCACGAAGGGAGTGCCCGCACATGCCGGACCGCGAACTCATGTCCTGGCTGCGCGCGGCGGCAAACAAGCGTGTCGTCTGCGTCGGCGATGTGATGCTGGATCGCTTTGTCTACGGCGCTGTTGCTCGAATATCGCCCGAGGCACCGGTCCCCGTACTGCGGCGCGCGCGCGAAACAGCGATGCCCGGAGGCGCCGCCAATGTCGCCCGAAACCTCGCCTCACTCGGTTTGCGCGCGGTCGTCATAGGTGTGATCGGTGACGATGCCGATGGCCGCGAACTGTCGACACAACTCGCGAACATTCCTCGAATCGAAACACAGCTCGTTGTTGAACCGCGTCGCCCAACCACGCTCAAGATGCGGTTCATTGCCGGCGGCCAACAACTGCTTCGCGTCGACGCAGAAGACACAGCGGCCATCTCTCCGGAGGCCGAGCAGCACATCGCGCAGCGATTGGCCGAGCAGGTTGACAGGCACGCCGCTGCTGCGATCCTGTTATCGGATTATGCCAAAGGGACACTGACGCCCGGCATCATTGCCGCTGTCCATGCCGCCGCTATGAAGGCCGGCATCCCGGTGATCGCAGATCCCAAAGGCCGCGATTTTTCCCGCTATGGCCCGGTTGATATCCTCAAACCGAATGCTGCAGAGCTTGCCGAAGCGTTGGGCCTTCCAACCGAGACGGACATGGAAATGACCTCGGCGCTCGCTGCGGCCCGTGACAGGCTTGCCGCGAAAAGCATTGTGACGACGCGTGCTGCGCGAGGCATGTCATTCATCACCGAAGGCGGCTCTGCGGTTCATGTTTCGGGCACCGCGCGAGACGTGTTTGACGTATCGGGCGCGGGCGATACGGCGCTCGCGGCCCTCGCTGCCGCCCGCATTGCGGGGGCGCCGCTCGCCGACTGTGTTGGTCTGGCGATCGCCGCTTCGGGCCTCGCAGTCGGCAAAGCCGGAACGGCGACCGTTTCGGTCGATGAGCTCAGCGCCGCACTCGAGACAGCTCACCACGCCGAAGGCACAGGCTACCTGTCATTGAGTGACGCCCGGGCCCGCGTCGATCTTTGGCGCCAATCGGGCCTGCGGGTCGGCTTCACCAATGGCTGTTTCGACATCCTTCATCCAGGCCATATCCGCACGCTCGAACAGGCGCGGGCAGCGTGCGACCGGCTCGTCGTCGCAATCAATTCGGATGCGTCGGTCCGGCGGCTGAAGGGCGAAGGCCGTCCCGTCAATGATGCGCAGGCGCGGGCCATCGTGCTTGCGAGTCTCGCAGTCGTGGATGCGGTCGTGGTTTTCGACGAAGACACACCGTTTGGAATGATCAAGGCCCTCGAACCGGATGTCCTCGTCAAAGGCGGCGACTACACGCGTGACACAATCGTTGGCGCTGACCTCGTCGAGGCGCGGGGTGGACAGGTTGTCATCGCGCCGCTCGTGCCGGGCCATTCGACAACGGCAACGATCGCCCGATCAAAATCGGGGCCGGCATGAGTCTGCCAGCAGATACGGCGGGACTGCTGCTCCGGCAGTATGGCGAAGATGCAATTGTGATCGCAACCCTGCGCGCGGCTGAAGTTGCTGCGGTGGGAGACGCGCAGGCGCTCGATCATTGGGACGCGGTAATCACGATTTTGTCGGACGAGCGCCCCGACATGCCCGAAAACTAGTTCGTTACGCCCTTTTTGAGCGCGTAGGTTCCCCGCTGAGTCATCGTGAACCATTCGGGAATATCGGGATGGGACAGCGGGGTGTCCGTGTCGTCGGGGACAAGGTTCTGTTCAGAGACGTAAGCGATGTAGTGGGTGCGCTCATTCTCCGCGAACAGGTGGTAGTAGGGCTGGTCCTTGCTTGGCCGCACCTCCTCCGGGATCGACTCGTACCACTCGTCTGTGTTCGAGAACTGGGGGTCGACATCGAAAATAATGCCCCGGAACGAGAACACCCGATGTCGTACGACCTGCCCAATCTGGTATTTTGCGACGTGCTGAGAGATGGCGTTAAACCTGTAGCCGTCCTGGACGGCTTGATTCAGCAAGAGCGGACGATCCACGTCGGCCACCGTGCGGCGACCGAAACGCGCCTTCAACCAACCCCTTATCCCATGTCCACTGGCCATTCTGCGCTCCTATGATAAAGAATGCCCCAAGTCGTTAGTTCGGGCCACACCATGGCTGACAAAAAAGTGTCTCGCCGCCGCCCAAAGGGGCCAGCGAGACCGTCAGAGGGCCGGCCGCCGCTGTTTGCGGCGGTCGATCTTGGAACCAATAATTGCCGCTTGCTGGTCGCCCAGCCTGTCGGGCGATCGTTTCGCGTTGTCGATTCGCACTCTCAGATTGCAAAACTGGGGGAGGGTCTGCAGGCCACAGGACGGCTGTCAGACGCTGCTATCGAGCGGGCGCTCGACGCGCTGCGGGCGATCAGCCACAAGTTGAAGTTGCACGGCGTCGGACGTGTGCGCTGCATCGCGACGGAAGCCTGCCGCCGGGCAGCGAATGGCGCCGATTTCATTGGCCGCGTGCAGACCGAGACGGGGCTGACCTTCAAGATCATCGGGGCCAAGGAAGAGGCGCGTCTTGCCACAATCGGCTGTTTCGACCTCATTACGCCAGATGCGGGTTCAGTTCTCGTCGTCGATGTTGGCGGCGGTTCGACCGAACTCTCCTGGGTAGATGCAAAAGCGGCCCGCCAAGGGGGACTTGGCGGAATGCTTACGCGTCCGCCGATCCGGACCTGGACCAGCCTGCCGCTCGGTGTCGTGACGCTCACCGAAGCCTACGCCCACCACGACGAAGCCGCTGCGTGGCCC
This sequence comes from Hyphomonas sp., assembly GCA_041752715.1. Taxonomy (GTDB): domain Bacteria; phylum Pseudomonadota; class Alphaproteobacteria; order Caulobacterales; family Hyphomonadaceae; genus Hyphomonas. The sequence goes on from JBGSVY010000167.1 coordinate 85,653, forward strand.
GCGATGCTCGACCATGCCAGCAAGATCGTCGCCGGCTGGCCGCAGATCGGCGCGATCCGTGACGGACTCGCCGCCGAGAATGGCCTCCTGATCGGCACATCAGGCACGGTCACCTGTCTTGCCGGCGTGCATCTGGGGCTTGATCGCTACCGGCGCGACAAGGTCGATGGCGCCTGGATGTCGCACGAGGAGGGCCGGGCAACGATCGAACGCATCCGCACGCTCGGCCATGATGGACGCGCGCAACTGCCAACCATCGGGACAGAGCGCGCGGGTCTCATGCTGGCGGGCTGCGCCATCATGGAGGCTGTGTGGCGCGCCGTGCCTGGCCAG
>JBGSVY010000168.1:0-1890 GCA_041752715.1 Hyphomonas sp.
GCTGCGGGCCTGGCCGGCTTGCGGGGCGCGACAGTGAGCGGGCCGAGGCTTGCCGCTTCGAGCAGCAACAGGCGGCGCAGGAAGGCTTCGGCAAAACTGATCTTGAGCGCCAGCAACGCCCGCTCGGCACGCGGCAGGAACGGTTTGAGGCCCGTGAGGCCAAGGCCGAGCCCCTCCATCATCACCATGGCGCAGAGCGCGATGCGCTGCCAGGAAAGGCGCATCTGGCTGAGGAGCGACGGCTGGAAGACCCATTTCATGCACAGGAGTTTCGCCGCGGTGGAGACCCGGTCGGATTGGAAACGGAAAATTATTGAACTCGGGTCAGGTTGCGCCCTGATTTGCCAGCCGTTTCCGGTGTTGCGACCCTTCGGGCCGCCGCTGGACTTGGAGGAAAGAGATGCGCCTGTCCCTCAAATCCGTCTGTCTCGGCGCCCTGACCTGTATCTTCATCAGCGCGGCGAGCGCCCAACCCGGAGGCAGGTTCGGGGCTGTGATCGACAAGGCGGCGGCGGGCTGTCTCGGTGCAGACGCCCCGGCAACGGCAGCCGCGTCGGTGAAGGCGTGCGCTGCGGCGCTGTCGAACGTCACTGCGATTGGCAGCAAACTCTCATCGGGAGCGGCGGGTGGACCCGACTCAAACCACTTTCTCGTGCGCCGGGCCGCGATCGAACTGAGGCTTAGCGCCCTGCAAGGCGAGATCGAAGGCAAAGCCCATTCGGAGGTCTGCCATTGGGTGACCCTCGCCGCCCAGAGCGCGGCCGGTGTCGTACCGGAGGCCAGCGGACCCGAGGCCGAGGCAGACTATCGCCCGGTCTTGCAAGCCGTCAGCACGGCCTTCGCCGCCTGTGCGCCGGAGCCCGACGCCTTTGCGTCAGACGTGCCCGGCTGACGCCAACCGGCCTGCCCAACTTCAAGGCAAGCCCGCCCCCGCCTTTGGCATGCGTGAACGGGATGGCAGCCATGCGCGCGGTCTTGAACTTGTCACTTGCCATGCTGCACCCGCGAGGCGATTGTTGCGGTGCAGCATGAGTCGGGCCGCACCCGGATGGCCAATCACCGCGCAAGCGTTGATTTCGGGAGTGGCGGAGGAACGGGACGCGCTGCGGGAGGAGTTTCCGGCCGGCCGCAAGGCTGGCGCTAACTCTTGAAGGACTGATCCTATGAAGAAAACTGCCCTTTCGCTGCTCGTGGCGTCTGCCATTCTGGCGCCCGTTGCAATGGCCGGAAACGGCCAGCCGATCACCGTCGCAATCACCTATGACGCCGGCCTCCTCGAAACCGAAGATGGCGCAGCCGCCGTGATGCGCGATATCAAACGCCAGGCCCAGCGGGCTTGCACCTCAACCCGGGCCGTCTCGGCGACACCGATCGTCGATCGGGCGTGCGTCGACAGCCTGATTGCCGGGGCTGTGTCGAAGATCACCGAAAAGGTCAGCAGCGAGGGTGGCGAGATTTCGCCCGCCTTCGCGCTGGACGGGTCCATGATCCTCGCGCAGACCGGACAACGCTAGACCATTTCCTCCCGGAATAGCGTTGGAGGGGTCGCCCGTGGCCAACGGGCGGCCCCTCGCTTCAATTCCCCAAAAGCCGGATGCTCATTCCGGCGCGCAAATTCCGCCTTCGCGAATTTTCGATGACAGTCGCTTTCGGTGTTGATGCCGTCCGTACACGTGTGTAATTTTGGTACGAACTGAGGGAGAGATTTTAACATGAATGATCATGCAAAGACTGCTGCCGCTGCAACCGCCATCGGCGCTGTTGTCGGTGCCGCAACGCAACAGGCGGCCGTCGCCAAGAGCGTGACGGATGTCGCTGGCCTTGCAGCGCAGGTCGGCCAGAACATGGGCGCAGCCGCGCGCCATGGCGCATCGATCGGTGGTATCGCCG
>JBGSVY010000169.1:0-4886 GCA_041752715.1 Hyphomonas sp.
CCTCGCGCTCGCCGCCGCTCTTGCGCTGACTGCCTGCGCAAACGGCCTCTCCGAAGCCAACTGGACGGGCGCCGATGGGGCCCAACCCTACGCCACCGCCGTCGCCGCCTGCCAGGAAATCAGCCGCGGCAGCGCCGACAACTTTACGCTTTGCATGGCCGGGCGAGGGTGGACGCGGCGCTCCTGAGGCGGGAACGGGCTGAACCGGCAGAGCCGCGACCCATCAAAACTCCGTGCCCTCATGGACTCTGCTAACAAGCCGCGCCGCCAACGTTAGGCTTTGCATTGCCGTTTCGCCATAGATGAACATCGGCGCTTCGCCATCGACATGGCACACGCACTTCCAGGCGCCCATCTCGCCGTCAAAGACCGGCGCTTCGAACACAGCGGCTTTGGTACCGTAACGATTTTCACCTTCTGCCCAAGCAGGCGTCAGGTAGATTTCCAGGCGCGAATGCATAGTGCCTCTCCGATCGTATGCTGCACGTTGCGCCCCTCCCCCCGCGTCAGGAGTGGCGGAAAAGCCTCACGTCACCTATAGTCATATGAGAGCCACATCCAGACAGGCCAAAGGGAGACTGCCCCATGAAAGAGTATCTCAAGTTCTATATCGACGGCGCATGGGTTGACCCGGTGGTGCCGCGCAGGCTGGAAGTCGAGAACCCGGCAACGGAGGAAAACTGCGCGGTGATCTCGCTCGGATCGAAAGCCGATGTGGACAAGGCCGTTGCCGCCGCCAAGGCCGCCTTCCCGGCCTTCTCACAGACCTCGATCGAATACCGCGCCGACCTGCTCGACAAGATCACGGCCGGTATCCAGAAGCGGATGCCGGAACTGGCGGTTGCCATTTCCGAGGAAATGGGCGCGCCGATGTGGCTGGCGAATGCCGCCCAGGTGCCCGCCGGCATGGGCCATTTCGCGACAACCGCCGCCATCCTTCGCAGCTACCCGTTCGAAGAGCTGAAGGGCACGACGCTGATCCGCAAGGAGCCGATCGGCGTCTGCGCGTTCATCACGCCGTGGAACTGGCCGCTGAACCAGATCGCCTGCAAGGTCGCCCCCGCCCTTGCCGCTGGCTGCACGATGGTGCTAAAGCCCTCCGAGATCGCCCCGCTTGATGCGCTGATCTTTGCCGAGATCCTGCATGAGGCCGGCGTGCCGAAGGGCGTGTTCAACCTTGTCAATGGAGACGGCCCCGGCGTCGGCGCCGTGATGTCGTCCCATCCGGATGTCGACATGGTGAGCTTCACCGGTTCGACCCGCGCCGGCGTGCTGGTGGCACAGGCCGCCGCCCCGACCGTCAAGCGCGTTGCCCAGGAACTCGGTGGCAAGAGCCCGAACATCGTGCTGCCGACCGCCGACCTCGAAAAGGCCGTCGGTAGCGGCGTGATGTCGATGATGATGAACTCCGGCCAGTCGTGCAACGCGCCGAGCCGGATGTTCGTCCAGAAGGACCAGCAGGAAAAGGCGATCGCTATCGCCAAGGCCGCCGCCGAATCCGTCAAGGTGATGATGCCGGCCGAAGCCTCGCCCGGCGCCATCGGGCCGATCTCGAATGGCAGCCAGTACCAGAAGGTGCAGGACCTGATCCAGAAGGGCATCTCGGAAGGCGCCACACTTGTTGCCGGCGGTCCTGGCCGCCCCGAAGGCTTCAACAAGGGCTACTTTGCCCGCCCGACGGTGTTTGCGAATGTCACCAATGACATGACCATCGCGCGCGAGGAAATCTTCGGGCCGGTGCTCTGCATCCTGCCCTACGACACGGTGGAAGATGCCGTCGCAATGGCGAATGACACGGTCTATGGCCTCGCCGGCTATGTGCAGGGCCCGGAGAAGGAAGCCCATGCCATCGCGCGGCAGATCCGGGCCGGCCAGATCCAGGTCAACGGCGCGCGTCCCGATTTCTCGGCACCATTCGGCGGCTATGGCCAGTCCGGCAATGGCCGCGAATGGGGCGAGCACGGCTTCGAGGAGTTCCTGGAAGTGAAAGCCGTGATCGGCTACGCGGCCGCCTGAGGCTTGGCGCAAGCCTGAAAATCGCGAGGCGGCAGCTATCAGGGCTGCCGCTTCTTTTTTGATTTGCACACAGAGGATTGAACCCCATGACGCTGAAGCTCCACCACCTCAACGCGTCGCGCTCGCAACGCATCGTCTGGCTGCTCGCGGAGCTTGGGCTACCGCACGAGATTGTCCATCATACGCGCAACGCGGCGACACGCCTTGCGCCGCCGGACCTCCTGAAGGTGCATCCGCTCGGCAAGTCCCCCCTGCTGGAACATGACGGCATCGTCGTGGCCGAGACCGGCGCGATTGCCGAATACCTGCTCGCGAAGTTTGATACCGGTCACACGCTTCACCCGCCTGCGGACTCGCCGGATTTCCCGCGTTACCTCGAATGGATCCACGCCGCCGAGGGCGCAGTCTTCCTGCCGGGTCTACTCGCGCTCTATACCGGCATGGCTGGCATCACGGAGGGCCCGGTGGCGCAGATGATCGCCAGCGAGCGGGAGAAGGTCGCCGCTCATATCGAAGCACACTTGACGGCGCACGCCTACTTTGCGGGCGCGGCGTTCACCGCTGCCGACTGCCTCATGGGGTTCCAGATCGTGATGACCGACGCGCAGGGAGGCCTTGCAAACCGGCCGGCGACCAAGGCCTGGCTCGAAAGGGTCACGGCGCGGCCAGCCTACAAGGCCATGCTCGCTGTGGGCGTCTGACCGCCGCATTCGGAGAACCGGTCCATCAATTCACGCAAATGTGATCGCGCCTGTCGGCTGGCGTTCATCTTCGCGCGCACACATGATATAGTGTTCGTAGTCCATGGAGGTTGGAACCATGAAACGCATGACACTGCCGGCTGCACTCGCCGCGCTCGCCCTGCTAGGCGCGTGCGCCACGGCAACGCCTTACCAGGCGGCGCTCGACACTGATCGGGGCTTTTCCGAGCAGCAGATCGAGGCCAACCGCTTCCAGGTCCAGTTCGCCGGCAACAGCCTGACCGACCGCAAGACAGTTGAGACCTATCTTCTTTATCGCGCCGCCGAACTGACCAAGACCAACGGCTTCGACTATTTCCGCGTCGTACGGCGCGACACGGACGCAGAGAGCCGCGTCGTTCCTGTCGGCGGAACGGGCTATTCACCCTTCTACAATCATTTTTATTGCGACTATCGCTATTTCGGTCCGCGCGCCGCCTATTTCCGCGACCCTTATCGCCGCGCCTTCTATCCGGGTCCGTCCTATTATTCACGTTATGGCTATTACGACCCCTTCTGGGGTGGGCCAGCCGAATATCGCGAGCTGACAAGCTATGTCGCCTCGGCGGAGATCGTGATGAGCAAGGGCGCGAAGCCGGATGACGTGGCAGTTTTCGAGGCTGACCAGGTGATCTTCAACTTGTCCGGCCAGATCGTCCGTCCGGAAGCCTGAGCCGCGCGCTTCAGGGCGCAGCTTCGATCCGGAAAATGTCGCCGCCGAGCGAGACGATGTAGAGACGGCCCTGAGTGTCGAGGCCGAAGCTGGAGATTTGCGCCAGCGATCCGGCATTCGGCACGAGCTGCGGGTTCAGCCGCGTGAGCGACGTGGCGGGTACCGTTTGTCCGATCGTCAATGCGCTCTCTGGTATCGCCCAGACATTCGCCGTCACGAAATCAGCAAATAGATACTGGTTTTTGATCGCGGCGATGTCACCGCGATAGAGGTATCCGCCCGTCACCGAACGCCCTTGCAAGGCACCGGAGCCATGGCTGTACTCGGCAACCGGCGCCGTGAATGATGGCGAATTGGCGCCGCCATTGAAAGCCTGCGTGCCTTCGCGCAGGCGCCAGCCGAAGTTGGCGCCCGCATCGCCCGGGCGAAGCCTGTCAATTTCCTCGATCGCGTTCTGCCCGACATCTCCCAGCAAGAGGTCACCGGAGACAGGATCGACGCTCGCCCGGTAGGGATTGCGCAGGCCAAGCGCGAAGATTTCAGGTGCGCCACCGGCGCCGCCCGGAAACGCGTTGCCGGCCGGGATGCGATAGTCGCGATCCGGATCGGCAGGGAAATCATCCGCAGACACATCAAGCCGCAATACCTTGCCGAGCAGGCTGTTCGGGTTCTGGGCAAGATTGTTCGGATCACCAGCGCCCCCTCCATCGCCGGTCGGTATGTACAACATGCCGCTATTGGCAAAGCCGATCCAGCCCGCATTGTGGTTCGAGAAAGGCTGGGCGATGTCGAGGATCACATCACCGGTCGAAGGATCGGCCTGGGTCGCGGAGCCTGTGAACATCCGGTACCGCCTGATCTCGGTATCGCCGGCCGTGTTCGTCACGTTCACGTAGAACGTCCGATCAGTTGCAAACTGAGGCGAAAACGCGAGACCCAAAAGCCCGCGCTCGCCATCGGAAGAGATCGACGGGGTGAGATCAAGAAAGTCGACACTCTCGATCGCCCCGCTATCCGGGTTCAGCACGCGTATGCGCCCGCCCTTCTCCAGGACCAGCACCTGCGGCGTGCCCGGCAGGCCTTCGAGGTAAAGCGGTTGGGAGAAGCCGCTCGCGACCCGGCGCAGGGAAAGTCCCTCGGACACATCCGTGACGCGCACTTGAAGGGCGCGCTGTGCCGTGCCGCCGCGACCATCGCGCGCCTCGAGCGTCATGTCGTAGAGATTGTCACGGTTGGCATCTGCCGGGTTCTCGAAATCGAGCGCTGCCACCGGCGCCAGCGCCCCTGTTGCGGCGCTGATCACAAAGACGGCCGCGTCGCCGCCCGGAAGGAGGGTGTAGGTCACCGCGTCACCATCCGGGTCGGTCGCCGTTGCCGTGTAGAATGTTCCGGATGCGCCTTCCGCAAGCGTGGCGGACGCCGCGGAGGTGAAGGCAGGCGGGCGGTTCGCCGCAGGC
>JBGSVY010000170.1:0-3376 GCA_041752715.1 Hyphomonas sp.
GCCCTGGCTCACATCGCGGGCGTCAGGCGTGCGCCCGTCCCAGCGGTCATCGCGCCGGTCGTCTCTGTGATCGTCGCGGCGATCGTCCCTGCGGTCGCCGCGCCACTCGCTACGGCGGGGATGGTCGCGCCAGTCCCGGCCTTTCCAATAGGTGTTGATCGGATGGGCGACCGGGCGGGGATGATGGCGGTAGCCCTTGCCCGTGTATCGGATGTGGCCCCGTGGCCCATAGGCAAACCCATAGGGGTCGTAGCCCCAGCTTGGCGAATAATAGCCGTACCGCGCATAGAGCGGTGAAAAGCCGTAATGATAAACCGTGACACGCGAAGAACTCGCATAGCCATACTGGTAAGTGTCGTTGCCGTAATAGCTGTCGTGCGCATACCGGATATTGCCGTAGCCATCGCGGGTGAACATCAGGCCATGCTGGGCCTCCGTGTATTCGAAGATCGGGCGGACGGAGGTCACGCGCCGGTCAAGGCCGAACCAGGCAAGGTCTGGCACATCCTCACGGATGAAAACGCAGCGGCCAGTGAAATCCTTGTGCTCGCAAAGTTCCCATTGGCCAGCAAGAACGGCGACTGAACCCGCACGATCATTGAAGTCGAGATCTTCAATCGTCGAAAACGGATCAAACACTTCGCGGACTTCCCCCCCATAGTCAGCGTAGCGGAACAGGGCGATCGCGGCGGGGACCTCGTCGTCATAGCCGGCCGGTGAATAGCCCTGCGCTGCGGCAGCGCTGCCGAACACCAGTGGTAAGGCAGCGATCATGACAAGACGCAGGCTAAGCATAGGACATCCTTTCGTCCACAAGACGATCAGGATGACTCCCTGCACCTGAATGGTCCGCAACGGTGGGTTCATGTCTCACGTTCCGGGTCACTCGCCCAATCGGCGAGTCCCGGGATGTCGACGCAGCGGGCAGCGATGTCGATCACTGGCACGTCGGCAAGCGTCAGCGGCACGAAGACGGTGCCCGGCCGTCCCGTTATCTCGACTTCGAGAAGGTCACCCGCGCCGTAATTTTGTACCGCACGGATTTGGCCGGCCGTCTGGCCGCTCCCATCACGCACATCGAGGCCGACGAGATCTTCGACGTAATACTCGTCAGCATCTGCAGCGGGCAACGCGGCGCGGGGCACGTGCAACAGCGCGCCGCGCATTGCATCCCAGGCCTCCTTCTGGAGGATTTCTCTCGGTTGGACGATGAAATTATCCTTGCCCGGACGGATTGATTCTGGCGTCAGGATCACAATCCCGTCTGCATTTCGCAAAGGCCCATATTCAAATAGCGCCTCGGGATCCGCGGTCAGGCTTTTGACGCGGACTTCGCCGCGCACACCATGGGCGCCCTTGAGGACGCCCACAGCAATCAACCTGTCATCGGATTTTTCCGGCATCGTCTGCTTCTAGCGGCAGAGTACGTCGGAGAGAACCCTTCCCGGTGCCTTGTAGACGGCTTCAGACAGGCCCTGGTCTTGGCAAAACCGTGTTGCTGCGCCGTCCCGGTTTTCGATCCGCCGGCCCCGGATCACGGGTGAGGGGAAAAAGACCGTTGTCTCGCCTTCGAAAGCGTCCTGCCCGCCGGGGCTTCCGGGCAGGGGAGCGGGCGCGACGGGTGGGCGCCATGGGCCCTCACGCCGCACATCATACCGTCTGAACGACGAGATCCGGTCGTTCAGGCCGACGGCGCCCAAATCGCTGATCGAAGCATCAAGGAACGCGCACCGGCCGCGATAGTCCGCGTCCTCGCAGACGAGCCATGTGCCGCGATTGACCATCACAGAGCTGGCCGTGTCGTTGAAGCGGAACTGGCTGAGGCCTGCCTCGCCTGTATCAAAGCCGAGGAAAGGCCCTCGGAAGTCGCTGTTGGCGAAGAAGGCGATGTCATAGCTTCGCGGACCCTGGCCGTAGGCTGTGACCTGCGCCGAGGAGATGTTTCCCGACAGGCCGATCTCGCCGAGATTTCGCACCGTCCGGTCGACATACTCGCATTGGCCGCGGAGATTGGCGTCCGAGCAGAGCAGCCACACGCCGCCGGTAACCTCGACGCTGCGGGCTTTGTCGTTGAAGCGGATGGAGCTGAAATTGTTGAGGCCCTCGTTCAGCTGCACCGCCTCACCGCGCAGGTTGGTGTTGGAATAGAGCGTCAAGGATGCAGGCCCCGAGACCGGCGGCGGACGCTTGCGGCCGCCTTCCAGCGCTTCGGACTGGGCCTGAACGGCAGGCGAAACGGCAAGCGCCAGCAAGCTGGCGGCGATCAGGGTGCGGGCAAGGGCGAAGCGGGGCATGCGGCAGTCTCCAGTAGATATGGGAGGCTTTTGGCACAGGCCGCCTGAACGGCACATGCCCGGGCCGTTGGCCGGCATTCAGGCGATCAACCAATGGAAAGACAACAGCCAGCACCCCCGACAGGGGCGCTGGCTGCAATCGTTCCGTCGATGGAGCAGGTCTCGCAGGCCTATGCTTCGGCGGCAGGCTCTTCGACAGCTGCGGCCCGTGCTGCGGCTTTCTCGGCACGTTCCTTGGCGCGTTCCTGGGCTTTCTTGCCGGGCTCGGCTTTCTGTGGGTTGTTGCCATGCGTCCAGGCAACGATCGGGGCCGTCGCGCCTTCCAGCGTGATCTGCGACAGGAAGCGGGCAACGCGGTCGGTCGGCTGCGCGCCCTTGCGGATCCATTCTGCGGCCTTGGCGCCGTCGATCTTCACGCGCTCGCCGGAGTCCTTTGCAAGACGCGGGTCATAGACGCCGATCTTCTCGATGAAGCGGCCATCGCGCGGGGCGCGCGCGTCGGCAACGACGATCGAGTAGAAGGGGCGTTTCTTGGACCCGCCGCGGGCGAGCCTGATCTTGAGTGACATGGGGATCTCCTGTTAAGTTTTGTCTCTCGGGGTGCTTGGACTATTCGGCCTCTCGGCCACGGATCTGCTCATGGTGGCGGATCACTTCCGCCACAATGAAAGCGAGGACTTTTTCGGCGAAGGCCGGGTCAAGCCCGGTCTCGTGCGCGAGGCGTTTGAGCCGGTCGATCTGCTCGGCTTCGCGCGCCTTGTCGGCGGGCGGCATGTGATGCAGCGCCTTCAGCTTGCCGACCTGCTGGGTCAGCTTGAACCGTTCGGCCAGCGTATGCACGAGGATCGAGTCCATGTTGTCGATGGACGCGCGCAGCTGGTTCAGCTGGAACAGGGCGAGCGTTTCGTCGGGATTGGTCATTTCTTCTTGCTCCCTGGAAGGCCGGGCAGCGCGCCGCCGCCCAAACCGGGTAAACCTCCCGGTAGTCCGCCTGCGGAGGGTCCGCCGCCACCCATACGGGCGAGATCGGCCGGGCTCATGCCGGCTTGCTGCGCCGCGCCGAGCATCGCCTTCATGCCGCC
>JBGSVY010000171.1:0-6313 GCA_041752715.1 Hyphomonas sp.
GGCACGACGCTGACGACGCCGATCGCGATTGCATTGCGCGAGCGGCTGCGCCTCGCCTTCCGGGCCTGCGGACCGGAGGCTGCCGCTGGCGCCCGCAGCCTGCTTGAATCGCTGATCAAATGAACGCGCCTGCCCATATCCTGCTTGTCGACGATGATGACCGCATCCGCGACCTGACCAAGCGCTTCCTGACCCTCAAGGGCTTCCGGGTCAGTGCGGCGGCAGATGCTGCCTCCGCCCGCAACCTTCTCGGTCAGCTCGCCTTCGATCTCGCCATCTTCGACATCATGATGCCCGGCGAGGACGGCTTGTCGCTTCTCAGGGGCCTGCGCGGCGGCCCGGCGCGGGACACCCCCGTCATGCTGCTGACAGCGCGCGGGCAAGCGCCGGACCGAATCGAAGGCTTGAAGCATGGCGCCGACGATTACCTTGCCAAGCCGTTCGAGCCGGAGGAACTCGCCCTGCGCTGCCTCGCCATCCTGCGCCGCTCGCGCCAGACGGCGCCGCCGGAGGAGATCGAGATGTCGGGCCTCGTGTTCAATCTCGCCCGCGGCGAACTGCGCAATGGCGAGGAGCGCATCCGCCTTACCGAAGCCGAGCTGCAACTCCTCACCGTGCTCGCCCGCCATGCCGGCGAGCCCGTCAGCCGCGAAGACCTCGCCCGTCTTACATCGGTGGGCCTCGAGCGGTCGGTCGATGTGCAGGTGACGCGGCTGCGCCGTAAAATCGAGCCGAACCCGCGCGAGCCGGTGCATATCCAGACCGTTCGCAGCATCGGCTATCGCCTGATGCCGGACTAGCGCGCCATGCTCCGCCTTCGCGACATCACTCCGCGCGGCCTCTATGCCCGCAGCCTGCTGCTCTTTCTCGGGCCGGTCATCATCATCCTTGCACTGATGGCCTGGTATTATTACTCGAGCCATATCGCGGAAGTGAACCGCAAGCTCGCCCAGGGCATCGCCCGCGATGCGAACCTCATCCGCGACATCTGCCTCGCACCGGAAAACGAACCGGCCTACCTCCTGCGTATTCAGAACCTGATCGAGACGAACTTCACCTGTGACCTGCCGCCCGGCGCGATTGCGCGCGAGGCGCTGCGCGAAACCTTCCCCTATGGCGAAACCCTCAAGAGCGAGCTTGCCAACCGCCTTGGCGTGCCGGTCATCGTCGGCCTGTCGCCCGGCGAGGCGCGGATGCATATACGCTTTGCCTCCGGCACACGCACCAGCGAAATCATCATCGAACGCAAGCGCGCCCTCGTTATCAATGCCCACTTCTTCATGGTCTGGGTGATCCTGTTCTCCTTCCTCATGGCGGCGCTCGCGATCGGGTTCCTCAACCAGCAGGTTCGATCGATCCTGCGCCTGTCAGAGGCGGCGCGCGCCTTCGGACGGGGCCGCGACCTGCCTGACTTCCGCCCGTCTGGTGCGCGCGAAGTGCGCGATGCGGCACGCGCCCTGATCGAGATGAAAGACCGGCTGACCGCTTTCGCCGAACAACGCACCGCCATGCTCGCTGGCGTCAGCCATGACCTGCGCACGCCGCTCACGCGCCTGAAGCTCGCCTTCGCGATGATGGACGAAACCACTGACACCAAGGCCGCACGCGCCGATCTCGACGACATGGCGATGATGCTTGACGAATACCTCGCCTTTGCCCGGGGCGAAGAAGGCGACGAGGCGGCGATCTTCGATCTTGCCAGAACCGTGCGGGACGTCTGCGCAGGCTTCGGGCCGCATATTCCTGTCGCCGGGCCGCAAAGCCTTGTCGTGACCGGACGCCCGATGGCCCTGAAACGCGCCGTCACCAATCTTGTGTCCAATGCGCTGAAGTATGCAACGCTTGCCAGGGTCACCGTGATCGATGGGCCGCATTGGGCCGAGGTCGTGGTTGACGATGACGGTCCCGGCATTGCGCCCGAACGGCACGAAGAAGCCTTCCGGCCCTTTTCGCGCCTCGATGAAGCGCGTGGGCAGAATGAAGCAGGGACCGGGCTCGGTCTGACGCTCGCGCGCGACACGGCGCGTGCCCATGGCGGCGACATCCGCCTGATGCAGAGCCCGCTCGGGGGATTGCGTGCGGTCTTGCGCGTCCCGACCGAGCCGCGCTAACAGGCGATCGTGAACAGTTCAAAATCGAAACTCATCATCCGCAACGCGACATTGAAGGACATTCCGTCCATTCTTCCGATGTACGCGAAGGTCTACGGCGCTGCGGGCGGCTATACGGCCGATCAGATCGCCGGACAGATAAACCGGTTTCCTGACGGACAGTTCGTCGCCGAATTCGAGGGGCAGGTCGTCGGCCATTGCGTGACGTTCATCGTCGCGTCCGATCTGGCGATGGCCCAGCATTCCTGGAACGAGATTACGGGAGGGGGATTTGCAGCCCGGCATGATCCCGAAGGCGACATGCTGTATGGCATGGACGTCATCGTCGACGCAGCATTCCGCCGGTTGCGGATCGGCGAACGGTTCTACAAGATCCGGCGCGACCTCTGCCAATGGTATGAACTCAAGGGCATCATGTTCGGCGGCCGCCTGCCTGGCTATCACCGGCATGCAAAGCAGTATCCCGACCCGAACGATTATGTCCGTGCGGTTCAGGACTCAAAATTGCGTGACCCGGTCCTGTCGTTCCAGCTTCGCCAGGAGTTCGAAATCATCGGTGTGCTGAAGGGATACCTTCCCGAGGATACCGAGTCTGGAGGCCATGCCACGCAGATGCTGTGGCGAAACCCGCTTGCACAGGAGACGATCAAGGCAAAGCCCAGCTCCGGCGACACCTCCCTGCCCGAACGTGTGCGTGTCGCCACTGTCCAATTCCAGATGCGGCGGATCACCGCGATCGACGCGTTTGAACAACAGGTCGAGTATTTCGTCGATATTGCGGCCAACTATCGCGCGGACTTCGTGGCCTTCCCGGAACTCTTCACGCTGCAACTGCTGTCGCTGGAGGACAAGCCGCTTGGCCCGGTCGAGTCGATCCACAAGATCTCCGAATACACGCCGCGCTTCATCGCCTTCATGGAGAAGCTGGCGGTCGCCTATAACATCAACATCATCGGCGGCTCGCATCCGTCGATGATGCAGGATGGTGACATTCACAATGTGGCTTATGTGTTCCTGCGCGACGGTTCGGTCCACACGCAGGAAAAGCTGCACCCGACGCCATCTGAGCGCAGCTGGTGGAACATCAGGGGCGGTGAAGGCAATCACGTCATCCAGACCGATTGCGGCCCGATCGGCGTGATGATCTGCTATGACTCTGAGTTCCCGGAAGTCGCGCGTCATCTGGTCGACCAGGGAGCGCTCCTGCTTTTCGTCCCTTTCTGCACGGATGAGCGCCGGGGCTATCTCCGTGTACGGTATTGCTGCCAGGCCCGCGCAGTCGAGAACCAGTGCTATGTCGTCATGTCCGGCGTCGTTGGAAACCTGCCGAATGTCGAGAACATGGACATCCACTATGCCGAGAGCTGCATCCTGACGCCGTCGGACTTCCCCTTCTCGCGCGACGGGATCGCCGCAGACACGCCTGCGAACACCGAAACGGTCGCACTGGCCGACCTGTCCTTGTCGGACCTGCTCACAGCGCGCCAGTCTGGTGCTGTCCAGAACCTCAAGGACCGCCGCTTCGATCTCTACCGCGTGGCCTGGAAGAAGGACTAGCGTTCAGGCGAGCCGCGCGGCCAGCTGGTCCATGAAACCAGCAAGTTCAAGGTCCTTTTGTGTGACGCCGTCTGCGTCATGCGTGGTGAGGACAACCTCGACCTTGTTATAGACATTGAACCATTCGGGATGGTGGTCCATCTGCTCGGCCTTCAGCGCCGCGCCAGACATGAAGGCGAACGCCGTCTTGAAGTCGGCAAACTTGTAGCTGCGGCAGATCGCGTCGCGTGGCGCCTCGACCTTTTTCCATCCTTTCAGCGCTTTCAACGCTGCATCCGCGCCGATCTTGTCTGACATCTCTCACTCCTCGCCATCTTGTCCGAGCACGAAGTAGATCCACGTGCCGTCCTCGGAAATCGCCGTGCGCATGCCGGGATAACCCTGCCCGTGCCTGATCTTGGCGACGCCGTCTTCGCCGATCAGTTCCTCAAGGCGCCGGCGTTCCTCGAAGGTCAGCTTCTCCGGAAGGAGGTCTGCCGCGTCGCGCGCGGCCAGATCGGGCCAGACGTACCAGACGATCCCATCCACCGACCGGCGGCCCGGCGGCAGTTCGAAGAGATCCCGCAGGCGCCGGTTGGGATCGACACCGGTCCGGCGCAGGAGATCCCAGAACTGGATGTGATCCTGATCGCCGGTATTGGAGACGAAGAGGCTGTTGCGCGCTGCAATTTCGGCGAGGCCGCGCAGCGATCCGCGCTCCGCCTGCTTCAGCAACTCGGCCCGCGTTTCGGACGCGGCCGCGTTGATCTCGACTGGAACGGGTGCGGACGGCGCCTGGGTCATCGACGGGTCCGGCAAGGGCCGGGCTGGCGCGGCTTCCTGCGCAGCCGGCGCGCAGGCCGCGAGCAACATGATGGATATCAGGCCCGCTCTAAAAGACTGCATAGCCCGTCAGCGCAGCCAGGTCGGCCAGCAACTGATCTTCGCTGGTCACCTTGATGGTCGCCATGCCCATGTCGCGGGGAGGTTTCAGGTTGATGCCGATATCATCGAGATAGACGCATGCTTTCGGGTCGACATCGAGCGCCTCGCACATCAGCGCGTAGATGCGCGGGTCCGGCTTGCGGA
Source organism: Hyphomonas sp. (assembly GCA_041752715.1). GTDB lineage: Bacteria > Pseudomonadota > Alphaproteobacteria > Caulobacterales > Hyphomonadaceae > Hyphomonas. The sequence continues at coordinate 4,737 of JBGSVY010000171.1, forward strand.
TGCCGAGCTTGGAACTTTCGATGACATGATCAAACTGGCTGAAAACGGCGGCAACCTCGGCCGCCTTGCCAGCATCGGCCGTCATTGATGGGCCGCTGCCGATCGGCGCATTGTTGGTGATGCAGCCCGTCTTGCCATGCGCCTTGCACACCTTCAGCGCCGCGACGACACGCGGACGCAGCGATCCCGACAGCAGGCCGAGCACGTCCTTGCCCGAAACTTCGTGGCCCTGCGCACGGGATTCGGCTCGGAAGAGGGCATCAAACGCGTCCGGACCAACCTCGCTGCGCTCCAGCTGGGCCCAGGCGTTTTCGAGTGGATTGATGGCGTTGACAGAGCGAATGAAGTCGACCGGAAGCCCCTTGGCGGCCTCAAAGGCGCGGAACGCCTCGAAGGGCGAGGTGGTGAACACGCCGCCGAAATCCCAGATGACTGCTTCAAACCGACCGGCCATGCCGACTGACTAGCCGTTAGCCCGCCGCAATTCAAACCTTGATTTCGCCGCGCCGATTGCCGCAAGGGCGGGCTTGGTCGAAACAGCGCGCAGGCGTTAGTGTCCGGGCAAACCCGATTTGAGGAGGAAAGAATGGGTGTTCTTGAAGGCAAGGCTGTCCTCGTGACAGGTGGCGGCAACGGCATCGGCAAGGAAATCGCGCTACTTGCGGCCCGGGAAGGCGCCAGTGTGCTCGTCAATGACCTCGGCGGCGGCCTCACCGGCGGCGACGAAGGCTCAGCCGGCCCCGCCGAACAGGTGGCACAGGAAATCCGCGCAAGCGGCGGCACGGCGGCCTCAAACTCCGAGAGTGTCACCGACTATGCATCGGTCGCCGGCATGGTCACGCAGGCGCTCGACACCTTCGGGCGGCTCGACGCCATCCTCAATCCGGCGGGCATCCTTCGCGACGGCATGTTCCACAAGATGAGCGAAGCCGACTGGAAGGCCGTGATCGATGTCCACCTGCACGGCTCGTTCAACGTCACCCGTGCGGCGATCGAGCACTTCCGCGAAAAGGAAGCCGGCGCGTTTGTCCTGTTCACCTCGACGTCCGGCCTGATCGGAAATATCGGCCAGGCGAACTACGCCGCCGCCAAGATGGGGATTGTCGGCCTGTCGCGCATCGTTGCCATGGAAGGCGAGAAGAAGAACGTGCGCTCCAACGTCATCGCGCCTTTCGCATGGACACGAATGATCGCCTCGATCCCGGTCAAGGACGAGGCCGGCGCCCAGCGCGTCGAGCGCATCCGCAATGCGATGCGCGCCGACCAGGTTGCCCAGCTTTCGGTTGCGCTCTGCGCCGACAGGTCTGCACATGTCAGTGGGCAGATCTTCTCGGTCCGCGGAAACGAAGTGGTGCTGTTCGACCAGCCGCGCCCGAAGAAATCCATCGCGCGCCTCGAAGGCTGGACGCCCGAAACCCTGATCGACCATGCCTTTCCCGCGATGAAGAACGATTTCTTCGACATGGGCGCAACCGCAAGCGTCTTTCCGTACGATCCGGTTTGAAAGGCACTATTGCGGCGGCGGCTCGGGCGCGGGCAGCGGCGCCGGCTCAGACCCGGCTGGCAATGGCTCGGCG
>JBGSVY010000172.1:0-16606 GCA_041752715.1 Hyphomonas sp.
ATAGAAAGGCGAAGCAGGCACAGCCGCCAAATAAGCCGGATGGGAGCGAGGCGCCGCCGATCACGGGGCCGGACTGCCAGTAGAGTAGAATATGATTGCAAGTCCTCGTGTATCCGGAGCCCCGCTCCCATCCGCAGGACCACCCAGACTGCCGCGAAATCCGGGAGGGGAAGCCCTGTCCGGCCTTTCGTGCTGCGCGCGGAGCCCGCGGCCGTGCGCCTGTTCGCGCACACAAACCTCCGCCCCGATCTTCATACTCGTGACCAACGTCGCCGCAATGATTCGTGAAACTGCCGCAATGTGAGCGTCGCGCCGCCGCACTCCCCTGTTTTCATTGACCTTGCACCAGAGGAGGGCTTTTTTCATGTTGCGAACCGTGTTTGAACACTCCCGGCAGTCCCGCACCGCACCTGCGGCCGGGACGGGCCTCGTAGAGAAGGATCGGGCGATGACGACACTTGCGCTTGTGGATGATGACGAGAACATCGTGGCCTCGCTCAAGCTGTTCTTCGAAGCCGAAGGCTACCAGGTGCGCACCTATCATGACGGCGAAGCAGCCCTGCCCGCGCTGACAGAGAGCCCGCCCGACATCGCCATCCTCGATGTGAAAATGCCGAAGATGGACGGCATGGAACTGCTCCGCCGCCTGCGCCAGACCTCAGAGCTGCCAGTGATCTTCCTGACCTCGAAGGATGAAGAGATCGACGAAGTGATCGGCTTCAACATCGGCGCCGATGATTTCGTGCGCAAACCCTGCTCCAACCGGCTGCTGGCCGAACGGGTGAAGGCCGTCCTGCGACGTGCACGGGGCGGCGTTGCCGGCTCCGAAGAGGGCGACTCCAAGCCGATCGTGCGCGGCAAGCTGGTGCTGGACCCCAACCGCCATGCCTGCACCTGGGATGGCAAGACCGTGCGCCTCACCGTCACTGAGTTCCTGATCCTGCAGGCGCTCGCCTCGCGCCCCGGCTACGTCAAGAGCCGCGACCAGCTGATGGACGCTGCCTATGACGACCAGATCTATGTGGACGACCGCACCATCGACAGCCATATCAAGCGGCTGCGCAAGAAGTTCCGCGAAGTGACCGATGAATTCGATGCGATCGAAACCCTCTACGGTGTCGGCTACCGCTACACTGAATAGACTGGCCGGTCAGGCCCGCGTCGCCGAGGTCTATATCGGCGGCGCGGCCGACGTGCGCTCCAAGCTCGTGATCAGCTATGCTGACCGGCGGCGCCGGATCGTGGAGCCGGACCGAGCAGTGAAGTATTTCACGCATCTTGATGTGACCATGGCCGCGCGCGAGATGGAGCGGCTGGCCCGGCAGGGGCATGCAATTGCGCTGGTCGGCCATAGCTGGGGCGCGGACGCGGCGATCCAGGCGCTTCGGCGGTGCGAGGTGCCTGCCCTGCTGATCGGCGTTGACCCGGTGGCCAAGCCCGGCAGCTTCTGGACGACGCGCGACCTGCGCCCGGCTTGCGCCAGCCGTGTGCTGCACGTTGACGCGGTGCCGGAGACGTTTGACCGGTCAGATGTCGTGAAGGCGGCAGGCTACATGACGGGCGGCGGCATTCCGCGCGCGTTCCGGAAGGCCGACGCCTTGATCCGCACACGGCACAATCACTGGAATTTTGCGGGCATGATGGCAGAGGCCGGTGACGACGGGCGCTCGGCCGAAGACTGGCTGTCGGACGCCTAGCCGAGTGAACCGAGGCGCCACGACCAGTTTGGCAAGGCGATCACAAGGAACAGGAAGCCAAGGCCGATCGCCGCGCAAAGCGGGGAATAGAGACGCCGGTTGAGCGTCAGAAAAGGCTGTTCCGGCGCAGCGCGCTCAAAAGCTGGCAGGATACCTGCGATACCACGCGTCAGGAAAACTGCAGACAGGAACAGGCCGAGTGGCGCAAGGACATATTTTGCCGCCGGCACCTGTGCACTGAAACTCCCGATACAGACAGCGGCCACGGCGGCTGCGATCAGCAACAGCCCGACAAAGGCCGACGCGCCTCGAGACGGCATCCGCGTGATCCCGCGCAGGCCAACCACGGCGCGTGCCGCCGCCTGCTCGTTCGCGAAGGGAAAATAGATGCGCGCCGCCCATAATAGGTGCAATATCCCGGCAACAACCAGGACAACCGCGAGCACGCTACTGACCACTGCCGCCAATCTTCACCTCGCGCGTCATTCACCCTGCGGCAAGATACATGCAAGCGCCCCTTGCCGCCAGCGCGATGATTCAATAGCCAGACCAGGCATCCAGACCGACAGGAAAAACAATGGCCGATCTCGAAAACACCCTGCTTCTCGAAACGTCGCAAGGCGACGTCACCATCGAGCTGCGCCCGGACCTTGCGCCCGAGCACGTGGCGCGGATCAAGGAACTCGCGCGTGAGGGGTTTTATGACGGGATCATCTTCCACCGTGTGATCGCAGGCTTCATGGCACAGACCGGTTGCCCGAATGGCACCGGAATGGGCGGGTCAAAAAAGCCGAACCTCAAGGCTGAGTTCAACGCCGAGCCCCATGTGCGCGGCACGTGTTCAATGGCGCGGGCGCAGAACCCCAATTCGGCCAATAGCCAATTCTTCATCTGCTTCGAAGATGCCCGCTTCCTCGACAAGCAATACACCGCATGGGGCAAGGTGTCGGAGGGCATGGACGTGATCGACAAACTTGCCAAGGGTGAACCGCCCCGCAATCCTGACAAGATTGTCCGTCTACGCGTCGCAGCTGACGCCTGACACCCGGCCAACGGCGCATCGGGGCAGGAAGCGATGGCAGAGGCGGCACCCCCCCGGAGAAGCGCCGTCCGGCGCGGCGCCACGATCCTCGGATCGCGCATCGCGCGGCTGATCTTCGCGTCGAACCTCGCTGGCCTCGCCATCCTGATTGTCGGCGCAATGGTGCTGAACGAAATGCGCGCGGGGTTCGTGGCGTCAAAGAAACAGGATCTGATCGCGCAGGCGCAGGTCTTCACCAGCCTGCTCAGCGACGATGCAACCACACCGGAACCCGGCCTCAGCATTGACGCCGCGCGCGAGACGATCAACCGGCTGAACCTTCCCGAACGCATCCGTGCACGGATCTATACGCCAGACGGCGAACTGGTGGGCGACAGCTATTTTCTGTCATCGCGGGTCGATGTCGCGGCCTTGCCGCCACTTCAGGAGCCAGGCTGGCTTGCCCGCACGGGACGCGACCTGTCGGAATGGGCGGGCAACGTGTTTGGCGTTTTCTCGCCGCGCCGCTCGTCCGAGGCACTCCGCACACAGAGCTTTGAGGAAGAGTTCGAGGCCGCGATTGAAGGCGACCAGGCCGCGAGCCAGCGCTTTTCTGACCATGGCGCCCGCGTCATCTCGGTGTCGATGCCGATCCAGCGTGTCTCGAAGGTTGTTGGGGTGCTGACCCTCGAAGCCAGCGACATCGACGAAATCATCCGGGCCGAGCGTGTCGCACTGGTGCCATTCATCGGCGTCGCTGTGATCATGGCTTTCATTACGTCGGTCTTGCTGACGCTGGGCATCGCGCGGCCCCTGCGGCGCCTCGCCTTGGCGGCCGACCGGATCCGTTCGGGCGCCTCGGGCCGCATCGACGTGCCCCAGCTGACGCAGCGCACCGACGAGATCGGCGATCTCGCGACCTCGATCCAGTCGATGACAGAAACCCTGCTCGAAAAGATCGAAGCGAACGAGCAGTTTGCCGCCGATGTCGCACACGAACTGAAAAATCCCCTGACGTCGATCCGGTCGGCCGTCGAAACACTCGAGCGCGTGAAGGATCCCGACGCCGCCGTGCGCCTTCGCCAGGTGATCGCCTCGGACGTCAAGCGGCTGGACCGTCTGATTACCGACATCTCAAACGCCTCGCGCCTCGAAGCTGAGATGACGCGCCTGCCGAGCGAGCAGATCGACATTGCCCGGTTTGTGCGCGACGTTGTGCGCACCTATGAAGGCATCGGCGACGCCGGGTCTGGCGTGCAGATTGGCTTCAATGACGCAACCTTTGGCGCCCGTTTGCTCGTTCGCGGGCGCGAGGGGCCGCTTGGACAAGTTCTGCGCAACCTCATCGACAATGCGCGCTCCTTCTCGCCGGCCGACGGACAGGTCGCGGTGACGATCAGCCAGACCAACCAGGGGCCCCGGACGATCGCGCGCATCACGGTCGAGGATTCAGGCCCGGGCATCCCGGCCGACAAGCTCGAAACGATCTTCAATCGTTTCTACACCGATCGCCCGAAGGGCACGGCATTCGGCAACAATTCCGGGCTTGGACTATCTATCGTGAAGCAGATCGTTGCGACCCATCGCGGCAAGGTCTGGGCAGAAAACCGCACAGAAGGTGGCGCACGTTTCACGGTCGACTTGCCCGCAGTCTAGATGGGAGCAGGCTTCACTGACAGCCAATCGGCGCCTTGGCATGATCGGCTGAGTGTTCCGTGATCAGGATGGCAACCGCCTTTTCGTACATCTCGGGCGTCATCAGCACTTTCAATTCACACAGGTTGAATTGATTGACGGAGAACATCGACACATTGCGCCTTGCGACCTTTTCCTTCTCGGCGTCGCCAACCTCGGCCGCCGCCAGCGCCCGAACGAGTTCGTTCCAGGCGAAAAGCCCCGTGCGCTCAACAGCAACCGTGCTGTCAAGCGCTGCCTGGACAGCACCATCGCGAAGGTAGGTGAAGGCGATATTTTCTGCCGATCCGCTTTGCTGGTTCTCGGTCTGGTCGAGCGCCTTGCGAAGCTCGATTGCCTTTGCGAGGCAGGCGCGTGTCAGCTTCATCAGGTCCGACCCTTCGCCGCTTGCCGCCAGCGGGCATTTCTCCGCCGCGAGCGCGCGCGCCTGCGCGACATCCGGGTCGGCGCCGAGATCCGCGGTTGCGATCAGTACTGTGCCAAGCCCGTGATAGGCGTTCATCTGCAGCTGCAGTTCATCCGTATCCGAGGTTTCGCGGCTCGCCGGGTCGATCGCTTTGAGTGCGAGCGAATAGTCCTTCAGCGCCTCTTTCGTGCGCCCCATCTTGCGATTGCACTGCGCGCGCCAATAGAGCGGCTGTAAGCCGAGGGCGTCATCGCTTGCGATCTTCGAGACCTGCGTGTTGAGCGTTTCGCATTTCGCGCTCGCCCATTCGGACCGGGGCGATCCGGCATCGATGAACATGACCCACGCGAGACCGGTATCGGCGAGCTGGCGCAAGGCCGGATCTTCGGCAGCGCGCGAAAACGAAGCGTTGGCATTTTTCAAGGCCTCCGGCAGATCTTCGGCATCCCTGTCAATCTGGCGGCCACTCCTGAGCCAGCCCAACAAATAGGCCGCGCCGCGGATGAGCGCCGTCTGCGGATCATCTGGCAGCTGAGAGGCAGCGCGCGTCTCGATCAACCGTTCGCTCGTCAACGAGTGCCGGCCCCGCTCAAGATAATCGGTGACAGCCGACACAAGGGCGGCGTCAGACGGTGCAGCCAACCCAACCGCATTCGCGAGACGGATCTCGTCATACGCCCGGCGAATGGCAATTTCCTGTCCTGCGATGAGGTTCTTTTGCCGGTCCGCTTCGCGCCGCATCTCGAAGGCTTGCTTTTCGAGGCGGCGAGCGTCGGCCTGCAATTGCTCTGAGCCCTCGGTCAGGGCGCGCGTGGACTCCGACAGACGGCTCGCCATGACCGAATAATAGACCGCGAGCGCAGCCGACATGACCACGACCAACACAAGCGCTGTGATCCCTGCCAGGAGGATCGCTCGCGTGCTCCGCTGCTCTCGCGAAACAAGTTCAATCAATTGGCGTTCAGCTGCGTCCGACATGAAGGCGACCTATCCCGCGACCGAGCCGACAATGTCGAGGAGCATCGACCGCTTCTTCTTGCTGGTGCATTGCAGGTCGCCAACGAAACCGGCGAAGAGCTGGTACTTCTTCGCCTGGGCAGCATAGAGCGAGCGGTCGATCGAATTGATGCAGCTGTGCGCCGCGCACCAACTGGCAAAGAAGCCGATCATGGCGGCAGACAGCGGCGCAAGAACCTGAAGGATCATTGGCAGCGCCTCGCCGCCATTGCCGTCCATGCTCGAGACGAACAGGTAACTGACGACCCCGATGGCACCGAGCAGCAGAATGAAACTGAAGACAAACATACCGAAACAGAGCGACCGGATCCGGCAATGGCTGTTGCGCTCCTGTTCAAGGATCGCCGCCAGGACTTCGATATCACCTTCTAGTGACTCACGATCTGTAGACTTCGGTATCATCCCTTCTCACCCCGTCATGGGCACCTCGTCCCTGCCCGGCCGACCGGCGCACTCTTGATCGGCCGCAACGTTCTTATGCCCTTTCCTGCCTCCTGCCTGACATCGATCCCCGTCGTGCCAGGCCGGACGTCAGTAGCTATTCTTCAACATCACGACCGTGAGGATTTGCTTGGCCTTGTCAGCATCAAGCCGCATCAGTGTCGTGACCTTGTTCAGGAAATCAGCCTCGGACTGGCGTAGTTCGCCATCGGCGAGCACGATGTCGACGCAATGGGCGAACACGGACAGGCGCATATCGACTGGCAGGGAATTGCAGGCTTCTTCCAGACCGTTCGGGCGTGTTTTCAGACGCTCGTTGACGGTTGCGTTGACCTTGGCAAGATCCTGTGGGCTCAGCGTCTTCATGGTCCGCGACCGCATGACGAGGGCCGCGATTTCCTGCTTCTCTTCGGCCGCGAGTTCGCCATCGGAGAAGGCGGCGGCAAGGATGAGGCACATATAGGCTTCGGGGATGCTCCAGTCAGACTTGCCCTGGAACTGACGCGCCAGATCGTCGAGATCGAGCGGCTTGGTCGTCTTTTCCACGGTCGTTGGCTGGAAGATGATTTGTACGTCACTCATTGGGTCTGTCCTGATCAGTTTTTGTTAGTCGTGAAGCGAACTGGAAGCGGCTCGTTTAGGTCGGGCCGCTGCCTGAGATGGTGCCTTCGGATGGCTGGGAGGTGACGGGCGTAGTGCCGATGACCTTCAGCCGGTGCGCCTTCAGCGCATCAACATGCCCCTGGAGCACCGCAATGGCGGCATCGTCCCAGGTCTGTGGGATTGTCCGCAGGTTCGCGGGAAGCGGCGCGCGCCCCCGGCGGGGCCCGGCGAGCAGATCGTCGATTTCCTTGACGAGGGATGCGCTCTCGTTGACGAGACGGCCGATATCCTGCTCGAACAGGCCCTTGTTCTGGTTCAAGGTCGCGATCTGGACGTTCAGGGCGTCCTTTTCGGCCGTAACCGCGTTGATCTTGGCATTGAGTTCCGCGATTTTCGCCTCAGTGCCCTTCATATCCATGTCTTCAATCGTCGCCGTCAGCTTGGCGACCTGCTGCGAACTGCTCCACGCAAAATAGCCGAGGCCCAACAATGGGATCAGCATGAACGTGAAGATCAGTATCGGCACGATCGGCGAACTGGTGCGTTGTTGAGAGAACTTCGCATCAATCACGGGCGGCGGCGGAAACAGCGTGCGGTCTTCAAAGATTGTCGGCATTTGGCCCTGCGGCAGATTGTCGGTTTTAACGATGTCCATTCTGGTTCACTCCTGAAATTCTTGATCCTGTCAGCTGCATGATCCGACCTGGAAGAAATCAAACTGGGACGATGCGCGTGCGATCTCATCATTCGGCAAGGAGAGCCGCACGTTGATCCTTTCGCAGGCGTCCGCCTTGGCGATGCCGAATTCAAGCAGTGACGAAACGGCCATCGCCGCCGGGGCGTTGCGCCATTCGCTCTCGAACTTCGCCACGGTCAAGCCGTCCGCCGAGCGCGGGATCAGGCCCTTGCCCTGATTGAATGCAAACCGCGCCTCATCGCGGAAACGCTTCTTCTGCGCATCCGGCGCTGTTTGAGCAACGCGCAGGTTGTACATGCCGAGGAGCAGCTGGCCGTCGGCGCCGCTGATGCCCGAGCACCAGCTGGCGCTGCCCGGATCGGATGCGCTGTATTTGAACGACACGATGTAGGCGATGCAGACGGCCTTCTTGAAGCGCGGGTCGGCGCTATCGAGCGCAAACGCGTCACGTGCATATTTCAATCCGGCGGGTGTTATGCTCGCTCCGTTCGCAGAACCTGCGGTTTCAGCCTCGATCTGGCTGAGCTGGTAGAAGGCCTCGGCGCGCATCTTTTCACGGCCGATCGCAGGAGGGCCGTTCGGGCCGCCCGTGCTGTTGATAACGCCGTTGAAGGCGGCGCGCGCAGCGGCGCGGTCAACGGGGGCGACGAGATGCAGCTTGCCGAGTTCATTCGATGCGTCGGCGAGGATCGGCTGCGCCTGCAATGCCGCATTGAGCAAGCTGACCCCCACCTCCTTGCGGATGCCGCCTGATGCAGACCGGATCTTGTACATCGCCAGGATGGACTCGCCGATATTGCGGCGGGCTTCGCTGCCGGCGACTTGCGCGGCGCGTTGCTGGAACTGCGATCCGACCGGCGAGCCGGCATCAGCCGCGAACCAGTCAGGATAAGACAGCTCGAAACCAACATAGTCGCGGAAGGCCTCAAAGGCTTGCAAGGGTTGCGTGGCCTGAAGGGCTTTTGCGAGTTCCAGCTTCGCCTTGGCATTGCCACCGCCGGCGCTTGCTGCCCGTGCGTACGCGTCGGACGACTCCTGACGGTAGCGTGCGACGCTGGGATCGCTCGGATTGAGGATCAGCTGTTGGGTCGCGGCGACCATCAGCGCCTCTCCGATCCCCAATTGGGCTTCAAGCTGATTGGCGTCGGGAGCCGTGAGCGCGGACTTAAAGGCATCGCTTGCCGAGAGACAATTTGGCAGACGCTGCGCGGCGACCGATGCCTGGTCACGGCAGTACGCCATGTAAGATTTACCGAGCCCGATGCTGGCAACAGAGCTTGCCGGCCGGGCGGCGCGTGCGATGCCGAAATAGCGGATCGCCTGGTTGATTGACGTGCCGCCCCGCGCCAGGTTTTCATTCGCGAGCTTCAGGGCCAGTTGTTCGAGCGCCGCAGCGGCTTCGGTCTTGCGCTCGGGCCGGGCGCTATCGAGCACTTTCCGGTAATTGTCGATCGCGCGATCGGAATCGGGCAGTTCGCCGCGCGCCGCAAACATCAGCGCCCTTTGATAGAAGAATTCGTTGTACCGGGCATCGCCCTTGTTTGTGCCGAAGGGCGCGAAAGGCAGAGCGATCTTATCGTCTGCGACCCCGTCGATGGCCTTGTTCAGGCAATCCAGTTTCGAGACGCACACCGAATTTGGCGGGATCGGCTCGCTCGTTGCGATGCCGCGCAGGGCCGTGGCCTTGGCAATCGACCGATCATATTGAAACCCGGCACGGGCCGCCTGCCACTTCTTCCAGTCGCTATTGTTCAGGCCAAGACCCTTGCGGTCCGCGCTCATCAGGTAGGCGTCCGACAGGCCACGGTAGGAGTCTTCGATCCAGGTTACGGCCGACGCATAGCTCAATGACGGGTTGCTGGCGGCAGCAGCGGCGACCAGGTGGGCGCGAGCGGTATTGAAGGCGGCAACGCCCCGCTTATAGCTGGCGAGGCCCTCATTCTTCGCACTCTGCTCGCAGGCGGTGCTGATGGAATTTGCTGGCGCGGCAATGTCCAGGCAATTGGCCGCAGCCGGACCGGCCATCACGGCCACCGCCCAAGCAGACAGCAAACCCGCCTTCCGAGCCCGATTTTGCGATTTTTGCGATACGATTTTTGACAGCGCCACCGGAATTCCCCCTTTGGCTAACCCTACCTTAACATAAAGGCTGGGACCGTTCCAACGTCAACGCAATTGTCCACAACAGGGGCACCACTGGCCTGCTTTCCAACGTTTTCAGACAGGGTTGTGTGACTTTCGTCACGGCCCGATGGCGGCTGAGGGGGCACAGGGCGCCCTGCCGCGAGAGCCCTCCTTACCGGTTCTGACGATTCGCGATCAGGTCGCCAACGACCTCCGGCTCCGAAAGCGTCGAGGTGTCGCCCAGATTCGAGAACTCGTTCTCGGCGATTTTCCTGAGGATGCGGCGCATGATCTTGCCGGAGCGCGTCTTCGGCAGGCCGGGTGCGAACTGGATCAGATCCGGTGAGGCAATCGGGCCGATCTCGCTGCGCACATGCTGGACGAGGTTCTTGCGGAGCGCGTCATCAGCCGTAACCCCTGCCCGCAGGGTGACATAGGCATAGATGCCCTGCCCCTTGATATCATGGGGATATCCGACGACGGCAGCTTCCGCCACGGCGTCATGGCTGACAAGGGCGCTTTCGACTTCCGCCGTGCCCATCCGGTGGCCGGAGACATTGATGACATCATCCACCCGTCCGGTGATCCAGTAGAAGCCATCGGCGTCGCGCCGGCAGCCGTCGCCCGTGAAATACTGGCCGGGATAGGCGGTGAAGTAGGTGTCGATGAAGCGCTGGTGGTCGCCATAGACCGTGCGCATCTGGCCGGGCCAGGAGTCGAGGATCAGGAGGTTGCCTTCGGCGGCACCTTCGAGGTGCTGGCCCTCGGCATCGACGAGGGCAGGCCGGATGCCGAAGAAGGGATGGCTGGCGGCGCCGGGCTTCATACCCGTAGCGCCCGGGAGGGGCACGATCAGCGTGGCGCCGGTTTCGGTCTGCCACCAGGTGTCGACGATCGGGCAACGGCCCTCGCCGACGACATGGTAATACCACTCCCAGGCCTCGGGATTGATCGGCTCGCCCACCGTGCCGAGCAGGCGGATCGAGGACCGCGAGGTCGCCTTCACGGGCCCTTCCCCTTCGCGCATCAGGGCGCGGATGGCGGTGGGCGCGGTGTAGAAGATCGTCACCTTGTGCTTGTCGCAGGCCTGCCAGAATCGGGAGGCATCCGGATAGTTCGGCACGCCTTCGAACATCATCGAGGTCGCACCGTTCGCAAGCGGCCCATAGAGGATGTAGGTGTGGCCCGTCACCCAGCCTACATCGGCGGTGCACCAGAACACGTCATCTTCCTTCAGGTCGAAGACGTATTCATGCGTCATCGAGGCCCAGACGAGATAGCCGCCGCAGGTGTGCAGCACGCCCTTCGGCTTGCCGGTGGAGCCGGACGTGTAGAGGATGAAGAGCGGGTCTTCGGCGCTCATCGGTTCGGGCGGGCAGACGGGCGAGGCGTCGGCGCCCGCCTCATGCAGCCAGTGGTCGCGACCCGGCACCATGGTGACCGCGCCGCCTGTGCGCTTGACGACGAGGACAGATTGTACGCTGCCGCCCGCGATTTCGCAGGCCCGGTCGACATTGGCCTTGAGCGGGATCTTCTTGCCGCCGCGCACGCCTTCGTCGGCGGTGATGATGCAAGTGCTGCCGCAGTCGGCGATGCGACCGGCGAGCGCGTCCGGGCTGAAGCCGCCGAACACGACCGAGTGGACGGCGCCGATGCGGGCGCAGGCGAGCATGGCATAGGCTGCTTCGAGGATCATCGGCATGTAGATGGTGACGCGGTCGCCCTTCCTGACGCCGAGCGCCTTGAGGACGTTCGCAAACTTGCAGACGGCACTGTGCAACTCGGCATAGGTGACCGAATGGCTGTCGGCGGGGTTATCCCCCTCCCAGATCAGGGCCGTCTTGTTGGCGCGTGTCGCGAGGTGGCGATCGAGGCAGCTCTCGGTGACATTCAGAATGCCGTCGCCATACCAGCGGATGCCGAAATCGCCCGCTTCCCAGGAGACCTGCTTCACTTGGGCGTAGGGCGTCATCCACTGGATGCGCTTGCCATGCTCGCCCCAGAAAGCCTCGGGGTCCGCAATCGAGGCAGCGTACATCTCGTGGTAGCGTTCCGGCGTCAGGTTCGCGGTCGCGGCAAAGGCCGGCGGGACGGGATAGGTTTTCGACGGATCGGACATGTCTGGACGCCTGCGCTCAATGCGGTGTTGAGCGCGCGAGCTTAGCGACGGAAGACGCGGCCTGCAAACTGCCTCGCCGGCGGGGTTTACGCTTCGATTGTCGGAACCGGGATCGGCACGATGAACTTGCCGCCCCAGCCTTCGATGTCAGCCAGCTGGGCCTTGATCTCGCCCTTCAGGTTCCACGGAAGGATCAGCACGAAATCCGGCTTCTGTTCCCTGATAACCTCGGGCGAATAGATCGGGATATGGACGCCCGGTAGCATGCGGTTCTGCTTGGACGGCGCGAGGTCGACGGTGAAGTCGATCATCGCGAGGCCGATGCCGCAGAAATTGAGGAGCGTGTTGCCCTTGGCCGGCGCGCCGTAAGCCGCGATCTTCTTTCCGGATCCCTTGATGCCGCGCAGCAGATAGGTCAACGAATCGCGCGTCGCCTCGATTTGCTTGCGCCACTCAATGTAGACCTTGTCCTGATCGAGGCCGAAGGCGCGTTCGCGGGCCAGAACATCTGCAACAGCGTCCGTCTGCGGATGATGTGCGTCACGGTGGCAGACGAAGAACCGGATCGACCCGCCATGGGTGGGAAGCAAGTCGACATCGAACACGCGCAGGCCCTGCGACTCGAAGATCCGCTTGGCGGCGAGCAGCGAGTAATAGGAGAAATGCTCGTGATAGATCGTATCGAACTCGTGATGCTGCATCATCGACAGGAGGTGCTGAACCTCGATCGTGGCAACGCCTTCGGGGGCGAGCAACGCAGCGATACCGGCAGTGAAATCGTTGACGTCTGGCACATGGGCATAGACGTTATTGGCCGTGATGAGATCGGCCGACCAGCCCTCAGCGACGAGCTGGCGGGCATAGCTCAATCCGAAGAATTCGATCCGGGTTTCGATGCCCTTTTCGATGGCGGCCCGCGCCACGGATTCGCAAGGCTCGACGCCGAGGCAGGCAAGGCCAGCTGCCTTGCTGAATTGAAGGAGGTACCCATCATTGCTGGCAAGCTCGACGTGCCGCGCGTTTGCCGCGAGCCCGAAGCGTGACTGCATCGTCTCGACATACCGGCGCGCATGATCGAGCCAGCTTTTCGACATCGATGAGAAGTAGGCATAATCGGACCGGAACAGGCGATTTGCCTCAACGAAGTCATGTGTCTGGGCAAGCCGGCAATCGGAACAGACATAGGCGACGAGCGGGTAGTGAGGCTCGGCCGAGAAATCTGCATCCATTGGAAGATAGTCATTGGCGACCGGCGTCTTGCCGAGGTCTGCCATCACGAGTGTGAGTCGAGAATTGCAATGCCTGCAATTCGGGCCGCACGACGAGTCCCCCGCGGGAACCTCAACCGACGACATGGGGCATCTTCCTTTTCTGTTCGATTACTTGATCCGTAGATCGCCGTTTAGTCCTTCGCAAGCATCATGCCATGCTGCGACTTGATATTTATTTCATCCCCGGTCAGGCCCAACGCCCGGCGGGCCGCGCGTTCGCCGCTGATGAACGACTGGTCGGTCCAGATGTAGGCCCAGTCGCCATAGCGCCCGCAATAACCCACCCCGACATCATCGAGATAGCCGTGGACGGTCTCGATCGCCTTCGGCCGGTCATAATCGAAAATCACGTTCGCCCACGGCGCGAAGATGGTGCTGGTATGATTGATCTCGGACCGGTCCTTGACGAGCCCGCACTTGATCAGGCCGTCGATGACCGGCTCGATCCAGTCGCCGGGCGCGCCCGTCAGCGGCTTCCATTTTTCAGAGAAGTAGACTTCCGCCTGGACCGAACTGCAGCCTTGCGGTGTCAGGTTGGGAGAGAAGTTGGACGGGAAGCTGAGGCGGGCAAAGCAGATGTCGTCGTCATAGAAATAGGTCCAGTTCGCATCCGACACGAAGGGCCGCTTGAGGCCGATATTGACGAGCACGACCTGCGAACAGGCAAGCAGCTGGGCGGCATCGACCACGTCTTTCGGGGCGCCCTTGATGATCTTCAGCAGGTTCGGCAGCGGCATCGAGGAGACGACCTCGGAGAAGGCGCGCATCTCGCCGTTCGCGAACGTGAGCTGCTTTTCAGCGGGGTCGATCTCGATGACCTTGAAGCCGGTTTTCAGGTCCGCCATGGGCACGAACTTGTCGAGATAGGAGACAAAGCCGCGATGGGTCGGATAGCGGAAATGGCTGACATAATGCACGTCA
Organism: Hyphomonas sp.; assembly: GCA_041752715.1. GTDB lineage: Bacteria > Pseudomonadota > Alphaproteobacteria > Caulobacterales > Hyphomonadaceae > Hyphomonas. Next base: position 14,013 of record JBGSVY010000172.1, read on the forward strand.
GGTGAGTTGGGCGAGATGGCGCCGCGCAGGACTTCCTCGATCTTCGGCTGGTAGAGGCGCGGCCCCAGCCAGTCGGTCGTCAGGTTGCGGGCCTCGGTCGTGTGATACTTGCGCGTGTACTGCATCGGGAACGTCGATGCAAAGGTCGGCCCGAACGAGGCAAGCAACCAGTCTTCATAATTGTTGATGGCGCCGGGCGAGGCGTGCTGGGCGGTGATAAAGTCGCGGATGCAGGCGATGACCAGGTCTTCCGGCAGGCCATGGAGGTTCACCTGTGCCGGATGCTTGATCCAGTGACCCTGCCAGTAATTGTTCACATAGGCCGGGAGCGTCTCGTATTTCTGGCCAACGCTTTCGGCGAACAGGTCCTGCAGCCGGGCGATCTCCGTGAAAGAGATGTGGGGGCCTTCATCGAAGGTGTAGCCGTCGTCGTAATAGTGCGTAGACGTGTGTCCGCCGAGGGTCGGCCGGGCCTCGTAGATGGTGCCGCGCAGACCCCGCTCATGCAGCGCGTTCGCGGCGCCGAAGCCCGCCATGCCGGAACCGATAATCGCAACGCCGCAATTTTCCATGCACAACCCCACCGGCCTGTCCTGAATTGGACCAGCCGCCTAACGGCAACGTCCGGCATGCGAACCTCTTGCCAATTTCCGCGCGGCGTCAACCGGCAGATCGCCGCGCTGGCGGCCTGATGGCGGGCGGGCGTACCGGCTTGCCTTTTGGCGTGATTGCGGGTTCGGTTCAGGGCTCGATGAAAGCGCGGCACACGTGGGAGAGCGGCGAATGATACCCCGCGACGGACACCTGCCCCCTCTTCCCGCGCAACCTGCCGGTGTGCCCTGGCCGACACAGGACTGGCCCGAGGGCGAGCTGCCCGCGCAGGTGGCGGCGAAGATGGCGCCGCTGCTGGACCTCGCCTTCAGCGACCCGGCGCCAGACAGCCTCGGTGAGACCCATGCCTTCCTTGCGGTGCAAGGCGGGCGGATCGTGGCGGAGCGGTATTGGCGCGGCTTCGATCGGGCGAGCACGCATCATTCCTGGTCGCAGGCGAAAAGCATGACGCAGGCGCTGGTCGGCATTCTGGTGCGCGAGGGCAAGCTGGATATTCACGCGCCGGCCGATGTGCCGGAATGGCAGGGTCCGGATGATCCGCGCCGCGCGATCACGCTGGACCAGCTGCTGAGGATGTCGAGCGGACTGAAGTTTGCCGAAGACTATGTGGATGCGGGCATTTCCGATGTGATCGAGATGCTGTTCGGGTCCGGCAAGGAGGATGTCGGCGGGTTTGCCGCCACGTTCCCGCTGATCCATCCGCCGGGCGCGGTGTGGAGCTATGCCAGCGGAACGACGAACATCGTGGCGCGCATTGCCGCCCGGGCGCTCGGCGCGGGCGGTGAAGGCTTTCGCGCGTTCATGTTCCGCGACCTGTTCGGGCCGATCGGCATGGCATCGGCTGACCCCAAGTTTGACAAGGCCGGCACGTTCATCGGCTCGTCCTTCTGCTTTTGCACCGCGCGGGACTTTGCACGCTTCGGCCTGCTCTACCTGAGAGACGGCGTGTGGGACGGGCGGCGCATCCTGCCGGAGGGCTGGGTGGCCTATGCCCGAACGCCGACCCCGGTGCCGCCGACGGAGACCTACGGCTACGGCGCCCACTGGTGGCTCGGCATGGCGGGGCCCGGCAGCTTCTCGGCCAATGGCTATGAGGGGCAGTATACCGTGCTGGTGCCGGACCTCGACCTGATCCTCGTGCGCAACGGTAAATCGCCGCTGGAGCAGAAGGACGCAGTGATGCGCTGGATGGGCGCGATGGCGGACTGTTTCAGGGACTGAAACACCCCGCTCACGCCGCTTGCCAGGCCCGTTCCCTTCCCCTATACGCCCGCGTTCAAAGGACGGCGCCAGGCCGTACCTGTCAGGTTCCGACCTTACCTTACGGAAGGCGCGGTCCAGGGCGAAAAGGAAAACAAATGTCCAAACATAAAATCGAATTCAACGTCGAAGTGCGTCCGCGCACCGGCACCGGTGGCGCCCGTGAGGCCCGCAGACAGGGCTTCGTGCCCGGCGTGCTGTACGGCGGCGACCTCGCCCCGGTGGCCATCAACCTGCGCAAGCCGGAAGTGAAGAAAGCCATCGAAACCGGCCAGTTCCTCAACACGACGGCCACCCTGATCCACAAGGGCGAGAAGCAGCTCGTGATCCCGCAGGGCATCCAGATGCACCCGGTGACCGACCAGCCGTGGCACGTTGACCTGTTCCGCGTCGAGAAAGACCAGATCATCAAGGTCGAGGTTCCGGTCCACTTCAAGGGCCTGGAAGCCTGCCCCGGCATCAAGAAGGGCGGCACGCTCAACGTCGTTCGCCACACGGTCGAAATCAACGTTCCGGCGGGCCATATCCCCGAACACCTCGAAGCCGACATCTCGGCGCTCGAAGTCGGCGACAACGTGAAAATCTCGAACGTCAAACTTCCGAAGGATGCCTCCCCGGTGATCGGTGACCGCGACTTCACGATCGCCACGATCGCGGGCCGCGGCGGCAAGACCGAGGAAGAGCCGGCAGCGGCAGCAGCCGCTGATGCGGTTCCGGCGGCC
>JBGSVY010000173.1:0-2850 GCA_041752715.1 Hyphomonas sp.
GCGCCAGATGTTCAAGATCCCGATCCAGGCCGCCATCGGCGGCCGCGTCGTCGCCCGCGAAACCATCTCTGCGATGCGCAAAGACGTCACCGCCAAATGCTATGGCGGCGACGCCACCCGCAAACGCAAGCTCCTCGACAAACAAGCCGCCGGCAAGAAACGCATGCGCCAGTTCGGCAAGGTGGAGATTCCGCAGGAAGCGTTTGTCGCAGCGTTGCGGATGGATGGAGATTAAGGGCGCGCGCCCGCCTCCCTCTGGAAACTTCCCCCCAGAAAGCGCAGAAAGCCTCCGCAACCGATCCGCAAAGGCCCAGCCCATGTCCCCCCGCGCCCTTCTTCTCGCCAGCGCCCTCGTCCTCGGCGCCTGCGCGCCTGCCGCCGTCGCACCGGCGCCTGCTGCCGAAGCCCCAACAGAAGCCGCCCCTGCTCCCTTCCCCGATCCGGCCCTTGCGAATGGCGCGGGCGCCGGCGTCTACACGCTCGACAAGTCACACGCGAGCCTCGTCTTCTCCGTCAATCATCTCGGCTTCTCCGACTATGTCGGCCAGTTCACGCGCTTCGACGCGACCCTCACCATCGACCCAGCCAATCCCGGCGCCGCGACCCTCACCGCCACGGTCGACCCCTCGTCGCTGACCGTCCCCGCCCCGCCCGAAGGCTTCCTCGCTGAACTGATCGGCCCCCAGTGGCTGAACACGCCCGCCTTCCCGGAGATCCGCTTCCAGTCGACCGCCATCACCCAGACGAGCCCCAACGAAGCGGACGTCACCGGCGACCTGACCTTCCTGGGCACGACGCTGCCGATCACGTTCAAGGCGCGCTTCAACGGCGCCTATGCCGGTTATCCGCCCTATGACCCGAATGCCCGCGCCGGCTTTCATGCCTCAGGCAGCCTCAGCCGCTCGGTCTTCGGCCTCACCTACGGCCTGCCGCCCGAAGGCTCGACCATGGGCGTCGGCGACGAAGTGACCTTCCGCATCGACGCGGAGTTCACCGGCCCGCCCGCCGAAGAGGCCCCGGCGCCCTAGCTCTCGCCGCCTGCCGTCCGCACACGGTCGATCTCGGCAATCTCCGCGTCCAGCGCCTTCACGCTCCGTGCATTGAGCCAGCCGATCGCGGCAAACACGGCTGCCATCAGGCCCACGCCGAAGACGAACGTGCGCAGACGCGCCTCCAGCGGAAGCCCGGTATCGGCCACCAGCGTCACAGCCCCAAGGAAGACCAGCATTCCCGGAAGGAAGGGTGCAAGATACCAGCGCCAGACGGTCGCAAGCGCCGCGCGCTGACGCATCAGTTCCGCCCGGTGAAAATCTGCGAGGCTCGAGGCATGATCGGATGCCGCAACCTCCGCCGCGCGCCCGAGGCTGTGCAGCTTCCAGCAGACATATAGCGCACCGGCAACGATCAGGCCCGCCCCCGTCTTGATAACCGGATCGGGGATCAGCCAGCCGAGCCAGGCGAACATCGCGATGACGAGGCCGGCGGCCACGTATTCCGTGATGTTCCGCATACGGACTCTCGACTGGAACCGCGTCGCACGGGCGTGGATGTCGGCCAGCGTCAGGGTGAAAGGCTCCGCCGGCTGGCGGGTCCAGATGGCGAGGAAGGGATCGTGGTCAGGCATCGGTTCGCTCCTTGAAATGCTTGGTCAGCTGCGCCTTGAGGCGTGATATGCGAGTGGCGACGGCACCGGATGAGAGGCCCGTCACCTCGGCGATCTCCGCCGCGCTGAGGTCCTCGAGGTAGAGCGTCATCACCTGCCGGTCAGGCGGCTTCAGGCGCCGGATCCAGACATTGAGCCGCAGCGCGGCATCGGTCTCTTCGATCGTCCGGGCGAGGCTGTGCGTGTCGGCGAGGTCGCCCGCACCATCGATGGCGATCGCGTCGCGGTGCGTGCGCCGCTCGCGGTCGACATGGCTCGCGGCGGTGTTGTGCACCACGCGGTAGGTCCAGGTTTTCAAACTGCACCGGCCATCAAACCGGCCGAAGCTGCGCCAAAGGGCCACATGCATGTCCTGCAACAGGTCGCGCCGGCGCTCATCGTTCGCTTCGGTCGCCCGGGCGAGGCGCTGCAGCGCCGGGCCGAAGGCTTCGGCGGCCTGCAGGTAAAGCTGGTCCTGGTCGGATGTCGTGTTCATGCGAGGCTTAGTCTGCCGGGCGCCGGGTTTCTTACAAGCTGCCGGAAAAAGACGTCGCCGCTTCTATCCGGCCCGCAGCACGGCTATACGCCCCGCATGACCCGTATCCTGACAATCCTCGGCATCGAAACCTCCTGCGACGAGACGGCCGCCGCCGTGCTGCGCCTCGAAGACGGCCGCGCCACGCTCCTGTCCGATATCATCCGTACGCAGCTCGAAGATCACGCGCCCTATCAGGGCGTCGTCCCGGAGATCGCCGCCCGGGCCCATGCCGAACTCGCCGACCTCACCGTCGCAGCGGCCATGAAGGCGGCGGGCCTCGCCTATGCTGACCTCGATGCCGTCGCCGCGACCGCCGGTCCGGGACTGATCGGCGGCGTCCTCGTTGGCCTGATGACGGGCAAGGCGATCGCCCAGGCCGCCGGCATCCCGTTCATCCCGGTCAACCATCTCGAAGGCCACGCCCTCTCCCCTCGCCTCGCGGACGATTGTCCGTTCCCCTACCTTCTGCTGCTCGTCTCCGGCGGCCATTGCCAATTCCTCGACGTGCGCGCGCTCGGCGACTATCGCCGGCTCGGCTCGACCATCGATGATGCGGTCGGTGAAGCCTTCGACAAGGTGGCGAAAACCCTGGGCCTCGGCTTTCCCGGCGGCCCCGCCGTCGAGCGCCTCGCCGCCACCGGCAATCCTGCGGCCCATGCCTTTCCCCGCC
>JBGSVY010000174.1:0-7460 GCA_041752715.1 Hyphomonas sp.
GCCTGATGGGCCGCATCTGATGCGATCCAAATCCAAACAGGCGGCGCCCGACCCGATTTGAGAGACCCCTACCAGGTCGAACCCCTGCGGGCCGCAATGGTGCGGACCCGCCATGAACCGTTCGCCCTGCCCCCGGAGACACCATGATCAACAAGATGAACCCAACCCCCGCCGACTTTGCAGCCATGTTCGAAGGCTCGGCCGCCGCAGGCGCCATGCAGGAAGGCCAGGTTATCCCGGCAACCGTCGTGCGTCTCGAGAATGACGCCGTCGTTGTCGATATCGGCCTGAAGACCGAAGGCCGCATTCCGCTCAAGGAATTCTCGCTCGAGGACAAGCAGCCCGTCGCCGGCGACATCGTCGATGTCTATCTCGACCGCATCGAGAACGCGCTCGGCGAAGCCGTCCTGTCGCGCGACAAGGCCCGCCGCGAAGAGCGCTGGATCAAGCTCGAGAAGAACTTCACCAAGAACGAGCCGGTCAAGGGGGCCATCTCCGGCCGCGTCAAGGGCGGCTTCACGGTCGACCTCGGCGGCGTCAACGCCTTCCTTCCGGGCAGCCAGGTCGATATCCGCCCGGTGCGCGATGTCGGCCCGCTGATGGGCGAGATCCAGCCGTTTGCGATCCTCAAGCTCGACCGCGTGCGTGGCAACATCGTTGTCTCGCGCCGTGCGATCCTTGAAGAGAGCCGCGCCGAACAGCGCGCCGAAATCGTCTCGGACATGAAGGAAGGCGATGTCCGCAAGGGCGTGGTCAAGAACATCACCGATTACGGTGCGTTCGTGGACCTGGGCGGCATCGACGGCCTGCTGCACGTCACCGACATGAGCTACAAGCGTATCAACCACCCGAGCCAGGTGGTCGAGGTCGGCCAGGAAGTCGAAGTCCAGATCATCAAGATCAACCCGGACACCCAGCGCATTTCGCTCGGCATGAAACAGCTCGGCTCCGATCCGTGGGATCGGATCGACGTGCGCTACCCGATCGGCGCACGCCTCAAGGGCGTCGTCACCAACATCACCGACTACGGCGCGTTCGTGGAACTTGAAGATGGTGTCGAGGGCCTGATCCACGTCTCGGAAATGAGCTGGACCAAGAAGAACGTGCACCCGGGCAAGCTGCTCTCCACCTCGCAGGAAGTGGATGTTGAAGTGCTCGACGTCGACAGCGACAAGCGCCGCATCTCGCTCGGCTTCAAGCAGACCATGGACAATCCGTGGAATGCCTTCCTCGACAATCATCCGATCGGTTCGGAAATCGAGGGCGAAGTGCGCGGCATCACCGAGTTCGGCCTGTTCATCGGTCTCGGCCCCGATCTCGACGGCATGGTCCACATCAACGACATCGCCTGGGACAAGTCGGGCGAACAGGCGATCGAAGGCTTCAACAAGGGCGATACGGTCCGCGCGAAGGTTCTCGATGTCGATATCGACAAGGAACGCATCTCGCTGGGCATCAAGCAGCTGACGGGTGACCCGATCGAGGCGGCCAGCGATGCCGGCGGCCTGAAGCGCGGCGCAACGGTGACCTGCACCGTCACCGAGATCACCTCGGGCGGCGTCGAGGTCGAGTTCGGCAGCCCACCGGTGAAGTCATTCATCCGGCGCTCCGATCTCAGCCGCGACCGGGCCGACCAGCGCCCCGAGCGGTTTGCCGTCGGCGACAAGGTCGATGCCAAGGTCATCCAGTATGACCGCGCCACCCGGCGCGTGTCGCTGTCGATCAAGGCGCTCGAGATTGCCGAAGAAGCAGAAGCCGTTGCCCAGTATGGCTCAGCTGATGCCGGTGCCTCGCTCGGCGACATTCTCGGGGCGGCGCTTGCCTCCTCGGGCGCTGGCAAGGCCAAGCCGAAAGCTGCTGTGCCTGCCGCGGCCAAGGGCGACGCCAAGTCGCTCGACGCACGCGGCCGCCTGACAGCCCCTCAAGGCGACGCCGATGACCTGAAAAAGATCAAAGGCGTGGGTCCAGCCTTCGAGAAGAAGTTGCACGACGCGGGCATATTCCACTTCTGGCAGATCGCGGCCCTCAGCGACGCTCAGATCCAGGGACTGGAGGAAGAGCTTGCCTTCCAGGGCCGGATGGAGCGTGAGGACTGGAAGAGCCAGGCCAACGCCTTGATGTCGGACGCCTAACGTTCGGGAGGCGGCCCAGCGCCGTTTCTAAATTTCCGGAAATGTTTGCGGCGGGGGCCTAGCGCTTCCGCCGCAAATGCGTGTAATAACAAAGGGATGTTGAAGTCGCAGCTCATCGATAAGCTCGCCGCCGAATATCCGCATCTTCGACACGAGGACGTGGAAAAGGTCGTCAATGTCATTTTGGGCGAAATCGGCGATGCGCTGGCGCGCGGAGACAGGGTTGAATTGCGCGGTTTCGGCGCTTTTTCGGTTCGCCGGCGCGATGCCCGAAAAGGCCGCAATCCACGCACGGGCGAGGCCGTCCGCGTGCCTGCAAAGGCGGTGCCTTTCTTCAAGGCTGGCAAGGAACTGCGCGCCCGCGTCAATGGCGGGGAAGACCCCGAGGCGAGATAATCCGTGGGCTGAACTCGCGCGCCTGTTGCGCAGGCTTGACGGCCCCGCCAAATTACCAGACAAAATTTCGGCGCGCCGGGGTTTCCGGCGCTTCTGAAAGGGGAAATATGTTCAAGGAATTCAAAGAGTTCGCAATGAAGGGCAACCTCATTGATATGGCTGTTGGCTTTGTCATGGGCGGCGCCTTCGCGACTGTCGTGACGGCTTTCATCGAAGGCCTCTTCCTACCGATCCTGGCGCCCATCATGGGCGGCATTGACTTGTCGAATCTCAAACTGACGATCCAGGAAGCGGTGCTTGCCGCCGATGGAACGGTCACCAAGGCAGCGGCCGTGGCCGATCTTGGTGGCTTTCTCTCAGCGCTGATCTCGTTCCTGATTGTGGCGTTTGTCATGTTCATGCTCATCAAAGGCATGAACAAGATGAAGCGCGCTGAGGAAGCCGCGCCCCCGCCGGCACCGCCGCGGGAAGAAGTGCTGCTTGAAGAAATTCGCAACCTGCTGGCGAAGGGCCGCTAGGCTGCAAACACCATTCGCAAACTATTAGGAATTAACTGATAGTCTGTGGATAGTAGAGTACAGTGTAGAGTGTGGAGGGGCGGCCGTTTGGCCGCCCTTCTTTTTTGCGGCCCTCGCTATTTGTTTGAGAGACCGGCCAGCAGCAGCACCACTCAATACTCGTAGGCTTCGATACTGGTGACTTTTATCGTGTAGGCCGCATCTGCCAGTTCGCTTTCCTGCGTCTGGGTGTAGATGACGCCTTCAATCCAGACGGCCTGCGACAGATCTGACAATTTCAGCGGCGTGTCTGTCATCACGAAGATTGTCTGGTTGGGCGGTGGTGGCGGAGAGTGGATACAGGCGCCAAAGTAAGGCACCAGCAGGAATTCCTTGATGTCGGCTGCCGCGCCGTACTCAAACGGCACCGTATAGCCAGGGATACGGATCGTCTTGCCGTTCAATTCCTTGACCGTGTTGAATGTGCCAATCTGAATCATCTGGTCGCCGGCTGAACCTTCGGCAACACCTGCACCGGAATACAGCATCGCCATCTGGGATTGGTACATCTGGGCGAGGCGCTCCTCCTCCCCTTCCGGCATAAGGTCTTCCCAGCCAATTTGGCGGACGCCGCGGGCTGCCAATTCGATCTTCTTGCGTTCGGCTTCAGCAGCGCGCTTTGCTGCGGCCGCCTCGCGTTTTGCCGCGCGCTCGGCAGCTGTTTCGCCGATCTTCTCGCCCACCTGGGGGCCAGAGATCGCCTGCGCCTCGACGATCGGGGCGGCGGGCAGCGCAGATGGGCTGGCCTGCCCGGAGTCGGCCTGCGAGCAAGCGGCCAGAACGAGGGCCAAAAGGCCGGCGGACGTGGAGGTGGATTTCATCAGCATGACCTTTTAAATAAGCGTCTCGGCGTCAACCGGCTAGCCCCGATTACAGACGAACACTGAGCCCGTCAGCGAGCGATCGCCTGAAAGCGGCCCAGGCCGGGACAGCGCCGATGACAAGCGCCGCAAGCGTGACCGCCCCAAGCGTTACGATATCGGTGAGGCCCGGCCCACCGCCAAGCATCGCCACACCGAACCGTTCCTGCATCGCTGGGCCGACAAGCGCCAGCAGGCCGTGAATGAGCGCAATGCCGATCGCAGCGCCCGTGAAGCCGATCAGGCCCGCTTCCATGACAAGAAGCGAGAAGATATGCCCCGGACGGGCGCCGACCGCGCGGAGGATCGACATCTCGCGGCGCCGCTCGTTGAGGCTGGTCAGGATCGAGGTCAGGATCGAGACAAGCCCGACGGCGATCACGAACACCGACACGGCCATCAAGGCGCGCTCAGCAAGAGCGGTGACGCTCCACAATTCGGCGAGTGCCTCGCCCGGAATGATCGCCATCAGGGGCTCGCCCCGGTTTGTGTTGATGGCGCGCCGTGTCGTGAGGATCGTTCCCTTGCGTTCAAGGCCTGCAAACACGGCGGTGACAGTCTTTGGTGTCAGGTCGAAGCTGCGGATAACGTCCTCACTGATCGTATCGGCGAGGGGGTTCTTGGCGCCGGTCTCCCAGCCGACATGGATCGCGGTGATCGCCTCGAGCGAGACATGCACCGTGCGGTCAACGGGTGTTCCGGTGCGGGCAAGGATGCCGCTGACACGGAAGGGGCGATTGTCATGGCCGGATCCGAAATCCGAGGCGCCCAATCCGTGCGACAGGGTGAGTTCATCGCCCAGGCGATAATCAAGTGTGCGCGCGACCTCGGCGCCAATGACGGCATCGAAGAGATCATCGAAGACAGCGCCTTCCGCCAGTGCGAGCGGGCGCCCACCCGCATACTTGTAGTGGACGAAATAATCGGGTGTCGTGCCCATGACCCGGAAGCCGCGATGGCTGTCTCCAAGCGAGACCGGCACGGTCCACGCGATATCCTCTCGCGCAGCGATCTGCTGATAGGTTGGCCAGGATACTTCAGCGGTCGCATTGCCCATCCTGAACACCGCGTAGAGCAACAGATTCACGCTGCCCGTCGGCGCGCCGATGATCAGGTCCGTTCCGGAAATCGTGTTGCCGAAGCCTTCGCGGGCCCCGGTGCGGGCTTTGTCGACTCCAAGAAAGAGGGCCACTGACAGCGCGACGGCGACAATCGTCAGAATGACTGAGCCCTTGCGATTGAGGAGACTTTGCCAGGCGAGAGAGAGGATCGCGTTCATGCAGACGTGCTCACACGATTGATGGCAGCCAGATCGACCGACCTGTCGAACAGCCGGGCAAGGCTTGCGTCATGACTGACGAAGAGAAGGCCGGCGCCGGTGCGCGCGGCTTCTTCCGACAGGAGCGTGATGAACCGGTCGCGCGCATCGGCATCAAGCGCTGAGGTCGGCTCATCGGCGATCACGATGGCGGGACCACCGATCAGGGCACGGGCCGCTGCGACGCGTTGCTGCTGACCGACCGACAGGTCGGACACCCGGCGACGCAGCAGCGCCTCATCGTCAAGCCCGAGCCGGGCGAGGAGGCGGCGCGCTTCGGTCTCGGCACCGGCGCCAAGCGCACGGCGCCGGGCCGGTGAAAAATGTAACGGCAACAGGACGTTGCCGGTTACCGAAAGGTAAGGCACTAGATTGAACATCTGAAAGATGACGCCGAGCCGGTCGGCGCGCAGCCGGTCGCGCGCGGCGGGCGAAAGCGCGGAGAGATCTTCCCCCAGCACGCGGATCTGGCCGTCCTGAGGAACGAGCACGCCGGCGATGAGGCCGAGCAGGGTCGACTTGCCCGAACCGGACGGTCCGCGCAGGAACAGGCGCTCACCTGGCTGCAGTCTGAAATGCGCGATATCGAGCACTGGCGGGCCGCCCTTCCAGGCAAAGCGCAAGGCTTCGATAGCGATGAGCGGCGTAGCCATCTGCGCCTAGTTCAGCGGCAATTCGGGGCTCGACGCGGTGAGGCCCGCGGCCTTCTGGACCATGCCGCCAAGGAAGACGGCGTTCACCGTCTCGAAACCCGGATAGGCGGCAAAGCCGTCAAAGCGAAACGCGGTAACGGCGGCGGGGTTTTGGCAGGTCCAGCTGAAATCGATCACGGCATCGGTGTGGCCGCTGCTGGTGTCGATCGCGGCAACCGGAGGGGCTGGCGTGCAATCGCCGCCAGCCAGCGAGATAAGGCCCGGCAGGCTCGTGATGACGGCGTCCGGCAGAGCGGCGTCTGCTTCCGGCACACCGAAATTGGCGAGTGGCGAAACAATCTGGGCACTGATGACATTGCCGTCCAACGTGACGGCCAGATCGGCGAGGCCGTGGACATGTGCTTCGCCGCCCGCATCATCGTGATCATCTCCGCCATGGTCATCTCCAGCGGTTGCGACGCTTGCGTTGGGATCGCCCGTCTCGGCATTGCCGATGCGCACGTCGTTCACGCCGTCGCCGTCAACGTTGAACGGTGCGGCGTCCTCACCCGATGGCTGGGCCGGCGGTGGCGTGGGTGCTCCGCAGGCGGCAAGCGCAAGGAGGGCCGCAAGCTTGAGCAATCCCGCCGGACCTGACAATCGAAGCATGCCGCTTTCTCCCGTGAAGGTGACGAATGGAAATTCGTGTAGTCAAATACATAATGAGACAATATAACACTTCTCGCAAGGGGACATCACGGGGCCGGGCCAGACCGGTTTGCGCACGAGACCTCACCAGACCGGACCCCTCAATACATGTCGCTCTCCCTTCAGGCGCCCCTGCTCTTTGGTCTTGCCTCAGCGCTGATCGCCTCGCTCGGCCTCCTCGCCGTGGCGCTGCGGCGCGACTGGACAGCGCGCCAGTCGGGCCTGATCGCGCTCGGTGCAGGCGGCATGCTGGCGACGCTTTGCCTGATGCACATCATCCCTGAAGCATTGATCATGGGCGGGCATGGCGGGCGGTTCCTGCTGACCGGCTTCCTCGCCGGACTGCTGCTGAGTTTCGCCGCAGGGGCGGTGTTTCCGGAGAATATCGCGGGCGGGCCTGCGGCCGCCATCACGCCGCTGTTGGCGATCGCCACGCACTCCTTTCTCGACGGAGTGGTCTATTCTGTCTCCTTCTCGGCAAGTTTCGAGTCCGGCGTCTATGCAGCCATGCCGCTGATCCTGCACGAGTTTGCCGAAGGCATCATCGCTTTCGCGGTGCTGGCGCGGCACGGCGTGGCGTTGCGCGCGGCCCTCCTTTACGCGTTCTTTGCAGCGGCGGCGACGACACCGCTCGGCGTCGTCCTGTCGGCACCCTTCATGGCGGGCCTTGGCGAGGCGACCATCGCGATCCTGTTTGCAATTTCCGCCGGTCTTCTCCTCTATGTCGCGACTGGGCCCCTGATGAAGCCCCTCCAGGAAGAAGCGCCTGCCCGGGCGGGCGGCGCACTGGCGGCCGGCGTGCTGGCTGGCCTGTTAATTCTGTCCCTGCCGCTGCACGCCGGGCACGATCACGGTCA
>JBGSVY010000175.1:0-10158 GCA_041752715.1 Hyphomonas sp.
CCGCTTGGCGGCAAGCCTCGGCATACCGCTCATCCCGTTCGAGCAAGTCGATCAGATTCACCTCACGGTCGACGGCGCTGACGAAGCCGGGCGCGACGGCCATCTGATCAAGGGCGGCGGCGCGGCGCTGCTGCGCGAGAAGATCATCGCCAACGCGTCGGATCACATGGTCGTGATTGCAGACCCGACAAAGCTGGTCGACCGGCTTGGGGCTTTCCCGCTCCCGGTGGAGGTTACGCCTTTTGGATATACGATTACGGCGAAGAAGGTGTATGATGCGCTTCTGGCGTCAGGTGTCGTCCGTCCACAGATTGACCTGCGTAAAGTGCCGGGTGGCCATGACTTGCTGGTGACCGATGGTGGAAATCACATCCTTGATTGCCATTGTGGACAGATCCTGGATGCGCCACAGCTGGCTGCGCGGCTTTCGGCTGTGCCGGGTGTCGTGGAGCATGGTCTTTTCATCGGGCTTGCACGGACCATTATCGTCGGAACACGAACAGGCGCCGACATCTACGAATTTTGAGGTGCCCGGACGCCTTGGTGATGCAAGTGCCGCTGCAACTCAGACGCTCAAGCCAATTTTATCTGAAGGAATGATGCATGGCGAACCCTACGTATGACTACGATCTCTTCGTGATTGGGGGCGGGTCGGGCGGCGTGCGGGCTGCAAGAATTGCCGCTCTTGCCGGCGCACGGGTTGCGATTGCGGAAGAATACCGGATGGGCGGCACGTGTGTGATCCGGGGCTGTGTTCCCAAGAAGTTCATGGTTTATGCCAGCAAGTATGGAAAGATGATCGAAAAGGCCGGTGGATATGGCTGGTCGGCGCGTGACGTGTCGTATGATCACGGATCATTTGTCGGCGGCATGCGTGCCGAAGTCGATCGCTTGTCCGCGATCTACGAACGCAACGTGCGCAATGCCGGAGCCGAGCTTTTCGAAGAACGCGCTGTCTTCGTTGATGCGCACACGCTTCGGCTTGAAACGAGCGGCCGGACAGTCACGGCCGGCAAGGTGCTGATTGCGACAGGCGGCCGCCCATGGCTGCCCACGCCTGAGGAGTTACCGGGCATTGAACACGTGATCACGTCGAACGAGGTCTTCGATCTCGATGCCCTGCCCGGACGTATGGTGATTGCAGGGGGCGGATATATCGCGGTGGAGTTTGCGCATGTGTTTGCGGGCCTTGGCGCTGACGTGACGCTTGTTTACCGCGGCGACACTGTCCTGCGCGGCTTTGATGAGGATGTACGAACCGAGGTGCATGAGGGGCTCAAAGAGGCAGGCGTTCGCGTCATTACCAAGACAATCTTTTCACGGATCGAAAGGCGGGGTGGCGAACGGCCGGAAATGACTGTTCATTTATCCAATGGTCATAATCTCGCCGCTGACCTCGTGATGATGGCTGTCGGCCGCGAGGCCAATACGCAGGGACTGGGCTGCGACGCGGCGGGCGTGAAACTTGGCGGCAACGGGGTTGTCATCGTCGATGAATGGTCGCGCACCAGCGCGCCGAATATCTGGGCCGTTGGGGATGTGACCGACAGGGTCAATCTTACGCCCGTCGCAATTCGCGAGGGGCATGCCTTTGCTGACACCGAATTCGGCGGCAATCCCTGGCATTTCGATCATGCCGACATTGCAACGGCGGTCTTTGCGCAGCCAGAAGTCGGCACTGTCGGGATCACCGAAGCTGAAGCCCGCAAACTCTATGGCCAGATCGATATCTACAAAGCAAAATTCCGGCCAATGAAGAACATGCTGAACGGCGACCAGACGCGAATGTTCATGAAGCTGGTTGTGCGCGTAAGTGACCAGCGTGTGCTGGGTGTGCACATTGTGGGCGACGATGCCGCCGAAATCATCCAGGCCATCGCCATTGCCGTGAAGATGGGCGCAACGAAGGAAGACTTCGATCGAACGTGCGCTGTCCACCCGTCCGTGGCGGAGGAACTCGTCACGATGCGGACGAAATGGGTGCCAGCGATGGCCTGAATGCGCAGGCCGATCAGCGCGTCACGATAACGCGGTGCATGGGAGCAAGTTTGGCGAGCAACTGGTTCTGGGCCCGGGCCGGGACATCCTCTGCGTCCATGGCGAATTGCAACTGTTCGACAAGCGCATTGAATTCCCGGGTCGTGATGCCATGATCAGCATGGACGGAGGTCATGTCCCGGCCTGTATACGCACATGGACCACCCGCAAGATAGCAGACCTGCTCGCGCAGGGTTCGGCGCAGGCGGACGAAATCGCTTGCAGCGAAGATGCCCTCAATACGAGGGTCGGTCGTGACGCCATCGACCAGGCGGTCGATGATGCGGGCAACCCCGTCCTCGCCGCCGAGCGCGATATAGAGACGATCGTCCGGATAGGGATCAGCGCCGGCATTGGCGTCCGCTATTTCATAGGGCGTGACGGCGATCTCTCCGGGCGGAACGTCTGCAAGCGCCGGAGCTGCTATCCAGCAGGCCGTCATCAAGACGCAGGTGGCAATTCGGTGCATGTCAGAACCCGATCTGCGCGCTGAGGTAAACGCCGCGCTGGCCGTCAAAGGTGGCGACGCTGCCGAGCCCGGCATATCCGGCAGTTAGCGTGAGGGCCGGGTTGACGGCATAGGCGGCGAACAGGTCCATGAAGTCATCCTCGCGTGCGAAGGCAAGATTGTCCGGCTTGAAGCGGTATTCGCCGCCGACGGCGAGTTTGCGTGTCACGAGATAGCCGAGCGAGACTTCAGGTTGAATCGAGGCACCCTCCAGGCCGCCATAGCCAAGCAGGCCACCCTGATTTGCGTCCGAATAGCGCAGGGTCGCGTTGGCAATCAGGCTCTGGGACAGGATGAGTTTTGTCGCCGAGAGATAAAGGTCGATGCCATTGTCATCTTCGGCGCCGAGCGCGCGAACCAGGTCCGGTTCATCGGACTGTTTCCAAAGCACTCCCGCCGCCACCTGTGGCAACCACCGGTCCTGATCGTAGACGGCGTCGCCGATGAGACGGAGTTTGGCGCCATAGATGTCTTGGCCAAAGGAGAAGCTCTCGCCGAGACCGAGCGCCTCGCCGGCCTCCCGCGTGTCCAGTTCCTGACGTGACCAGGAGACCTCCAGCCGGTCGCGCAGGCCGATCGCGGCGCCATAGCTTGTCAGGCTGAAATCGTTGACGCGCACATGGCTGAGATGTGCCGTCGCGCCGACGCCCCGGTCTGTTTCATTGCCGGTTATCAGGGCCCAAGGCGTCAAGCCGCCACCGCCCGCGCCGTCCACGGATGAAATACCGCGCGTCAGCAAAAGTTTTCCGCCGGGCTCGAGGGGCCCGATCTGGGCGAGCGCAGAGGGCGCCGTGGAGGCGACGGCGAGCGCGACAGCGGATTTAAAGACATTAACCATGTTCACCTGTTAACGCGGAAAAGGTTGACGAAACTCAAACTCCGGCAGGGTTTGCCGGGTCAAGGCTTTACATTTGGGCAACCGAGCCATGTTATCTATTCTGGATGCGCATTAAAATTCTGCTCCTCTCCGCCGCTCTGATGGCTTCAATTGCTCATGCCGATCCCGTTCGGGTTCGCGTGACGGACGCCGCCGGCGCTCCGGTTCAGGATGCGGTGGTCATGCTGGACGGCGGGGCGACGCAAAGGGGCAGCGGCAAGGTGTCATGGCCGCTCGCGATGGCCCAGAAGGACCTCGCTTTCGATCCCTATATCCTTGTCGTGCCGGCCGGCAGCGAGGTGTCGTTTCCCAACCTCGACCGCGTGCGCCATCACGTTTATTCGTTTTCGAAAGGCAACCGGTTCGAATTGAAACTGTTCGGACGCGACGAGTCCCGATCGGTGACGCTTGTTAACCCGGGCATCGTCGCCGTGGGCTGCAACATTCATGACTCGATGGTGGGTTATATCCGTGTGGTGGACACGCCCTATGCTGGCAAGACCAATTCCAGCGGCGAGATCACGTTCGACACGTCCGGACCGGTGACATCAGCGACCGTGTGGCACCCCGATGCGGCGCCCGCCGAGGTGCGCGTGAGCCTGACCGGCACGTCCGCCGAGGCAGCCGTTGCCGTACTTTCCTTCAAGACCCCCAGCCATCATGGTCATTGATCGGTTCCGCTTCCGGTCCATGCGGACCAAGATCACGCTCGTATATTCGGTGATCTTCGGCGCGATTCTCACTCTGGTCGGGCTTGCCGTCCTCATCAGCATAAAGATCAATGCGGAGCGAGATGTTAAAGGCGAGCTTGCCGCAAGCGTCGCTGTCTTCGAAAAACTCTGGGATCTGACCGAGGAGCAACTGGCCGCTGCGGCGGGCATTCTCGCCTCCGATTTCGGCTTTCGCGAAGCGGTTGCAACCGAAGACGTTGCGACAATTGCTTCCGCGTTGCAGAATCTCGGCTACCGCTTCGAAGGCGTCGATGCGCTGATCGTGTTTCCGGATGGCCGGCTCCTGCAGTCGGACGAGACAGTCATCGACGCACCGGACGGATTGCTCAATGCCTTGATATCGGAAGGCTCGCCGAGCGGTGTAATCTGGATTGATGGAACCCCTGTTCAGGCTGTGGCTGTGCCGGTCCGGGCGCCGATGATTGTTGGATGGGTCGTCTTCAGTGTAAAGATGGATTCCGGCCGGATGTCAGCACTGGAGGATTTGTCCGCCATTCCTGTCACGGCATCCTTGCGCAGCTTGCAGAATGTTGAAGCGCAGGCTCATCAAGGGTCGATCGTTGCGACGCGTGTGCTCGAAGGATTCGGTGAGGAACAAGGCGCCGAGCTTGTCATCGACTATCCGCGCGATGCAGCCATGAAGCCCTACCAGCCGATGCTGCTTGCAATTTTCGGATTCAGTCTCGCAGGCATAGGTCTTGCGATCGCCAGTGGCGTCGCCGTCGCGCGAAGTTTGACGCGCCCAATCAAGTTGCTCGACCAGGCTGCGCGGGCGATGTCAGCGGGCCGCCGCGAGACCGTGAGTGTGACGTCGCACGATGAAATCGGCAGGCTGGCCGACAGCTTCAATGTCATGCAGGACAATATCGCGAGCCGCGAGAGGGATATACAGGAGTTGGCGCGACGTGACCGGGAAACGGGATTGCCGAACCGGTTGGCGCTCGACGAGGCGTTCAACGCAGCCGCTGCTGAGGCAGACCCTCTACAAGTCCTGATCATCCGGGTCCGAAGGTTTCAGCATGTTCGGGCCGCGATCGGGCATTCGGCATCTGCCAAGGCGCTCGAACTGCTTGCGATGAGACTTCAGGGCTTCCTGCCGGGTGAGACGATCTACCGGGTCTCTGCGACCGACCTTTGTGTCCTCGCGCGTTCCAGCACAACGCCCAGGGAGGAGGCCGGTATCCGGCGTCTGGTGATGGCGTGCTCGCAGCCTGTCACGATCGAAAATGAGACTGTGGACTTACTCTTGTGCGCAGGCATTGCCGCTTCAGGAAATGCCGAACTGGTCAGTATCGGGACGGTAGATCAAGCCATCGTTGCGGCGGATCAAGCGGACGCAGGCCAGTTGCTGGTCAACGTGTTTGATCTCGATGCCTATGGCAATCCGGTTGAGACGCTGTCTCTGATGAGCGCGATGCTCGGCGCGATGAATGACGGTGATCTTTTCCTTGCCTATCAGCCGAAATACGGTCTCCAGTCAGATGAAATCCAGGGTCTCGAAGCGTTGATCCGCTGGCGCCATCCTGTGCGTGGGATGATCGCGCCCGACCAATTCATTCCGATTGCGGAAGAGACCGGCCATATCCGGCAATTGACCGAGTGGGTGGTTCAGCGCGCCATCGAGGATCAAAGGCTATTGGAGGCCGGGGGTTTCTCGCTGCCTGTCTCAGTCAATGTCTCGGGCCGCCAGATCTGTGACGATTCTTTTGCGATGTGGGCTATCGGCATTGTCAAGAATGCGCGGGCAAAGCTCTGCTTCGAGATCACCGAAACAGCGGTGATTGATGATCCCACCAGGGCGCTAGCAATCATTGGGCTGTTCCGCCAGGCTGGAATCTCGATTTCGATCGATGATTACGGTGCCGGGCTGTCTTCGTTGTCCTACCTCAAGCAAATCCCTGCCAACGAACTGAAGATCGACAAATCGTTCATCCTGACACTTGGCCGGGATACATCCGAGAGCCTGATGATCAAGTCAACGATCGATCTCGCGCATGCGCTTGGGATGCGTGTCGTGGCTGAAGGTGTCGAGACAGAAGGTGCGCTTAACCTGTTGCGTGAGATGGGCGCCGACATGGTGCAGGGCTACTTCATCTCGCGGCCGCAGACGCGCGAAGCGATCCTGACCTTCTTTAATGAGCGTCAGGAGCGGTTGGCACACGTCTCCTGACGTTCCGTTCATTTTTCGCTCAGTGTACGGATTTCGAGTGCGACTTGCTTGAGGCCTTCACGAATCGTTTTCAGGCCGCCGCCGCGGCCGGCATGAATCGTGAGCTGCCGCCAGGGTGGTTCGCTGCCACGCGGACCGCGGACACCAAGATGACCAGACCGGGGCAGGGCGGCCGAAAGTAGCGCTTTGGAAAGCAGGAAGCCGGCGCGCTGATCAAAGGCACCGTTGCGTGCATCGGCTTCGAAAGTGGACTGCTCGTTGCGGTCGACCGCGTTGAAAAGCACTGACACGTCTGGCCTTTTCTCGGGCGCGACCTGATCCTGGATTACCTGGTTCAGGAGCCGCACGCCGCGCAGGGAGTAGATGTCGGCATGCATCGGCGCGATCACGCGGTCGGCGGCCTCAAGAGCGCAGCGCGTGAGGAAGGTGGCGTTGGGATTGGTGTCGAAGACGATCAGATCATACGCGCTGCGATAATGCTCGATCGCGCGCAGGAAGTTCTGCCGGATCGCGGCGAGGGCGTCATTGTCATTGGCGAAGGCGTATTTCGACAGTTCGAACTGGCCCGAGATGAGATCCAGCCGGCCGTCCGGCCCTTCGATGCCGAGGAGGTCATGCATGAAGCCGTCGCGGGGGGCGGGCGTGAACGGCGCCTTGCTGAGCGTGAGCCAGTTTTCGGCGGGCGAAGCTGCGTCCTTGGCGTGCAGGCGAGAGCGTTCGAACAGTGAGATCACCGACCGGTCGGTCGCAGCGCTCGCGTCGGCGAACTCCATGTCGAAGAAGGTCTGCGTGAGATTGTATTGCGGGTCGAGGTCGATCAGCAGGACCCGTCCGCCGTATGTGCCCTGGAGCGCCCCGAAGACCTGCGCGCAGACGGTTGTCTTGCCGACGCCGCCCTTGAGGTTCATCACCGCGAGCACAGGACAGCGCCTGCGATAGGCGGCCTGCGTGGCGGCGACGAGGCGGGCGAGGCCTTCAGGCTGCGAGGCCGAGAGGCTGAGATGGGGCTGGACTTCGGCCTTGAAGAAGCCGTTGAGCCGCGCCTTGTCGATCTGGAAGGGGATGAGCTTCAGGCCGAGGGATTTTGCCCGTTCGACATCAAGCCGCACCGCTTGCGACCGCACGGCGGCGGCCGATACCAGCACGATCATGGCAAAGGCCTGGTCGATGGCGGCATTGGCCACATCGCGGGCAGCAGGCTCGCCCGGTGTATACCAGTCCGCGATGCCGGCGGCGCGCAGGGCCTCGTGCAGCGCCAGAAGGGCGTCCACATCCTTGGAGGAATGGCTGATATAAACGTGCGACATAAGCAGCATGGCCCCCGCGGTCAGCTTGCAAACCGCCTTTTAGCGGCCAGATCGCCCGCGGCACCAGCTTCTGGCTGTGAATTCTTGGTGAAACTTGAGCCCTTGGGCGCCATGTGATTTATGCACCCGAGACTTGGAGCCGCGAAACAATGACCTGGACCCCCTCGGATTGGCGCCACCTGCCTGCCCGGCATATTCCGTCGGATTATCCGGACGCTGCAGCGCTGTCTGCAGTCGAGACGAAGTTGCGGTCCTATCCCCCGCTGGTGTTTGCCGGCGAAGCACGGCGCCTGAAGGCGCGCCTCGCCGAGGTTGCGGCAGGCAATGCCTTCCTGTTGCAGGGCGGGGACTGCGCCGAGAGCTTCAAGGAATTCCATCCCGACAATATCCGCGACACGTTCCGGGTGATCCTGCAAATGGCGGTGGTGCTTACGTTTGCGGCAGCAAAGCCTGTCGTGAAGGTGGGGCGCATCGCCGGCCAGTTCGGCAAGCCGCGGTCCGAGGATACCGAGACGCAAGGCGGCGTGACGCTGTCGTCCTACAAGGGCGACAACATCAACGGCATGGAGTTCACGCCCGAGGCGCGTACGCCGGATCCGGAGCGCCTCGTTCAGGCCTATTCACAATCGGCCGCAACGCTGAACCTTCTGCGCGCGTTCAGCCAGGGCGGCTATGCGAGCCTTGCGAACGTGCAGCGCTGGATGCTGGGCTTCGTGGACCGCTCACCCCAGGGCGAGCGCTACCAGAAACTGGCGGACCAGATTTCGGCCTCGCTGCGCTTCATGCAGGCCGTCGGCCTCAATGCCGAGACCGTGCCGCAGATGGCGCAGGTGGAGTTCTATACGAGCCACGAGGCGCTGCTGCTCGGCTATGAGGAAGCGATGACGCGCATCGATTCCACTTCGGGCGACTGGTATGACACCTCCGCGCACATGCTATGGATCGGCCACCGGACGCGCCAGCTTGACCATGCGCATGTGAATTTCTGCAAGGGCATCAAGAACCCGATCGGCATCAAGTGCGGCCCCGGCATGGAGCCGGCCGAGCTGATCCGCCTGATCGAGACGCTGAACCCGGCGGACGAGCCGGGCCGCATCACGCTGATCTCGCGCTTCGGCTCGGACGGCGTGGCGAAAGGCCTGCCGCCGCTCGCCCGCGCAGTGAAGAGATCCGGCCGCACGGTGGTCTGGTCGTGTGATCCGATGCACGGCAACACGCTGAAGACCGAAAGCGGCTTCAAGACGCGGCCGGTTGACCGCATCCTGTCAGAGGTGCGCCAGTTCATCGATATTCTGCCTGCGGAAGGGTGCTATCCGGGCGGGGTACATTTCGAGATGACCGGGCAGAACGTCACCGAATGCATCGGCGGCGCGCAGGCGATCTCGGAGGAAGACCTCTCGAGCCGCTACCACACGCATTGCGACCCCCGCCTCAACGGCGAACAGGCGCTCGAGCTCGCGTTCCTGCTGGCGGAGAAGCTGCAGGCCGTCGAAGCCGGCGGGACAAGCGCGCGCAAGGCGGGGTAGGGTTTTACATTTCGGCGAGGCATGCCTAGGTTCCGCAAGCAACAACTTTCGGGAGTAGGCGGCGTGTTGCGTTTTCTGTTGGTCGCGGGCGTCTTGTCCCTTTGCGCGTGCACGCCGTCTTCCAGTGTTGGTCCGGTAGCGAGCGAAACCCCGCCGGGCACTTACAGCATCTCCGAGAAGATGCAGGAGGCACGCGAGTTCCTGTATTCACATGCAGAACTTTTTCTCGCGGACCCCGACTCGCCGGACCTTTCTTCGGGATATTCGCAGGCGGTGACCATGCTGGGCCGGGATGACCTGATGGCGTTGATCCCTCCAGAGGATTCCTGGCACCAGAAGAATGACTGTTCCAAAGAAGGGCGCCCCGCGCTGGCCGGGATCAGGGATCTGGCGAAAGACCATACGCTCGTCATCATCAATGAGAGCCATTCCCGGCCACGCCATCGCGCTTTCATCGCCGAAGTTGTTGAGATGCTGTGGGCAGATGGTTTTACGCATTATGCGGCAGAGACCTTAAGCCTTGAAGGGGCAAAAGAGCCTATTGGGCCCGCGATGGTCGGACAGGGCTGGTACATCCACGATCCTGTTTTTGCCCGGATGCTGGAAGATATCCGTGCGTCAGGGATGGTTCTGATTGCTTACGAGCAGCGGGAAGATCAGGCGTCGACAGATGAGGGCGCTTCCATCGAGGAGATCATCGCGGTCCGCGAGGAAGCGCAGGCGCTAAACCTGATTGATGCCGCGCTGGGCGAAGCGCCAGAGACCCGCATGGTGATTCATGTCGGGTATGGGCACGCTGATGAGGTCAGAGATCGGGATTTTGCTGCGATGGCGGCGCGTTTGAAAGAGAAAACCGGGATCGATCCGCTCACGATCGATCTGACGGCCTGTGCGGCCAGCGGCAGCGAGCCGCTGTTGACGGCGAATCTGGAAGATCGCCCGGTTATGGAATGGTCTGGGATGGATGTGGCGGTGCAATTTCCGGAGACGGTCTTCACCGCC
>JBGSVY010000176.1:0-1658 GCA_041752715.1 Hyphomonas sp.
CCTGGTAGTTGACGATCAGGTCAAAACGCATGTCTGCGGTCGGCACGAAGGCGAGCGAGGCGCGCACGGCTTTCATGTCCTGACTGTTGAAGTCTTCTTCGTCGGGATTGAGGCTTTCGACATAGCCATCACGCGTCCGCAAGCGGCCAGCAAGACGGAAGGCAAGCATGTCGCCGAAGATCGGGCCGGTGACGTGGGCGTCGAGGTAGCGCTCGTCGAGATTGCCGATACCGCCTTCAATGCTACCACCAAAATCAAATTGCGGCTTGGCCTGGATGATGTTGACACCGCCGATGAGGGCGCCGCGCCCGAACAGGGTCGGTTGAGGGCCCTTGGCAACTTCGATGCGCTCAATGTCGAACAATTCGACAATCGAGCCGCGCGAGCGGGAGATCGACACGCCATCCTGAAAGACGGCGATGCGGGGCTCGGTCGTGGCCTCGCCGCTGTCGGAAGTGATGCCGCGGATGACGAAGCCGGGGTTGTTGGGGCTCTGTTCCTGCACCTCAAAGCCGGGCACGAACCGGGCGACGGCATCGAACTCGTCGAGGCCGAGGTCTCGCAGGAACTCGCCATCGAGCGCGCTGACCGCGACAGGCACGTCCTGCAGGTCCTGCTCGCGCTTCTGCAGCGTCACGGTGATGGTGTTCTGCACCAAGGGTTCGTCGCCGGCGTCCTGCGCAAAGGCGGGCTGGATGGCGGTGGCGAGGCTGACCGCTGAGACGGCGCCAAAAAGGATCGACTTCATTCGAGTGCTCCTGCTGCAACTGCGAAGGCCGATAGGCTCATTCAATGACGTAGCTGCGACAGTTTATTCTCAGGAATGCGACGCGTGCGAAGTGTGTCTCGAAAGCTACGCTTTCGCTCCGGCGGCAAGGTGCGGGAACTCCGACTGGAACTGGCCGGCGCGGTCGGTTCGCAGGCGGACGTCCATTTCGGTGGTGCCATCATCGTTCTGCTGCTCGCTGCGCACATCGCCATTGGCGTGCAGCCAGGCCCGGGCCTTGCCTTCGGAAGGTGCAAGCACGAGGTGCAGGCTCTTGGATTCGCGCAACAGCGCGAACTCGACCGCCGACAGGAGTTCTGGGATGCCCTCGCCGGTTAGCGCCGAGACCGCAACGGCCGGTGCAGCCGTGTCGTGGCGGGCCAGCGCGGGGAGCGAGGCGGCACGGTCCGGAGCGAGGAGATCCATCTTGTTCCAGGCTTCGATGATCGGCGGCAGCGGCAATCCGGTCTCTTCCTCGAGCCGCGCGAGGACGGCTAGGACGTCTTCGGCCTGGTCGAGATCGGACGCGCTCGCGCGGTCACGAACGTGGATCAGCAGGTCGGCCTGCATGGTTTCTTCGAGCGTGGCGCGGAAGCTGTCGATGAGGTGGGCGGGCAGATCGGTGATGAAGCCGACCGTGTCGATCAGTGAGGCATCGCCGAGCGTTGGCAACGCGATCTTGCGGATGGTTGGATCAAGCGTCGCGAAGGGCATGTCCTTCGCCAGCACGCCTGCGCCGGTCAACTGGTTGAACAGCGTGGACTTGCCGGCGTTCGTGTAGCCGACGAGGGCAATCACCGGAAGGCCGAGCTTGCGGCGGCCTGCGCGCTGGACCGCGCGGGTGCGGCGCACGTCGTCAAGATCGCGGCGCAGGCGCAGGATCCGCTCGTCG
>JBGSVY010000177.1:0-5640 GCA_041752715.1 Hyphomonas sp.
TGGCTGATCAATATCGGGGAAGGGGCGCAATTCGGCTCCGGGTTTGTCGAGATCAACCCCAACTCCAAGATCCCCGCGCTGATGGACCATTCGACGTCGCCGCCAACGCGCCTGTTTGAATCCGGTTCGATGCTGCTCTACCTCGCAGAGAAGTTCGGCGCTTTCCTCCCCAAGGATCACGCCAAGCGCACCGAGGCGATCAACTGGCTGTTCTGGCAGATGGGCTCGGCACCTTTCCTTGGCGGTGGTTTCGGCCATTTCTACGCGTACGCGCCAGAGAAATACGAATACCCGATCAACCGTTATGCCATGGAAGTGAAACGCCAGCTTGACGTGCTCGACCGCCATCTTGCGGACAAGACGTATTTCGCTGGCGATGAATACTCGATCGCCGACATGGCCATCTGGCCCTGGTATGGCATCCTCGTTACCGGCACGATCTATGATGCAGGCGAGTTCCTGCAGGTGCAGGAATACAAGAACGTCATCCGCTGGATGAAGGAGGTCGGTGCCCGCCCGGCGGTCAAGCGCGGCGCGATGGTCAACCGTACGTTTGGCAAACCGGAGTCCCAATTGCGCGAACGCCATGACGCCAGCGATTTCGAAACCCGCACGCAGGACAAGCTCGAGCCGCAAGGCTGACCGGGCTGCTGCGGCGCCGTGCCCCGTCGCTTGCAGTCAAGGCTGGCACCATGTATCGGCCAGCGACCAAGTTTAAAGGGCAGGCGCCATGACGACCTACACCTCTGACCAGCGCCGCCACACGGCTGAGACGGCGTCGACCATGGCAGACGTGCGCTACGAGATCGACCGGATTGACCGGCTCCTCGTCGAGATCATCGCGGAACGCCAATCCTTTATGGACGCTGCCGCCCGCATCAAGGGAGAGCGCGCCGCTGTCCACGACCGTGCCCGCATCGAGGACGTGATCGCTAAGGTCAAACAGGCCGCGGAACTGGCCGGCCTTTCACCCGCCATCGCCGAGCCGGTCTGGCGAACGCTCATCGATCGTTGCATCGCATATGAGTTTGCGCGTTACGATGCGCTGCGGCGCCCCGCGGATGTCAAATCATAGCTTGCGCGCGCTGCGGCTTCGCGGGTCTCACCAAGAACGTCCTTGATGTCATTTAACAGAACCGACGCGGCGGTGATGCTCGGGGGAGCCTCGCTTCGGCCAGCTCTTTCGGCGCGCTCGCAGGCGGCAGCGAGCTTGAGTGCACCGATTCCGAGGCTGGCGCCCTTCAGGCTATGGGCGGCATCGGCCCAGGTTCCTGAGTCCAGCCGAGGATCCAGGAGCCGCGCCCAGATTTCGGCCTGATGGTAGAAGATGTCGATGACTTCAGCAGCAAGGGCGTGATCACCGCCAGTCATGGCTGCAAGATGCTCGCGATCAAGGACGGCAAGCGGGGAGGCTGGCAAATCGCTCATGGGTCGCTCGCTTGTTGCTGGCGTGAAGGATCGCCATCCACTGTAAAGAATGGGTAAACAATTGCTTTCGGGGGCATGGCCTCAAAATCCCTCGACTTGCCGATTGCCGATAAAACTGGGCTGTGCTATTTGAAACAAGTCGTAGTGGGGATGCTGAAGATGACAGAATTTCTCGTCCTGGTTCGCAATTTGGTGCTGGCGGCAATCATGGCATGGTTCGGTCTGGAGTTTGCGCCCGCAGAGCCAGACAAGAGCCAGCCCGCTTCCGTTTTCTCGGGCCTGGCTCGCGGCTAGTCCTCTGCATTTGTTAAGGCAGCTGCCTGTATTCAGGCCTCGCGCACATCGCGCGGCCGGGATATATTTAAGACATGTCTGACCGATCCGCCTCGCGACCGTCTGGCCGGGATGACCTCGTGAGGCACGAGGCCTCGCGCCATTTTGAGACCGCGCAACATGGCGGCGGCTGGATGGTGGTTTTCGCTTACGTTCTCGCTTTCCTTTGGCTTATCGGTTCAGGCGCAGCCTTTATCGGCCTCGGTGGCCTCGCGTTGATCGGTACTGTTTCTCCCCTTCTACTCGGGGGCGGGGCCATTCTGGCGGCACTGCCTGCGCTGCTGATCATTATGGCGGGCTATCTGGCCCGCACCAACCGGCGCACGGCGGCGGCCAGTTCGCTCGTTCTTGAAGCCGCCGGGCGCTTGATGGCACCCGCGCGCGAAGCTGGGATTGAGGGGATCGCGTTTGCCGAACAAATGAAGCAGGCCGCTGAAGAAATAGATCGCGCCATGGCGCATGCCCTGATTGCCATGAAGGCGATGGGTGACGAAATTGGTGACGAGCGCCTGCGTCTTGAATCGGTCACCTATGCCGCCTCCGACAATGCGCGCGATCTTGGCGCGCGGCTCGCGGCAGAACGACAGGCATTGGAAGGCTTGGCCCGCGATTTGCGCGCCCAGCTCCAGGCCATGAGCGATGCAATCCCCCGCCAGGCGCAGATGATGGTTTCTGTCGCGCGAGAAGCCAGCCAGGAAGTTAGCCGCGCCGATCAGGCCCTCGAGGGGCGCCTGATCGCAATGCAACAGGCAAGTGCAGCCTTGTCCGACAGGCTCGGACAGCTCGATGCCCTCGCGCACGACGCAACGAGCCGCACTGAAGCGCTGTCTTTCTCGGTTAGCCGCGTTGAAGACAAACTCGACCGGTCGCGGCGCACCGTCGATGAAGCCGTGCGGGCCAGCGAAGTCGCGGCCGCAGCCGCCTCGACGGTTGGCGAAGCATTGAACGAGGCTGTTGCCTCCGCGCTCGATGGGGCACGCCAAGCGAGTGCCGAGATAACCGCGGCCAGCCGGTCAGCCTCCGAAGAGGCCGTCCGTGCGCTCGCTCGCTTGCGTGAAGCGGGTGAGCAGGCGGCGTACACCCTGAGAGCTGCTGGCCTGACAGCCCGGATAGATTCTGATGGAATCGACCGTGTCGATCGCCGCATTGATGCGCCGCCACGTCCGGTTCAGCTTAGCGCTCCGCCGCCACCCGCCAACGGTCGTTCAGGCAATGGTGAGGGGGGGCACAGTCAAGCTGCATCCCCGGTTTCGCGCCGAGCCGGTTCGCAAGCCTCTGTAGAAGACGACCTCTTCGAGACGAGCGTTGATGCGTTGGCGTCCGCGAGCCTCTCGGGCGGCCCGGATGACACGCTCGAACTCGGCCGCCAGATCGACCCACATGACAACGCGCCCTTGATGTTGCGAAAGCGCTTTGATGATCGGCCGAGCCGCCCGCCGCCAGAAGCGCCTCGCCGCCGCGCGACCGATCTGCTGCCGACCCCCGCAGAGACGAACCCGGCGGGGTGGCGCGACATCATCTCTGACCTGAGCCGGGACGATGCAGCCTCGGTCGACGATCGCGAAGCTGTTGCCGACGCGATCGTCGAGCGACTGACGACCTCCGGCATTCTTCTCGGCGACATCTTCCGGCCGAAAGCCAAGCGCAAGATCGCCGAAGCTGCGGCCAGGGGCGAGAAGCAGCGCCGCAACGAAACGCTCGCGCAAGCCGGCAAGGAAGTGCAGCGTGTGGCCCAACGTCTGCGCGGCGACCGCCGCTTCATGGAGCTTGCACGCCAGTTTGCCGATCATGAGGGCGCCGATGCGCTCTCGGCGCTTGAGCAGACGCAAAAGACCAGCCGCAATGCCAGCCCCCGGCTTGCGGCCTTCCTCCTCATTGATGCGGCGATCTGACAGGAGCCACGAGCCTTGGCAGGGAAAGACCGGATCACCGCGAATCTGCCTGCGATCAATTTTGATGCCACCGAAGCCTTCTATGCCGCCCTCGGCTTTGAGACGGGGTTCAAGGACGACGGCTGGATGATCCTCTCCCGCGGCAGTCTCGAACTCGAATTCTTTCCGTATCCGGAGCTCAATCCCTGGGAGTCGTCCTTCAGCGCATGCGTCCGCGTCATAGACCTCGACACGCTTCACACCGCCTGGAAGGAGGCCGGGCTCTCCGCGAATGGTATTCCACGATTGACAGCGCCGAGGCTCGAGCCATTCGGTTTACGGATGTTCGCGCTGGTTGACCCGAATGGCAGCCTGCTTCGCTGCATCGCCGAACCTGACGATTAAACGCCGACTGTTTCCGAGTTTGCCGCCTCGTCCTTGATCCACTTGATAAACGCCCGCACGTCCGGCGTCAGGTGGCGGCCCTTCGGCCAGACCAGCCAATAGCCGAAATCGATCTGGGTGGACCCTTGCGCAAACGGCGCAACGAGGCGGCCAGCGGCGAGATCGCTCGCGGCAATCGCTCGTTTGGCAAGGGCGACACCGCGTCCGGCAGCGGCAGCTTCGATGACCAGGATGGCCTGGTTGAATCGTGGTCCGCGCAAACCATCGACGCCGGAGACCCCATGCGCACGTAGCCAGCTCGCCCAGTCGGGGCAGGACGGGTCGTTCTCCGAACTCTCGTCGTGGATCAGCGTGTGATGGCGAAGGTCTTCCGGCCTGAACAGCGCATCGTCGCCTTCGAGGAGGCGCGGCGAACAGACGGGCAGCACGGTCTCGTCGAGCAGCTTCTCCGACTTCAGGCCGTCATACTGGCCGCGGCCATATCGGATCGCGAGGTCGGCGTCCGCCATCGAGAAATCGGTCAGCGCCATGTCCGCGGAGATCCAGGCCTCGATGCCTTCATTGCTGCGATGGAACAGGTCGAGCTTCGGCGCCAGCCACTTCGCCGCAAAGGATGGCGCGCAGGACACCATCACCCGACCCTTGCGGGCAGGGGCCTGCATGATGCGGCCGGCTTCCGCGATCCGCTCGAACGCCTCGCGGACCAGCGGCAGGCTCGCCTGTGCCGCATCGGTGAGCAACACGGATCGCCCGGTCCGGCGAAACAGGGGTGTTCCGGCAAAATCCTCAAGCTGGCGGATCTGCTGGGAAATCGCGCCCGGGGTCACGTTCAGTTCATCGGCGGCCTGCGTAAACGACAGCCGCCGCGCTGCAGCTTCAAACGCCCGCAAGGCGTTGAGCGGGGGCAAACGGTCAGTCGGTTCGGCCATCGATAGTTTCTCTAAATCATCGCTGTAGGGGTTGCCCGTTGTGCGCGAGGCGTCAAGGGAGCCATTTAGCATCCATCCCTTAGTCTCGCTAATCCATGCCGGAGCCGATGCGCCAGTTTCCCGCCTTCTTCAATCTCGATGGCGCCCGTATCGTCGTGTTCGGCAGCGGCGAAGAGGCCGTGCGCAAGCTCCGCCTGTTTGCAGGCACGCCGGCACGGCTGACATTGGTTGGGCGTCTGCCGGAGGCCGCGCGTGAAGCGCTAGCCGCCCGCGTAGACGAAGTGGCGTTAAGCGCAGCATCAGACGCCCTCTCCGATGCCCGCCTCGCGATCATCGCGGAAGGCGACCTCGAGCGCCGCACCGAAGCCCTCAGTCTCGTGCGGGCTGCCCGCGTGCCGGTGAATGTGGTCGACCGCCCGGAGCTTTGCGACTTTACGGTGCCCTCCATTCTCGACCGGGGCGAAATCGTTGCGGCCATCGGGTCTGGCGGCGCCTCACCGGTCATCGCCAAGCAGGTCCGCGCGCGGCTCGAAGCGCTCCTTCCGCAACGCATCGGTGACCTTGCCGCGTTGGCAGGCCGCCTGCGCCCCTTCGTGAAGGCATCGATCCCCGACCCGGTCGCGCGGCGCCGGTTCTGGGAACGCGCCCTGACCGGCCCGGCCGCCGAGCGTAGA
>JBGSVY010000178.1:0-25025 GCA_041752715.1 Hyphomonas sp.
CGCACCAATTCGCAGGCATCGGCGATCCCCACCGGGCCGGAGAGGTTGCGCGGCGAGAGCTTCAGGGTGAAGAGCATTTCTGCGGTCGCCAGTTGCGAGACGCCGAGGAGATTGGCGGACGACCAGGCGGCCCGCACGATGGCGAGGCCTGCTTCGTCAAGCGGCTGCGGCGAGCGGCCCGCTGCGCGGCTGACATCGCGCATCATGATCTCGCGTGACAGGAGCCCATCGCCTTCGGCGGCTTCGAGCACGTCTTCGGGTCTGCCGCCTGCCATGCGAGCCTCCATGCGAATCATTTTATGCAGGGTGACGCGGCCGGGTCGCGTCCGCAACCGTTTTACTGCCGAAACGATGAGGCTTTACCGGGGAGTCCGGCAATGCCTTGCCTGTTGTCCGGCTCTGGATTAACTGCCGCCAGGCAGCCATATTGCCGCCACCAAGTTACGTCAGGACGGATTCAGGATGCTGAAACGGATATTCACCTGGTGGAGCGGCCATACGATCGGTGCAGCCTTCGATATCGGCCGGCGCGCCCGGCTTGTCGGATCCGATTCCTGGGGAAACCGCTATTTCGAGGAGCGCAGGCCTTCACTGGAAGGGCGCAAACGCCGGTATGTGATGTACAAGGGGCTCGCTGAGCCGTCCAAGGTGTCGGCCGATTGGCATGGATGGCTGCATCACACGCTCGACCTGCCGCCCACCGAGCACCCACTGGACCGGCGTGACTGGGAAACCGAACATCAGCCCAACTTGACGGGAACGCCGCTCGCCATCCGGCCGAAGGGGAGCCTGTCCCTGATGGGCCGCCGGCAAGCATCCGATTCGGATTATGAGGCCTGGACCCCCGATGCGTGAATCAATCTTCGAAACAATCGTCGGCGCAGTGGTCGTCGCGACCGCCGCCATATTCTTGTGGTTTGCGTTGGCCCGCGGCGGCGAGACCGGCGCAAGCCCTGACCAATATGAGGTCATCGCCCGCTTCAACAGTGTGTCGGGTCTCGCGCGCGGGGCAGAGGTCAAGATCGCGGGCGTCAAGGCGGGGGTCGTGAAGCAGATCGATGGCGATCCCGCGCTTTTTGAAGCCGTTGTGACGATGAGCCTCGATCCGAAATGGTCCTTGCCGGACGACACTGATGCGCGCGTCTCGACGGATGGGCTGCTCGGCGGCGCCTACATCGCGCTCGAACCTGGCGGAAGCATGGAGACAATTGCCAAAGATGGCAGCGGCGTCGTTCAATACACCCGGGGCAGCGTCGACCTTCTGACCCTTTTTGCGTCTTTCGCTTCCGGCGGCGGCTCTGAAAGCAGCGCAACACCGAATGAAAAATCTGGCGCCGATCCGTACGGAGTGGGTGAATGAGATACGGCCTTAGAACAGCGGCGCTCGCACTTGCTGGCCTCGCAATCGCGGGGGCTTCTTTCGGAGCAACATTCGTCAAGCAGGATCGCGCGACCTTGCGAGCGCTCGACAAGATCACGGGGCGCTCGACCGACATCGTCGTGAAGGTCGGTCAGCCCGTCGTGTACGGATCGCTGAAGGTCGAACTCAAGGCTTGTTTCCAGACGCCGCCAGAAGAAGC
Source organism: Hyphomonas sp. (assembly GCA_041752715.1). Lineage (GTDB taxonomy): Bacteria > Pseudomonadota > Alphaproteobacteria > Caulobacterales > Hyphomonadaceae > Hyphomonas. The sequence goes on from JBGSVY010000178.1 coordinate 1,581, forward strand.
GCCAGAGAGTGCGGCGTTTCTGAAGATCGCATCAACGCAACCCGTTGCCGTCGACACGATGGAAGCTGCCGTTGAGGCCGGGACTGTTTCGACGGTAAGTGAGGATAATCCTGTGTTGTTCTCTGGCTGGATGTACGCCTCGTCACCGGGGCTCAGCGCGCTCGAACACCCCGTCTATGACATCTGGGTTATACGTTGCACGGCGCCCGCGCCGGTGAAGGGACCTGAGCGCGTAACAATTCCGGAATCGGCAGAACCCTTGTACGACGACATTCCGGGGGGCGTTGAAGTGGTCGACGAACCGGATGAGCCGGAACCGATCGACTGAGTTTTGAAAGATGTTTTGACGCCGAGCGCCTCTTTCAGGCGCTGCTTGAAGTTCGCCCGCGATATCTCGACAAGGCCGAACTGCTCGAGATGCGGATTGTGGAACTGCGCATCGAGCAAAAGGAAGCCGCGATCGATCAGATGCGCGACGAGATGCACGAGTGCGATTTTCGAGGCATCGGTTGCCCGGCTGAACATGCTTTCGCCAAAGAATGCGCCTCCGATCGAGACGCCGTAGAGGCCCCCGACAAGATCGTCGCCTGACCAGCACTCCACCGAATGGGCATGCCCCTCTCGGTGAAGGGCACTATACAGATTGACGATTGAAGCGTTGATCCACGTGCTGGGACGGTCAGGCATGGCTTCAGCGCAACTTTCGACCACACGCGTGAACGCGGTATCGAATTTGACCGTGAAGGGTTCGCGGCAAACCGTGCGGCGCAAACGCTTTGGAATATGGAAGGCGTCGAGTGGCAGGATCCCGCGCCGATCCGGATCGACAAGGAAAAGCGTCGTGTCATCGCGCGAATCGGCCATGGGGAACACGCCGCGCCGATAGCAGGCCAAGAGATCTTGCGAAGAGAGGCGGCTCGACATGCGGGGTATCATTTGCGCGTCCGGCGGACCTGTCCAGAGTGCGCGAAACTCTAGTCCTCGGAAAGCGCCGCTGCCGCCGCGGCCTTCGAGGCGGCGAGGTATTTTTCCAGCCAGTGGATGTTGTAATTGCCGGCCTGGACGTCGTCATTGTCGACGAGCCGCCGGTGAAGGTCGAGCGTCGTGTTGACTCCGCCGACGACCATTTCCTGCAATGCACGGCGCAGACGCATCAGGCACTCCCGCCGCGTGCGGCCGTGCACGATCAGCTTACCGATCAGGGAGTCGTAGTGCGGCGGGATGCGGTAACCGGCATAGGCCGCGCTATCGAGGCGCACGTCGGGCCCGCCCGGCGCGTGGAACTCGGTGATCAGACCCGGCGAGGGCACGAAGGTTTCCGGATGTTCGGCATTGATGCGGCACTCGATGGCATGACCGACGAGCATCACGTCGTCCTGCCGGAAGGAGAGTTGCTTGCCTTCGGCAATGCGGATCTGTTCGCGCACGATATCGATGCCTGTGATCATCTCGGTGACCGGATGCTCGACCTGCAGGCGGGTGTTCATTTCGATGAAATAGAATTTGCCGTCTTCGTAGAGGAACTCGATCGTGCCCGCGCCGCGATAACCGAGCTTCTGCATCGCGCGGGCGCAGACGGCGCCGATCTCTTCGCGCTGCATGCGGTTGAGCGCGGGGGAAGGGGCTTCCTCGAAGACTTTCTGGTTGCGCCGCTGAAGGGAGCAGTCACGCTCCCAAAGGTGCGCGACATTGCCGTGCGTGTCGGCGATGACCTGGATTTCGATGTGGCGTGGGCCGAGCAGATATTTTTCGAGGTAGACTGCGTCGTCGCCAAACGCCGCCTTGGATTCCGTCTTGGCGGTGCGGACGGCGTTTTCGAGTTCGGCCTCCGTCATCGCGAGTTTCATTCCGCGCCCGCCGCCACCCGCAGATGCCTTGACGAGGACGGGATAGCCAATCTTCTTGGCCGCCTTCTTGGCGTCAGCGATCGACTCGAGGGCGCCTTCCGAGCCCGGCACGCAAGGCACGCCGGCTTCGATCATGGCGCGCTTGGCCGAGATCTTGTCGCCCATCATGCGGATGTGCTCCGCCGTCGGGCCAATGAAGGCGAGGCCGTGCGCCTCGACCATTTCGGCGAACTGCGCATTCTCCGAAAGGAAGCCATAGCCGGGGTGGATCGCGTCAGCGCCGGTGATTTCGGCTGCGGCGAGGATACTCGATTTCTTCAGGTAGCTCTCCGACGATGGCGCAGGCCCGATGCACACGCTCTCGTCAGCGAGGCGGACGGCCATGGCGTCGCGGTCGGCCTCGGAATGCACAACGACGGTCGAGAGGCCCATTTCCTTGCAGGCACGATGGATGCGCAAAGCGATTTCGCCGCGATTCGCGATCAGCACCTTTCGGATGGGCCGGGGCGCATCGGTCATGCTATTCGATCAGGACAAGCGGCTCGCCAAATTCGACGGGCTGGGCGTTGGCGACATAGATTGCTTTCACCGTTCCGGCGCGATCGGCCTCGACCGGGTTGTAGGTTTTCATCGCCTCCACGAGCATCAGCGTGTCGCCGACCTTCACTTTCTTGCCAACGGAAATGTACGGCTCCGATTGCGGATCGGCGGACAGATAAACCGTGCCAACCATTGGCGACTTGACGGCGTTCGCGGGGATGGCGTCTGCTGCAGAATGCCCCGGCGCCTGAGGCGCGCCCAGGGCAAGTTGCGGCACGGCAGCGGGGGCAGGTGCTGCAGCAGCGTGAACGACCTGCGCAGCGGGTTTGCAGACGCGGATGCGCAAACCTTCATGCTCGACTTCCAGTTCACCGAGATCCGCCTCGCGCAAGATGGCGGCGAGCTCTCGAATGAGGCCGGTGTCGAGTTTGTTTTTCGGAGGACTCATCTGACTTCGTCGCCTTCTTATTTGCCCGCGAGGGATTTTGCCGCCGTCAGCGCGACTTCATAGCCATAGGCACCTAGCCCGGCAATCGAGGCCGTTGCAACAGGCGCGACATAGTTCACATGGCGGAAGGCCTCGCGCGCGGCAGGGTTTGAGAGGTGAACCTCGATGACCGGGATCTTGCCTGTTTTCAGCGCATCGTGCAGCGCAATCGAGGTGTGCGTATATGCGGCGGCATTGAGAATCAGGGCGCTGGCGTCGCGCATGGCCTCCTGAACCCAGCTGACGAGTTCGCCCTCGGAATTCGTTTGTCGCGTGACAAGGGAAAACGGGGGCGCGGCGGCGTGCAGCCGGGCGTGGATCGCCTCCAGCGTGTCATGGCCGTATATTTCGGGTTCGCGCGTGCCCAGAAGGTTGAGATTGGGCCCGCCGAGGACGTATATCGGTTTCGGCATGCACGGCGGTTTGCGCTGTAACGGCGGCCAAGGCAAGGGGCGAGCGGAGGTTCGAGGTGCTGAACATCTGGGTCAACGGCGAGGCGAAGGCCATCGGTCCGGGCACGACGCTCGCGCAGTTCGCGGTTGCGCTCTGCGCCGAAACAGGGCGGGACGCCCGCGGTATTGCCATCGAGCGAAACCGTGAAATCGTGCCGAAATCGCTGCACGCTGCGACGGTGCTCGAAGACGGTGACAGGCTCGAAATCGTGCAGTTTGTCGGGGGCGGTTGAGGCCGCTTTTCCCTACAGAAACCGTCCAGAAGTCGTCTGGAGGGTCCCCTCGCTGGCGGCAGGACCGGGCAAGCCGGTTGACGGCCCGGTCAAGGACGGCCAGATCAGCCGCCATGAGCCCTGTTGACCTGTCCGATCCGCTTGTCATTGCCGGCAAGGCCTACGTCTCGCGTCTGATCGTGGGCACAGGCAAGTATGCAAGCTATCAGCAGAACGCCGACGCCGCGCGGGCGGCTGGCGCGGAGATCGTGACCGTCGCCCTGCGCCGGGTGAACCTGTCGGATCCCTCGCAGGAAATTCTGTCGGACTTCATTAAGCCGACTGAGTTTACCTACCTGCCGAACACGGCCGGGTGCTACACGGCGGACGACTCCGTGCGAACGCTGCGCCTCGCGCGCGAAGCGGGCGGCTGGAACCTCGTCAAGCTGGAAGTGCTCGCGGACCAGAAGACACTTTACCCGAACATGCCGGAGACGCTGAAGGCGGCAGAGGCCCTCCTCAAGGATGGCTTCGAGGTGATGGTCTATTGTTCGGACGATCCGGTTTACGCGCGCCTGCTGGAAGAGGTGGGGTGCTGCGCCATCATGCCGCTCGGCTCGCTGATCGGGTCAGGCCTTGGCATCATGAACCCGGTGAACATCCGGCTTATCGTTGAGGCCGCACGTGTGCCGGTGATCGTTGATGCGGGCGTCGGCACGGCGTCGGACGCCGCGATCGCGATGGAGCTTGGCTGTGACGGGGTGCTGATGAACACCGCGATTGCCGCCGCGAAGGACCCGATACGGATGGCGCGGGCGATGAAGCATGCCGTGATCGCAGGACGCGAAGCCTATCTCGCGGGCCGGATGCCGAAGAAGCGGTATGCGGACCCCAGCAGCCCGCTCGCCGGATTGATCTAGGCGGCCGTGTTGACAGGCGCCCGCGACTTCGACCTCCTGATCTTCGACTTTGACGGCACGCTGGCCGACAGCGCGGGTTGGTTCAGGTCCATCCTGCCGGATGTGGCGCGCAGGTTCAGGTTCCGCTGTCCAGACGACGCCGAGCTTGACGAATTGCGCCACAAGCCGCCGCGTGAAGTGATGCGCATCCTGAAGATTCCGGGTTGGAAACTTGCGCTGATTGCGATGCATGCGAGGCGCCGCGCCGCGAAGGCGGAGGCGTTCCCGTTATTTGCAGGCGTGCCGGATGTGCTGACACATCTGGCGGCGCGCGGCGTGAAGCTCGCGATCGTGTCCTCGAATGCGGAGGTCAATGTGCGCCGGGCGCTCGGACCGGACCTCAGCGGCAAGATCGACGCGTGGAGCTGCGGCGCCGCGATGTTCGGCAAGGCGCGCCATTTTCAGGACGTGCTTGAAAAGCTCGATATCGCTGCATCGCGCGCGCTGGCAGTCGGTGACGAGATCCGGGATATCGACGCCGCCCGCGAAGTCGGCCTGCGGACGGCCGCCGTCGCTTGGGGTTTCGGCATGAAGGACGCGCTGGAAGCGGCAGGCCCGGATTTCTGTTTCGAGACGGTGGACGCGTTTCGCGGGTTTCTCAAGGCGCGCTATCCGGACACCGAATAAAGGATCGCCGGGCGAGAGCCGATCTTGTTGCCGCCCCCTACGCCTTCAAACCTTCACGAGCCCGATCTCTCGCAACCGTTCCATCAGGTATTCCTGCGCGGTGATCGGCGGTTCGGCGCGGCCGCCTTCGGCGAGACAGCCGGGGAGGGCCTCGATCAGGAAGTCCTGATTGAAGTGGAGGAAGAAAGGCGTCGAGTAGCGCGGGAAGCGCGCGCGGTCGGGCGACGGGTTGACCACGCGGTGTGTGGTGGAGGGCAGGACGCCGCCTGTGTAACGCTGCAGCATGTCGCCGCAATTGATCACGAGGGCGCCGGGCGGCGGATTGACACCGAGCCAGTCGCCAGAGCGGTGCTTCACTTCCAGGCCCGCCTCCTCAGCGCCCAGCAGCAGCGTTATGACGTTGATGTCCTCATGGGCGCCGGCGCGCACAGACCCTTCCGGGGGCGGATCATACTGAGGTGGGTAGTGCAGGAGGCGCAGGATGGAATTGCCGAACTGCACCTTGTCGTCAAACCACGCTTCGTCGAGGCCGAGATGCAGCGCCACGCCCTTGAGGAGCTCGCGGCCGAACACGTCGAGTTCGGTATAGAGTGCATAGGTGGCCGCATCGAAGCCGGGAACCTCTTTGACAGGAGGCGTCTCCTTCATGCTGGCGCGGTAGGGCGAGCCGGGGGGCAGGGCGCGCCCGGTGTGCCAGAACTCTTTCAGGTCAGCTTGCGCCTTGCCCTTGGCGTTCTCCGTGCCGAAAGGCGTGTAGCCGCGTTGGCGGCCGCCGGGCGCATCATGGTAGGTTTCCTTGATCTCCGCAGGCAGGGCAAAGAAGGCCTTGGTCGCCGCGAGGTTTGCATCAATCACCGCCTGCGCGACCGGGTGGTCTGTGATGACGGCAAAGCCGGTTTCACGAAAGGACGCGCCAAGCGCATCGGCGAACGCCTGCCCGTCAACCTGCCAGATGGCGAAGGAGATGGGTCGAAAGTGCTCTGTCATGGGGTCTTCTTTGACTTCGAATATTGGCGGCTGCAGGCGAGTCATTGACGGGATTTCGCGCCTGCAATCTTCTCTTTTCAACCTGCTGGCATGCTATCGGAGCGATCAACATGAACCGGGTTTTTCACGTCTTACCGCACGCGATGACCATTGGGGAGTACCTCACATGGTCGCGGTTCCGCTGTGCGCGCGAACAAAGAGACTATCAGTGGCAAAAAGACCAGGTCGAGACGTTCTGCAATGATCTTCTCGAGTTCAGGCGGCGACAGGGAACTGTTGATGCGCTGCCGATTTATTTTGTCGGTCAAGTGATTTTGTCTCGTCAATCCTCTGACCTCCTTCTCTTCGATGGCCTCCAGCGCACGACGACGCTTACGCTGATTGCGGCGTGGCTGCGCGACCGCATTGACGATGTAACCGTCAAGGCGAGACTGACTGCCTGCATTGACGATGACCGCGGCGGATACCGGCTCGTTCTGCCAGGAGACGACGATTCCCTGACACGGTTGGCTCAACAACCCGGCGCCACAACGAGGGATCATCGCGGAGGACGGCGATACGGACGCAATATCGCGATCGAACGCAATCTGCGCGTGATCGACGGGGCCCTGTCAATTTTGAGAAATGAGGCGGAACGGATCGATTTCGCAACAGTGCTGCTGGACAAGGTCGAACTCATCGCACTTCAGATACCCAATGGGGCGCTTGCCGAGCGGATGTTCGCCAAGATCAACGGAACCGGGCTACGCCTCAGTCCCTATGACCTTGTGAAATCCCGGCTCATCGAGTTTGCAAGAAGCGAAGACGAAGCCAAGGCGTTCGTGACAACCTGGGACCGCGTGCGCAACATCGTGCATACGGATTTCGAACAATTCCTGCATGACGCGCTCTCGACAGCAAACCCGGGTGTTGCCGCGCCGGGCGGCGTACCGGATCTTGAAGCCTTCCTCACATGGGCCAAGGGCCGCCATCTGCGCGACGAAAAAGGGCTCTTCGTCTGGCTGCGCTTTCTCGAGCGGGCGGCACCTGACTGGATGGCCCTGAACCAGGTCGCAAAGCGTGGGCGAACGCTCCGGACCGAACTGAAAGAGCTCTTGCCGCTCTCGAAGATCGACTCGCACGAATGGCGCCCCTTCGCGCTGGCCGTCTACAGCCGGTTCGGGACCGACGCCCGGCGAACCGAAAAACAAAAGCGGACGTTGGCGTCCGTCTTTGCGAGGCTTCAGGCCCGCGTTGCACTTATGAGCTTTGCAGGCGTGAATGACCGGACACGGTCCTGGATCTTCGCGAAGGCCATTCGCAACTTGCGAAACAACGCCGATCCAGGGGACGTCGTTGATGAACTCGTCGTTCGTGATGTGTGGGTGGCGCGTGTTCGCCGCGTTCTCAACGAACCGATCAATGACATGCAGCTGCGTCGATCGATTTTTCAGTATCTCGAGCTGCAGACCGCGCCGAGCGCGCTTACGCTTGAGTATTTCACGATTGAACACGTGCTTCCGGTGACGCCACTGGATGATTCACGCTGGCTTCAGGATTTTCCAGATCCCGACGAACGCAGCCGGCTGACGGATCTGATCGGGAACTTCATGGGCGTGCCATATGCCGTAAATGAACGCCTCGGCCGCCTCGAATTCGAGGACAAGCAGAAAATTCTGCAGGCGGAGACCGGACCGTGGAAAAACTGGGTCACGGCGCAAGGGGTTGCGGATGCCAGCGGCTGGACGCGCGAAGCGATCGAAGCCCGAACGCTCAAAATCGGCCAGATGGTTTGGGATGCGCTCAAACTGCCGGAAGCGCATTCCTTCCGTAATGCGGGAAGGGAGATAAAGGAGATTGAAAATACGCAGGACATCGAAATTGAAGACGCGTTCACATCAGGTGGCGCCGGAGCCTTCGATGAACCAGATATCACAACACTCTTCGATCAGCCGGTGCCGGCCGTACCGGAGGGAGGCAGCGACCCGTCCGACGGTTCAGCCGGAGAGGCATTCTCGGGAGAAGACGATCTGGACGCCGACGACCGATAGCGGGCCTGGCGCAGCGATCTAGCGGCTCCCACCGCTCACATCATAAAACAGCGAAAACTGAACGGGCAGGGCGTCGCGAATGAATTGCTGCACGAATTGATTCTGCTCCGATATTCGCGAGCGTGGCGCATAAACAACGTCGAACCGGCGCAAAGGCAGCCAACTGGCAAGCGCGGGATCCTTGAGCCCGCTGGAAAGGTCGACGATCGCGGTCTTGACCTCGCCGCCCGGCAGCCGGCGCATCAGGATGACCTCGCGCTTGCGCGCGTCACGCGTGAAGCCTCCGGCCATAATGATTGCCTGCAAGGGATCGATCTGGCCGGGCAAGTCGAACAGGCCCTGCTGGTTGACCTCACCCCCAACGAAAATCTGTTGGGACGCAAAACCGGTCACGACAATGTCGAGATCAGGATCGATCAGTTCATCCGACAAGGCGGTCATCAGATCGGCGGCGACCTCTTCCGGTGTCCGGGCCATCACCATGAGCGATGGTGCCAAAGGCAGCCGGATACGCCCGTCTGGCGCGACGGTAAGCGAGCGGGAGAGTTCCGGCGCGCTGTGGATAACCACGTCGATCGTATCGCCCGGTGCAAGGAGGTAGTAGGCATCCTGCGCGGTACCCGCGCTCCAGTTTGAGAGCGGGAAGTCGGTTGATGACCTCGGCGAGGTGCCGCAGGTTGTGAGGAAAGCCGATGCGAGCGCGAGCAAAAGCAATCGTATCATCTCGGTTCCGGTCGCTCCCAGCATTCAAATCCGTACCTGCCACACTTTCCGTTAATGCTTAAGGAACTAACAAATCCACTGTAGGAAGGCGCAAATAGGGGCGACCTGGAGGAGCTTGACCGGCCATGTCCACAGGAAAAGGCGAGTCAGAGCCAGCCGCCACGCGCACATTCATCCCCGCTGCTCGGCGACGCCCGCGCCTCAGCGCAGTGGGCCTCCTACTGCAGCTGTGGCGCGCCAAATGGCTGATGCTGATGGTGTTCACGCCACTCTTCGCGCTTGGCCTGCTCGCCGCCTTTGCGCTGCCAGAAACGTATACATCAACCACCCGGCTGCTGGTCTCGCTGAGTGATGAATATGTCTATCGCCCGTCAGTCGGAAACGATTCGGCACCGGTCAGCCCGGAACTGGAAGCGCTCGTGCAGTCCGAGATCGAGCTTCTGCGCAGTCCGGTCGTCGCCCGGAATGCACTGGAAGACGTAACAATCGCGCGCGCCTATCCCGAGATCGCTGCCGCATGTGCGCCATTAGAATGCGAACGTCAGGCGTTGGCGGCCCTGATGGGCGATTTCAGCGTCGGGTCAGCTCCGAAAAACCCCGTTATTGTTGCCCGTTTTGCGCATCAGGACGCTGCGCTGTCGGCCGATATCCTCAACGCTCTGACGTCAGCCTTCATCACATACCGAGCCGGCGTCTTTGCTGACGGGAGAGCATCAAACTTCAAATCCCAGCGGGAAAGTTTCGAACGCGACCTTTCGGCGACAGATGCCGAGATCCGCGCCTATCTTGTCGCCAATGGCCTGACTAATCTCGACGCTGAGCGCCAAACGCTGCGGGAACTCTATCAGACGGCCAGCAATTCCCTGCTGCAGACCGAATCGCGCATCCGGCAAGTCGAAGGCGAAGCCGCGTCGTACCGGCGCCAGATTGCAGCGATTGAGCCGCAGCAGGATATCTATGTCGAGGACACCTCCGAGCAGTCGCTCCTCAGTCTCAGGCTTGAGCGCGAAGAGAAACTGTCTCGTTACAAACCTGATTCGCGTGTAATTCGCGAAATCGATAAGCGCATCGCACAGGCGGAGGCGTATCTCGCGTCCCGGCCTGATGTTGCAGGCACAGTGCGACGCGGACCCAATCCGCTTTACCAGCAGATCGAGGCGTCACTTGCTTCACTGGCGGCCGAGGCGCAGTCGCTTCGAGATCAACAGGTCGAATTGCGAAAGCAGATTGCAGATTTCGAAGCCCGTCAACGCCACCTCACGGAAGTCGAGCCGGGGTTGCAGGAATTGATTCGCCGAAGAGATGTTGCGGAACAGTCTGTCAGAGCGTTCGCCGAGCGCGAGGTCGAAGCCCGGGCCCGGGCCGAACTGTCTCAACAGAGCATGAACACGATTCGCTTGCTCGAACCTGCGACTGCACCTTATCGAGGCGAGAGTCTGAAGTTGCCGGTTGCAGTGCTAGCCCTTTTTTTCTCCGGATTGACCGCTCTGTTTGCGGGGCTGGTGCGCGCGCTGACGCGACCGGGTTTTGCCACGCCGGCGTCAATCGAGCGGACGCTGGGTTTGCCAGTCATGGCCAAGGTACCGGCGCGGTAGGCGAAAGCCGTCGTTAACTTCGCCCGCCTATTTGGTGCGGGTATTCTGGATATGCACATCGCCATGCTCGACTTGCGCAACGATCTTGAAAGCCTCTTGCGATCGCTCGCCCGGCTGACATCCGCGCATCGTGCCCGGTCGGTGATGTTTATCGCAGCCCGCGGTGGCGAAGGCACAAGCAGCATTGCGGCCTCAGTCGCGTTGATGGTCGCGGACCGGGCGCCGCGTGCAACCTGGCTTGTTGATCTTGATCTTCTGAGGAACGGCGCATTTGCTGGCTTCGATGCGGGGTTTGCAAGAGGTCTTGGCCGCCCCGGACGGGCGCTCGACGCGTCGTTGCAAGCCGATCAATTCTACGTCGTTCCCGGAGCTGAAGCCGAACCCTCGCTTCGCAAACTGCTAACCGTGCATAACATCGACGGTTCGCGCCTTCTGGTTACACGGTTTCGTGGAGAACGGCTCGGTGAAGGCCGGAAGGTGCAGCTACGCACAGCTCAGGGATGGTGGGACGCGCTGAAGGCGATGTCAGATTGGATCATCGTCGATGCACCGGCTCTCGCGCAGTCCAATGCAGGGCTGGTCATGGCAAGCCAGATGGACGGTGTGGTCCTTGTTGTGCAAGCTGATGTGACGTCCGCAGAGGATCTTTCAGCGCTCCGGCTGGAAATTGAATCGCACGGAGGCAAAGTGATTGGCGTCGTGATGAACCGCCTTCGGGCAGATGCGCGCGTCGCAGACCGTTTTGAGGCAGCGAACTAGAGACGCGCTGCGCCGTAGAAGCGGAACAATCTCCACCAGATCAGCTTGCCGAATCCTCGCGCGGCGCGGTCGAGATGGTGCGCCCGATCTGGGCGGCGCGACAGCCAGCCTGCACCGTACAGGATGGCGTTCACGACCACCTTGTAGGCGCCCACGATCATCCAGCCCGCGACAAGCGGCCAGTTCGGCGGGTTCGAGCGGCGTGCCAGCGTGATCGGTCCCTGCCCATAAGCCATGGCGCGCCTCAGCGTGTAGGCGAGCGTTGCACGTTCAGTGAGGACATGCTCGAAAACCGGAGCTTCGGCGCACCACGCAAACCTGCCATTTGCGGCGCGTATCCGTCCGAAGAGGAGGTCATCCTCGCCGCCGGTTTCATTCGTTCGCATGTCAAAAACGGGCCTCTCAGCTGGAACAAGGCTGAGGTTGAGCAAGGAATTTCCGCACCCAAACGATTTCGCGCTGAAGCCGGTTTTCTGTTCGAAGCGTCTGCTGAAGAAGTCGGTCAGATAGGCTGCATGCGGGTGGTCGCCTTTAGGCAGGACGGCGTTGACCGGTCCAAAGATCACCGCAGCCGGGTAGTCGCGTGAGCACGCGAGCAGAGCTGCCAGCCAGTTGGCGGGGGCCGACTGATCGTCATCAAGAAAGGCGATCAGTGTTGAGCCGGTCGCGGCGAGGGCGGCGTTTCGCACGTTTGCCACACCGGGTTCGGGAACGTGCAGATACAGGCAGGAAATTGTCTCCGGCGCCTCACGAAACAATTGCCGCATGATTTCATCGGCGCTGCCGTCCGGATCATTATCGGCGACGACCAGTTGGAATGGCGGGCAACCTGTCTGGGCGAAAACCGACTGGACAGCTCGGGCCAGGCTTTCCGGGCGGCGGAAAGTTGGGATGATGACACAAACGGGCGCGGTCAACTGTCGGCCGCTCCCAAGACATCCATCGCGCCGCTCATCGTGGCCATTGGGAGGCCCGCGTCTCGCACGGCGATCGATATTTGCTTCAGTGTGGAGGGCGTCACACCGAAGGGCGATGCGGATGCGCGAACATCGTGAGTGAAGAAGACAAGCCAGACAGGCTTGCGCGCGGCATAGTCGATCGCGTTCATCGCGCGCGCGTGGGACGATGAATCGGCGTCGATCTCAATCGCTCGCAATTGGAGCGCGTCCGAGCCGCGCTGGTTCATACCGAATAGAACACCTCGTGCGCCGCGATAACGTCCTTTAAGCGCTCTCTTCAGCGCGAGCCGTGTCTCGCCAAAGGGGTAGGCGAACTGTGTGATCGGGGCAGGACCGCCCATCGCTGCGAGGTCGGCGTCACCATTTTCAATATCGGCAAGCGCGATTTCGACGGGCGTCTGCGCACAATCAATGTGGCCGCGTGTATGGCTACCGATCTCGTGACCAGCCTTTGCGAGGGCCGCAATATCCCGCTCGTCAAACAGATCGCCGACGATGTTCGACTGACCCGAAAAGCGTGAGCAGGCGTAGTAGGTGCCCCGTGCACCAACCGCTTCGAGGATATCGGCGCCGGTGTCAGCGGCAGATTTTGGAAAGTCGTCAAAGGTGAACGAAACGAGGCTCGATGCCGGTGAACTTGCAAGCGGCGCCACGGCTTTCCACTGGATGAGGCGCCGCTGCAGCTTGGCGCTGATCGACCTTGCCGGCGAGTACGCCGCAGTTGAAGGTTGTTCACTCATTTGCGCGCGACATAATGCGAATAGGCGGCCGCCCGGTAAAGTTTGAGCGACAGCACCCTGACGCGATCTGGCAGGAAGCGCGATGCAGCCAAGGCACGCGCCACGGGCTGCAAGAGGGGTATCCCCTTGACGCGCTGCGCTGCGCGCATGAGCGGCATCGACTGGGCCTGCGCAGGATGTTTCGCAGCAAGACGCGCGAAATTGTGACCCGATGTACCAAACTTCGCGAGAAGGCGGTGGTCCGGTTCCAGCCCCAGGTGCGTTGCGGTATTGTCAATGTGCCGGACCCAGAAAGCGGCAGCAACGCGCAAGCCCCAGTCCACATCTTCCCAGCCCCACCCTGTAAAGTCTTCGTCGAAGGGCACTGTCTCGAAGATGCTGCGATGAACGAGGATGTTCGATGTGAATACGTAACGTCCGGGCGCCCGGTTACGCATCTCGGCCGGCAGGCAGTCTGATTGGCGTGCCTGAGCAGCGTGCAGCCTCTGGTCTACCGCTGGCCTGACATGTTTGAGAGAGAAGCCGCCAGAGACAAGCTCTGGTCCTTCAGCCTCGGCGATTGCGGACAGGTACCGGGACAGGAAAAGGTCATCGTCTGGCAGCATGTCGGCATCGAGCAGCAGAACCCAATCTGTCTCTGCGAGGGCGACAAGACGATTGCGGGCACCGCTGCGGCCGAGGTTAACCGGCGCCATGACCAGCCGGGCGGCTCCGGGAAAGTGCTCGATTGCCTTGGCGTGCGCCTCGTTCAGCGCCTGATCGCCGGACCCGTCATCATAGATAACCAGCGCGACGCCGCTCGCGCCGCGAAGCGCTGCCAGGTCCCGGATCAGCCGGGTGGCGGCATGCCGATAGGTCGGGATACAGATTGTGAGGATCGCGGGAAGGGACCGCCCGTTTTGGTGAACCTGCTCACCGGTCCGGTCGTCAGCACGGCTGCTTTCAGCGGGGCTGGTTGGGGCCTGCATCGGGCCGGGTTGAACAGGAAGGGTCATCGGTTTGTCTCTTATCGGCCCCATGGGGCGGCGCCAAGCCAACAGGGACCGATCGGACGTGTTAATGCAATCTTTCTGCCGGAAACGGTGCGCCGGAGTTGCCTGCCTCGATCAGTCCATCAAGAGCTCGAAAAGTTGCTGGAACACACCGGCCGAGGCCGCTTGCGCGTGAACCGCACCGCTCTGCGGCAGTGCCGATGCAGGGGGATTTCTGCTTGCGAACGGTCCGGGGTTTCACTAGACCGCGTGGATCGCGCGGGAGAGGTGGCCGAGTGGTCGAAGGCGCGCCCCTGCTAAGGGCGTATACGTTTACGCGTATCGAGGGTTCGAATCCCTTCCTCTCCGCCACCTAAAGACGAAATTCAAGCCACTCAGGATTTCGCGCGACAAACCCCGCAAACAGGCGCATTTTCCGCACCCTTCGTGTCTCTGTTTTCCCTATCAGCGAATTTTCCGGCGCTTTTCGGCGCCGCGTCTCTGTTCGCGGTTTGCAACAGTTCGGTTGTGCCCGTTTTCCCTGTTCCAAGCCGATTAACAGGGAACTTTCGTAAAAAAACAGGGAAAAGTCCGCGGGATCACGTAAAAACCCGCGTCTATTCAGGGCGATAGGGGTAAACTCCCTGAAACACGAACAGGGAATTTACCCGCCCCTATCAGGGAATTGGTTTTCAGGAACAGGGAAAAAATCGCACGGGATCAGGCCCGCTCCGCGAAGCCAAGCTCCGCCCACTGAACATCCCAATCGTTTGAAAATCTGTTCGCCACCAAGGCGGTCAGTGTCAGCTCCGGCGGCTGCCGCCCGGCGAGGATGTCCCTAGTGATGGCAGGAGAGAGGAACGCGAGCTGCATCCGCTGGCGAATGAACGCCGGTGTGCAGCAATGGCGTTTCGCGATGGCGGTCATCGAAACCCCGCTGCGCACCTCCTTCAGCCAGGCATGCGCGAGGGCGATGGCGCGGATCAGCTTCTCGTCGGTCCGGGGTGTTCCGGCGCCGATCACCAGGCGGGACTCCACACCGCGCCGCCTCACCTGGAACGTTTCCGTGAAGGTGAGGGGGTTGGCCGCCAGATCTTCGGCAGCAACCCCCAGCCCCTCGGCGAGCGCTTTTGATGAAATCCTCAACTCCAGCCGGTCTGGCGCGATGCGGCAGGACTCCAGAACCCCCAGGACCGAGGAGGGGGAGGAGATGTCCGCGAGGCGGGGCTGGACCTGTTCCAGCGAGGTGGGAGTGGGGGCTTGCAGCAGATGCGGGGCCATCCGGTTCAGATGCGCCGTGATGGCTGCGGCGACCTGATGCTCGAGCGGCCTTGCCGGCAGGCGCCAACCATCCGTCTGCGTGTTCCGCGCGCGGAGCAGTCTCGACGACACATAATAGAGGTAGCGGCGCAGTCCCTTGTTGGCATGGCTAGGCGTCAGCCGGTCGCCCGTCTCGTCCAGAAGCTTGCCGACGAGGGACGGTTTTTCGCCGGTGCTCGATCGTCGGCCGCGGGTTCGGCGGCTCTCCAGCTTCGCCTGGACCCGTTCCCAAAGTTCCAAGTCAATCAGCGGGGGATGCAAGCCCTCATGGATATCCGCCTTGTGCCGGATGCGGCCGACATAGACCGGGTTGCGCAGGAGGAAGTGGATGTGGCCGCAGCGGAGGGGCTGGCCGCCAGTGGTCTTGCCATCACGTTGGGTACGGACCTTCGTTCGGTAACCCCGCCTAGCAGCTTCCGCTTCGACGAGGCGGGCGCAGCCAAGCTCATCGTAAAGCTCGAACAGGGCACGGACAATCTCCGCCTCCTCGGGCCGGATGACGAGACTGCGCGTCTGCGGGTCAGGATGCGCCGCGTATCCCAGTGGGGTGAACCCGCCCATCCAGTAGCCCTTCTTCTTGGAGGCGGAGATCTTGTCCCGGATCCGTTCGGCGGTGACCTCCCGTTCGAACTGGGCAAACGAGAGCAATACGTTGAGGGTAAGACGCCCCATGCTGGTCGATGTGTTGAATGCCTGCGTCACCGACACGAATGAGCAACTCACGGCATCGAACCGTTCGACCAGCTTGGCGAAGTCGGCAAGCGAGCGGGTGAGCCGGTCGATCTTGTAAACGACAACCAGATCTATCCGCCCGGCATCGATGTCAGCGAGGAGTTGTCGGAGGGCGGGGCGTTCCAGCGTGCCGCCGGACAGGCCACCATCGTCATAGCGGGCCTGCACCAGCTTCCAGCCTTCATGGCGCTGGCTGGCGATATAGCTCTCGCATGCCTCGCGCTGCGCATCGAGCGAGTTGAAAGCCTGGTCGAGACCCTCTTCGCTCGATTTGCGGGTGTAGATGGCGCACCGCAGCGTGCGCCGCGCAGGAAAGGAACGCTCGGTCATGCTGCAGGCTTCAGGCCGAAGAAGCGCGGGCCAGACCATCGCGCGCCGGTGATCTCGCGCGCAATGGCGGAGAGGGACTTGTAAGTCTGCCCGCGATAAACGAACCCGCCTTTCGCGACATCGACAATATGCGACTCGCCGTTCCAATCTCGAACGAGCCGTGATCCTGTTCGGAGCGACGGCGCCGCTGTTGCAATCGGTGTGTTCTCTGCAATCGCCTCGAGCTGTTTGAGCAGGCGCACCGGCAGGCCGCCCTTTCGGGCAGCCTGGGTTTCGTAAGCTACGATGGCACTGAGCAAGACGCCGCTCATTCCGGTGGGTACTCCGGAGCGAGTGAGTGCCTCATACTCCTGCACAAGCGCTGCACGAGTCGTGACTTGGACCGGGCTAGCAGCGCTCATTTCTTGCTCTCAGCGAGTCTATAGCGGGACTGGCGTGTGCCTTCCGTAGCTGCCAGTTTCTCGATGGTGATACCGGCCTGTTTGAGCCGGGTAAGGGCGGCCCGCGTGGTGTGGGTCTGCCAACCCAGTCTTACTGATAGGTCGGCGACCGTTGTACCTGCACGGCTGGAGAGCAACGTTCTGAGCTGGTTCGATTTAGGACCAGTTAGAGTCGGCAGGGAAGCAGCAGCGGGTTTGCGTCTGGGCATGATGATCTCCTTCAGGATTTGAGGAAGCAGATCCCTGCTTCCACGACCTGAAGCCCGAATTTCCCGGGGCGGTCGGAGCCGCATTTCTCAAGCGCCGCATGCACAACCAATGCTCCGAAATTAGGAGTAGTCCAGCGCTATTTGGTCAGTGAGCGGATTAAAATCTGCAAGACGCACGTTTTTGTTGCGCTGCCTACCCACTAGCTTCCTCCCAAATCATTTGTATGCGGCGTAGAAATTGCTTTCTTGGACTGAATCACTTTGGTCGTCAGCATTGCTTCACTTTGGCAATCGGATAGGCACCTGAATGCCTGCGCGAGGCCGCATCGGCTGCAGTCGGTTGCCGGAGCTTACGATCACCCGATCATAGAGATCTTTTGCCGAGCGATTGCGAATTGTTAGTGCGAGCGCGAACTTCATATTTGCTGAGCGTCTTCCACTATGCCCGTGTTCGCGAGCAACATAGCTGACATCGAATGCCGGTTTATTGAGAGAGGTCGCCCGCTTGCTCTTAGAACGCGAAAGCGTCGTCTCCCACTTCTGCGCATCGTCGCGCTGCATATGCTCTGAAGCGTAGAAATTCTTAGCCGAAAAGAATAAGTCTGACGCTGCTACAGTAGGCGTGATCAGCTTTGTTCCCTTGTAATAGGGCGCTGGGATCTTCGTGGTGTCAGGGCGGAACTGGATATCCAGGCCAGCGCGTGTGTAATTGATCGCGTCCTCCGGATCGACTTCACAATAGAAGCTGAAAGTGGCCTTGATCTCAACATTCCCCGTCAGGCCATCCGGCACTGGCAGATAGAGGCGGACAGCGCCTGTGGTCGGCATCTGTCGCTGATAGACGATATGTGCTTCATAATCGTCGCAAAGAACGAGGTCCCCGAGACCGTGAGACACGAAGCCCCAGCCAGTTTCTGTCCGCTTCGCTTCATCTCCGCTTGCGTGATGTACCAGCAGGGCTTTGACCGCCGGTGCCCAAAGCGGCTCGGAAAACTGAGCACGAACACCGGCTCCAGTTCGCATCGCAATTGGTGCTGCGAAACTCGTTCCCATCGTTCCAGACGCGGCGTGAGGTGCAACTGCGCTGAGCGCAAGGAACGGGGTGGCATGAGAGCCGCCAAAGGCTAGGAAATCTGGTTTCACGTAGCCAGGGCTACGGCCGGGACCACAGGCGCTGTAAGTCGCACGTTGCCAACCGGGACCAAACCCGTCGCTCGCTCCTACGGCCAGCATGTTCACGCCGTCAGAAGGGGGCTGGACGCGGTGAAGTCCGGTTGGCCGGTCACGTTCGCCATTGTTGCCGCACGCAATTGTGGCCACTGTTTCGCCAGAAGCCAGGATTTGGTCGAGTCGTGCTGTCCATGGGCTGATGTCATCATCATCCAATGGATAGTCGGGGCCAAGACTGATGTTGATGAAGTCGTAGCGGCGCGATGTCAGCACGTCTTCGATCCGATCGAGCAGATCTGACTTAAGGAGGGTCTGGCGCATCTGTGTTCTAGTTAAGCAGCAGTTTTGGCGTGCTGCAAGCGCAGTAGTTTCATCGTCCTCCTTTTGATCTTTTTGCGTTACAGTAGGATGCTCTGACCCCGGCCGGTATAGACGTCGGCTGGCGTAAGATTTTTCAGGCTCTCGTGATGGTGATGTCAGCGGAACCGGCCTTGAGACGGCCGAGCGGGGCGGTTAGCCTTTGAAAATGAGCAAAAGCCCGTTCCGGTACTTCAAGACCTCGCCTGAGGTCATCCAGCTTGGCGTACTGAGGCAATGTCAGGGGAACCGGGGTTGAAGCGGGGATTTCAGCGGCTTAGCCTCTGAAAATGAGCAAGAACCCTTTCCGCTATTTCAAGACGTCGCCCGAAATCATCCAGTTTGGCGTGATGATGTACATCAGATTTCCGCTCTCGCTTCGCAACGTCGAAGACCTTCTTCACGAGCGTGGAATAGATATCTGCCACGAAACGGTTAGGCAGTGGGCCGACCGCTTCGGTACCTATTTCGCACATAAGATCCGTAAGCGGAGGTCAGAGGCGATGCGTCAGGCGCCGCAGTGGCGCTGGCACCTGGACGAAGTCTTTGTGAAAATCCGCGGTGAAACGCACTACTTGTGGCGGGCAGTCGACCATGAAGGCGAGGTTCTGGAAGCCTATGTGACGAAGAAGCTGGACAAGGCTGCAGCCTTGAAATTCCTCCGGAAAGCAATGAAGCGGTACGGCAATCCTGAAGTCATCGTCACAGACAAACTCCGTTCTTATGGCGCGGCCATGAAGGAGATCGGCAATGTGCGTCGCCGCGAGACGGGCAGGCATCTGAACAATCGTGCCGAAAATTCGCACCATCCATTCCGTCGACGGGAGCGGGCGATGTCGCGCTTCAGGCGAATGCGAAGTCTGCAAAAATTCGCCTCAGCCCACTCGTCAGTACACAATCATTTCAATCATCAGAGAAACATTGAAGGGAGAGCCAGGTTTAAATCGCTACGTGACGCCGCGCTTCGCGAGTGGCGCGACCTTCTCGTTGCCTAGCACCTGCTCGTGCGCGAATAACGGAGACGAGTTCGCATTGGCCTGACAGCACCGCCATGACTCCTGATCGGTCATCATGTGTGGGCGGGCGCGTGGGACAGTGCGCGGGTGAGCGCCTCGGCGACTTTGATACCGTCCACTGCAGCTGATAAAATGCCGCCGGCATAGCCTGCGCCTTCGCCCGCCGGGAAAAGACCGCGGACGTTCAAACTCTGGAAATCAGCATCTCGCGTGATCCGGATCGGTGATGATGTGCGGGTTTCGACACCGGTCAGAAGGGCATCCGGATCATCATATCGGGGGATTTTCCGGCCGAAGACGGGGAGGGCCTCGCGCATGGCCTCAATAACGTCGTCCGGCATCAGCGGCGCCAAATCTGTTGGGCGCACGCCCGGTCGGTAGCTTGGCGTCACCGGCCCAAGGGTCGTGGATGTCCGTCCGGCCAAAAAATCTCCGACACGCTGGCCGGGCGCAAAGTAATCGCGCCCACCTGCTGCGAAGGCGCGGGCTTCGATGTCTCTCTGAAGGTCGATTCCGGCAAGAGGATGATCGCTTGGGTAATCTGCAGGAGAGATACCCACGACGAAGCCCGCATTGGCGTTGCGCTCGTTACGGGAGTATTGGCTCATGCCATTTGTGACCAGCCGGCCCGGCTCCGACGCTGCGGCAACCACCGTGCCGCCGGGGCACATGCAGAAGCTGTAAGCGGTGCGGCCATTTTTACAGTGGTGAGAGAGGGAATAGGCCGCTGCACCTAGATCGGGATGGCCTGCGCAGCTGCCGAACATGGCAAGATCGATCCATGATTGCGGGTGCTCGATCCGGAAGCCGATGGAGAAGGGTTTGGCTTCTATATGGACACCCCGGTCGTAGAGTGCCTGGAAGGTGTCGCGGGACGAATGCCCGACGGCCAGAATCACGTGCTCCGCTTCGAGGAATTCTCCGGTGTGCAGGAACAGGCCCCGGAGATTGTGGCCGCCGTCTGCCCGGCGCTGCAGTTCGACATCGGACACCCTCTGCTGAAACCTGTACTCGCCCCCGAGCGCTTCGATCTTTGCCCTCAAGCTCTCAACCATTGTGACAAGCCGGAACGTGCCGATGTGGGGGTGGGCGTCCTCGAGAATCTCAGGGGGAGCTCCCGCCGCGACGAATTCGGTCAAGACCTTTCGGCCGAGAAATCGTGGGTCCTTGATCTGGCTGTAGAGCTTGCCGTCCGAAAAGGTGCCAGCACCTCCCTCGCCGTATTGCACGTTCGATTCTGGATTCAACTCGCTGCGACGCCAAAGTCCCCATGTGTCCTTCGTTCTCTCCCGAACGACTTTGCCGCGGTCGAGGATGATGGGTCTGAGGCCCAACTCGGCAAGGATCAGCGCCGCAAACAGGCCGCAGGGCCCTGCGCCGATGATCACCGGCCGCAGCCGGCTCGGCCGCGACGGCCTGGCGACGGGAAGGTAAGTTGTGTCTGGCGTCGGGCGGACATGGGGATCGCCCATCAGCCTCTGTCGGACAGCCGTTTCGTCTCGCACATCGACATCGACAATATAGATCTTCTGGATGGCTGATTTTCGCCGCGCATCATGGGACCGCTTCCAGATGGACCAGCCGAGCACATCGTTAGCTTCGACCCCGAGGCGCCGCGTAATCGCCGCCGGCAAGTCTTCGGGCGCGTGGTCCAGAGGGAGTTTGAGTTCAGATATCCGCAACATGCCGGTGCATTAGCATTTTGGATCGGGCTTTGCACTGAGACGTCATGCGCCAACTGCTCCGGCCGTTAGCCGACGGGTCTCGTTGGTCTCAATCCCGGGACTGGCCTGGATGCGCGAGACTGCAGTCTCAAGGCAATTTGAGTTCAAATGGTGTGACCGGAACGCCGCCCGGCGTCATCAGATTGCAGATGGGCGTGTCACCCCAGCAATATCGTACGCGAACAGCCTGCCTGTCTTCTTTTGGGAAAATGAGCGAGTGATCTGCGAGGCGCGGTCTCGTGAACCGGCAAGTGCCATCAGTCATGCAAACGCTGAAGCCGATGGGGTCATCGGACCCGGCGATCCCAAATCGTTCGCGAGTCTGCGGCAGGGCAATCGTGATCGCGTTGCCCGTTCGGACAGCATTTTGGGGACTGTGGCCAGTACGTTCGGGTGAGGCCGAGTTGATGGCTGGCCAGACGGCTCCCGCGCGGCGGGCAGGCTCCTGCTTGTTGGGGGGATGAATATCCGTTGGTTCGCCAGTGCCAAGGGTGACGACGAGGCCAGAGGCTGCATCGCTCATCACGAAACGCCTCTGGGCTTCGCGCAGGCTCGACCAATCTGACTTGCCGGCTTCGTAGGCCAAAGGGCCAAACTCGGGCAGCTGAAACACGATTAATGGAAGGTTCTCGCCGAACTGGCGGCGCAGGTCGGCGGCAAGATGGCCCAGGAGGTTTTCGTACCGCTCAGGTTCGCCCACATTTGACTCGCCCTGATACCAGAGCGCGCCAGCAAGACGCAGGCCGGCAAGCGGCGCAATCATGGCGTTGTGCAAGCCGGACAGACCGGAGATACTCTGCCAGGGTGGCAATGGGGGCGTGCCGAACGCCGACGAAGCCATCTCGTATGTCCAGCTTCCTTTGAGCGGTATTTCACCGCGCTCGTGAAGCACAAGCCTGAGCGCGTCCTCGGGACCGGTCATCCCACCTGCGCCCCAGGAATTGTGGACGCCAACGACGATGCGGTTGGTCCCCGCTTTAAGCATGCCTTGGGGAAGGAAATACGTCCGCGGCGTGCCCCAGCCAAAACTTGTACCTGCGAATGCGCCGTTGACCCATACAGCGTCAATCTCATCCATGGCGCCAAGCGACAGAAGGCCGCTGCCCGCAACGTCATCTGCTTCAAGAGTGAATGTGCGCTCGAACCAGACAAGCCCGAGATGTTCATCGAGTTCGGGGTCGCCGAAGTCTTTCCAGTCTCGCAGAATTCCGGGCACCGGACGAGAAGCGGCAAGGCCGGTTTGCCAAGGCGCATAACCAGCCGCCTGGGCGGTCCACCACCCTTCCCAAGACCGGCCATAGCGCTCATGCGCAGCGGCGGGGTTCGCGGAATATTGCGCCAACAGGTCCAGCGCTTCTGCAAGTGCCGGATCGGTTGCGAGCTCTCCGGAGCTGATCCACGCTTCGATGCGTGAGCCACCCCAACTCGAATCGATGAGGCCAACAGGCAGGCCAGTCCGAACCGCGTGGTCACGGCCAAAGAAATAGCAAATGGCGGAGAAGTCGCTAACCGTATCATGATTGGCAGGCCGCCAGATCGATCCCGCCGCGAGCATCGTCTGCGTTTTGACGCTGGTCTGCTGCGGAACTTTCAATAGCCGCATTTCGGAGGGGAAGGGGCCGTTCAGCTCCGTTCCAGGATTGAGCGCCGTCTCAACCGGAAAAGCCATGTTCGATTGGCCCGAACAAAGGAAAACATCGCCTAAAAGTATATCATGGCGCAGGGCGACGCCTTGCGATGTCGCCGCAGCGAGCGTCAGGCGGCGGGCAGGGGATTGGCCGTCGAGGCTTACGGACCATCTCCCGTCAGGCCCGGTGATCACCCGGGCTGATTGACTGCCAAGAGACAGGCTAACGCTTTCGCCGGGGGAAGCCACGCCTTCGATCAGCACAGGCGCGCTGTGTTGAAGGACCATGTGGTCTGCAAATCGCGGTGCAAAATCGGGTGGCTCCGCGTGCGCCCGGAGGTGCCCGTTCGCAAGAAGCGCCGCAATGAGAAACATTGATTTTAGAAACCGCATCAGCCCAGCTCCCCCGCCATGCAAAACATTTTTGTTGATAGCGCTATCATTTCTTCGTTATGGTGCAAACGAATGCTCGCTGACATGTGACAGCCAGGAGCTAGTGTCCCGTCTCAAAAATTACTAGCCACTTTAGCGCGGATCTGATTCGTGTTGTTCTTAGCAATGATTCGGAGCGGCTTATGGCACGGCAGACATCAGCGAGCGCGATCACCCTCACGGATGAGGAGCGGACCACT
>JBGSVY010000179.1:0-11015 GCA_041752715.1 Hyphomonas sp.
CGAAACCGCGATCCAGTTCGTTCCGACCGCCGACCGGGCGGCCGTGGGCGAGATGCTGACCATGACCGGCTTCATCGACGTGATCGTGCCGCGCGGCGGCAAGGGGCTGGTCGGGCGGGTGCAGGCCGAGGCGCGGGTGCCGGTCTTCGCCCATCTGGAGGGGATCGTGCATGTCTACGTCGATCGGGCGGCGGACATGGCCAAGGCCCGGCGGGTGATCCTCAACGCCAAGACCCGGCGGACGGGCGTCTGCGGGGCGGCGGAGTGTCTGCTGATCGACCGCGCCTTCTTCGAGGCGGAAGGCGCGCCCTTCATCGACGACCTGATCGCGGCCGGGGTCGAGGTGAGGGGCGACGACAGTCTTGTGGGGCTGCCGGGCGTGGTTCCGGCGGGCGAGGACGACTGGGGCCGGGAATACCTCGACATGGTCATCGCGGCGCGGCTCGTGGAGGGCGTGGACGGGGCGATCGCCCATATCCGGCGCTACGGGTCGAACCACACCGACTGCATCCTGACCGAGGACGACGCGACGGCGGCGCGGTTCTTTGCGCGGCTCGATAGCGCGATCCTGATGCGCAACGCCTCGACCCAGTTCGCGGACGGAGGCGAGTTCGGGATGGGCGCGGAGATCGGCATCGCCACCGGGCGCATCCATGCGCGCGGCCCCGTCGGTGCCGACCAGCTGACGACCTACAAATACCTCGTGCGCGGGACAGGGCAGGTTCGTCCTTGAGGCGCGTGATCCTGCCGGGCCCGGCAAACGGTCTCGCTATCGGCCTCCTGGGTGGCAGCTTCAACCCGGCGCATGAGGGCCACCTGCATGTCGCTGAGACGGCGATGCGGCGGCTGCGGCTTGACGCGGTCTGGTGGATCGTGGCGCGCGGGAACCCGCTCAAGGCCGAACATGGTGACTTTGATGCGCGGCTTGCCTCGGCGCGCGCTGTCGCGGGGCGCCATCGCCACCACGTCAGCGATATCGAACGGGTTCTCGGCCGCACCTACTCCATTGAGACGATCCGTGCCCTGAAGGCGCGTGCGCCGCTTGCGCGTTTCGTGTGGTTGATGGGGGGCGACAATGTTTCGGGCTTTCACCGCTGGAAGGCGTGGCGGGAGATTGCCCGTGAGGTGCCGATTGCCATTGTGGCCCGGCCGGGTAGCCGCCTGTCAAAAGCCTCCGGCTTTGCCCGCAAGTTCGCGCGGTTCCACGTACAGGAAGAAATGGCCGGACGGCTAGATCGCCTTTCCCCACCGGCATGGGTCTATTTGAGGGCGCGCGAGCATGCGGCGACGTCGACAGCGCTGAGGGCGCGGCGATGACCCTGTCACCGGACGAGCTTGATCGCCATCGGCGGCACATCTTGCTGAAAGAGATCGGTGGGGCAGGCGTGCAGCGCCTGCGGGCCGCATCGGTGTCGATCATCGGCGCAGGCGCGCTCGGTGGTCCGTGTGCGCTCTATCTTGCGGCGGCAGGAGTTGGCGCGGTCGAGATCTGGGACGATGACCGCGTGGAACGGTCGAATCTGCAGCGGCAGGTGCAGTTTGACGAAGCGGACGTTGGCGCGTTGAAAGCGGAGGTTCTCGCCCGGCGGATTGAACGGATAGGCGGCGCCGTGTCGGTTCGTTTCGTCGTCCGGCGTTTCGTTGACGGCGACCTGCCAGGCGGCAGCCTCCTGGTCGATGCCAGCGACAATTTCGATACGCGATTTGCACTCAACCGGCTTGCGCACCGGACGGGCCGTGTACTGATCGAAGGGGCAGCCTCCGGCTGGACCGGGCAGGTCTCGACCTTTGCGTCAGGGGTGCAACCCGATGCGCCTTGCTACAAGTGCTGGGTGCCCGAGGCGCCGCCTGCGGCAGAAGCCTGCGATGAGGTGGGTGTGGTTGGCGCGATCACCGGCATTGTCGGTGCGACGATGGCGCTTGAAGCGGTCAAACTGATCACCGGCGCGGGCACGCCGCTGATCGGACGGGTGCTGCTGATCGATGGATTGACGCTTGTCCCACGCACGGTTGCGCTGCGGCGCGATCCGGCGTGCGAACTGTGTTCGACCTGAAGACAGTGTTTGACAGCACGCCTTCGCCGCAGCTTATTGCGCGGACGAGCGCCCCGGACAGAAAGAAATTCACGCCGATGTTTCGCATCCTCCTGACGATCATTGCGACGCTTTCCATCATTCTGGCTGCGGGCTGGCTGGCCCTTCGGCGCAGCGATATTCCGTTCGAGCAGCTCGATTCGATTTATACCAGTTCGGGTAGCCGCTTCCTCGATCTTGGCGGCGAAGTCCGGATCCATTTTCGCGATGCCGGCCCGCGCGATGCGCCCGTTATTGTGCTCGTTCATGGCTTTTCGGCTTCGCTGCACACATGGGAGCCGTGGGTCGATGGCCTCAAGAAAGATTACCGGGTGATCACCCTCGATCTGCCGGGGCATGGCCTGTCAGGCTGCATCGATAATGACGCGATTGGCACAACGCAGTTTGTCGAAACCATCGACCGCGTCACGCGCGCGCTCGACGTCGACCGGTTTGTGCTTGCAGGCAACTCGATGGGCGGTGGCGCCGCCTGGAATTATGCATTGACCTATCCCGAACGGGTCTCGGGGCTGGTGCTTATCGACGCAGCCGGCTGGCCGCCCGAGGGCGAACAGGCGCAGGCCCGGCCGCTGGCCTTTCGCTTGCTGGACTACAAGCTGACTCGGCAGGTGATGGCTGGGCTTGATCTGTCGGCGCTGATCCGGTCCGGGCTGCGCGACAGTTTTGCCGATCCGGCCTTGGTGACGGATGAGATGGTCGATCGCTATTCTGCCCTGTCCCGCGCGCCTTGCCACAGGGAGGCGATGGCGGTCTTGTCGAGCGGGGAGGGCCGCGTGCCGGCAACACAAGAGCGCCTCGCCGCAATCACTGCGCCAACCCTCGTCATGCACGGCGAGGAGGACCGGGTGATCCCGGTCGCGCATGGCGTCAAATTCAGCGAGGCGATTCGGGGCGCAGACCTGAAGATCTATCAGGGCGTTGGTCACCTGCCGCAGGAAGAGATTCCTGAAGTCTCGCTCAATGACCTGCGGGCTTTCATCACCGATCGGGTGATCGCAGAGCGCGTGCTCGAACCGGTAGAATAGCGGTTAAACCGGCTTTGGGTTGCCTCAGAGAATGGCCGGTATCACGCGGTCAGGCGGCCGGTGGCCATCCGCAAAGGTCTTGATGTTGATGATCACCTTTTCGCCCATCTCGGTGCGTCCTTCGACCGTTGACGAGCCCATGTGCGGCAGCAGCAGGACATTCGGCAGGCCGAGGAGTTCGGGGTTCACGGAGGGTTCACGCTCGAAGACATCGAGCCCTGCGCCAGCGAGCTTGCCCGCCCGGATCGCACGCGCAAGGGCCGCCTCGTCGATCACTTCGCCGCGGGCCGTGTTGACGATGAAGGCATCCGGTTTCATCAGCGCGAGGCGACGCGTGTTGATCAGGTGGAAGGTCGATGGCGTGTGCGGACAATTGACCGACACGATGTCCATGCGCGCCAGCATCTGGTCGAGGTTGTCCCAATAGGTGGCTTCAAGCGCCTCTTCCATGCGCGGGCCAACCGGCTTGCGATTGTGGTAGTGGATTTGCAGGCCGAACGCCTTGGCGCGCCTTGCGACCGCTTGTCCGATCCGGCCCATACCGATGATACCGAGACGCTTGCCGGCAAGGCGCCGCCCCATCATCCAGGTCGGTGTCCAGCCATCGAACTTTCCGGATTCCATCACTTGCACGCCTTCATGCAGTCGGCGGGGTACGGCAAGGATCAAGGCCATGGCGACATCGGCCGTGTCATCTGTCAGCACGCCCGGTGTGTTGGTGACCGTGATGCCGCGCTGCACAGCGGAGGCGATGTCGATATTATCCACACCCGCGCCGAACTGCGCGATCAGGCGCAGCTTGTCGGAAGCCCGGGCGAGTGCGCGCCCATCGATCCGGTCGGTCACGGTTGGCACCAGCACGTCAGCGGTTTGCAGAGCCTCGATCAGTTCTTCGGTTGTGAAGGCGTGGTCGTCCTCGTTCAGCACGGCATCGAACAGTTCTTTGAGGCGCAATTCGACGGCGCTTGGCAGTTTGCGTGTGACGATGACTTTTAATTTGCTAGTCGGCATTGGTGTTGCGCGTGCTCCTGTCGGCAATCCGACTTAGCAGAGCCTTGCCCGAACGCCAATCATTCCTGTTTTACGTGAGATTCACGTCATCATGCGACGGTCAGGCTCTTCAACAAAAGGGACGTCTTGCACATGAAGTGGGCAACCCTTCTCGCCTTCACGGTGATTGCCGGGGCGGCTGCTGCCGCGCAAACGCTAGAGCCTGTCCGGGTCAGTCCCTTCTCGGGCGAACCCGTGCCCCGGTTCGTGTCCTTGCGTCATGCTGCGGTGCATGGCCGGGTTGGACCAAGCCTCGACTCGCCTGTGGCTTGGGAATACGCGCGGCAGGGCCTGCCGGTTCTTGTCGTTAAGGAAAGTGGCGACTGGCGGCGTGTCCGCGATCCGGCAGGCGATGAGGTCTGGATGCACAAGAGCCAACTGAGCGCAGCCGCCATGGCGATCCCGACTCAGGATGTCGAGCTCCTTGAGGCAGCAGATCCGGCTGCCGCGCCTTTGGCGATGGTTGAGGCGGGCGCAGTCATGCGCCTCGGCCCGTGTGAGCTCGACTTCTGCAACGTGCGCGCCGGCGCCTATCGGGGATGGGTCGCACGCGACCGGCTCTGGGGCGTTCTGCCGCCCGAGCGAGACGGTCTCTAGCCCCGGAGAGTTGACAAGCCAGGCGGGGCGGGCTCGTAAAGCGGCCAGTGCCATACTGTTGGAGCAGCTTGTTGATGTCCGGACCTCACGATTTCCACACCCCAAAATCCGCGTACTCGCGCGAAGACCTGCTTGAGTCGGGCAAGGGCGCCTATTTTGGGCGCGGCAATGCCCAGCTGCCGACCCCGCCGATGCTGATGATGGACCGGATTCCCGAGATCAGTCTCGATGGCGGCGCTTTCGGCAAGGGCCATGTCATCGGCGAACTCGATATCCGTCCGGACCTCTGGTTTTTCGCCTGCCACTTTCCGGGCGATCCGGTGATGCCGGGCTGCCTCGGCCTTGATGCGATGTGGCAGGCGGTGGGTTATTGGCTTGGCTGGTCAGGCAGCCCCGGCAAGGGCCGGGCGCTCGGCGTCGGCGAGGTCAAGTTCACGGGCGAGATCACGCCGGACAAGAAACTGGTGCGCTACGAAATCGACATCAAGCGCGTGCGCCGCGGCAAGCTCAACCTCGCGATTGCCGATGGCAAGGTGTTCGTCGATGGTGAGCATGTCTATACCGCGCTGGACATGAAGGTCGGCCTGAAGAATATCGGCGACGCGGTCTGAACGCGCCTACCACGCCCCGACATTCGGCGCGCTTGCCCATGGCTCCTGTGGGGCGAGGGCGGCACCCTTCTGGAGCAGTTCGACCGAGATTCCGTCCGGCGAGCGGATGAAGGTCATGCGGCCATCACGGGGCGGGCGGCTGATCGTGACGCCGAGGTCGGCAAAGCGCTGGGTGGCGGCGTAGATGTCATCGACCTGGTAGGCGAGATGCCCGAAATTGCGCCCGCCGGCATAGTCAGCCTCGTCCCAGTTATGGGTCAGCTCGACCATCGGGATGTCCATCTCGGTCGGCCGTTTGCCCGGCGGCACGCCGCCCATCCGCGCGATATCGGCGGGCGAGGCGAGGAAGACCAGCGTGAAACGGCCGGCTTCGTTATCGAACCGGCTGATCTCGGTGAGGCCAAGCCCGTCGCAATAGAAACGCAGCGCTGCGCCGAGATCGCCGACACGCACCATCGTGTGCAGGAATTGCGGGCCGGTCATGGTGTTTCCTTCAGGTTGCGCAGGATCTGCTTCAGGCCCGGCGGCATCAGCGCATAGTAACGCCGGAGCGCAAAGGCCAGCACGCCGATCATCAGCAACATCATGAAGACGAAGAAGCCGAATGTGTGGACCAGCGTGCCCAATTCAAACACCGGCGGCGCACCCGCTGCGCGCCACATCGCTGTCCAGACGCCGTTGAAGATTGCAGATACCGGCGCAATCGTCACCAGGATGAATGTGGCGCAGGCAAAGAGGTAGGTGCCAGCGCGTGGCCCTTCGCCGCGCAGGTAGAGATCGACGAACTCCGCTTCGCTGACATCATCGGGCACCTCGCCCGTCGCCTTTCGCGATGCAAAAAGTTCCGGTGCAAAATCACGCGCCATCTTCCAGCGCCAGGCAAGGAAACCGCCCCAGATGACAAGCCCAAGGGAGAGAAGTGCTAGGGCCCACATGATGCCGCGAGACCTCCAATTGGCGCAAGGCTGGCGCGTGGTAAGCCAGTGTGTGCGCATCAATAAACCAGCATCGCAGAGTTTTGCACGACACCATCTGGATACTTATGCAACCTTCCATCGGCGGCAAGGGGCCGGTGGCAGGCGACGACGCTTCGGTTAAATCAGTTCGCCGTCTTGAGGAGGGCTGGCTGATTGATCGCATGGATGCCGAAGACGTCGAGAATCGCCATCTTCAGGTCCACGGCGCGTTGATCCGCCACGATGCGCGGTCGCGGCAGATCGACCTCAAACGTCGCAACGATCTTGCCGGGCTGGCCGCTGAGAACGATCACCCGGTCACCAAGACTGATCGCTTCGTCGATACTGTGCGTGACCCAGACGATCGTCTTGCCCGTCATCGCCCAGATCCGTTCGATTTCGATTTGCAGGTTCAAGCGTGTGAGTGAATCGAGGGCTCCGAACGGCTCGTCCATCAAGAGCACCTTGGGCTCAACCGCGAGTGCCCGCGCAAGGGCCACGCGCTGTCGCATGCCGC
Source organism: Hyphomonas sp. (assembly GCA_041752715.1). Lineage (GTDB taxonomy): Bacteria > Pseudomonadota > Alphaproteobacteria > Caulobacterales > Hyphomonadaceae > Hyphomonas. The sequence continues at coordinate 6,850 of JBGSVY010000179.1, forward strand.
CCGAAAGCTCATTCGGCCTCAGTTTTTCGGACCCTGTCAACCCAACCAGATTGATCAGTTGCCGTACTTTTTCGACGCGTTGGGCGTGCTCGGTTTTCATGATCTCGAGTCCGAACCCGATGTTCTGCTCGACCGTCCGCCATGGCAGGAGGCCATATTCCTGAAACATCTGAATGCAATCCGCAGATGGCCCTTCAACGCGAGACCCCGCAAGTGTGATGACGCCCGAATCCGGCCGCAGAAATCCCGCGATCAGGTTGAGCAGGGTCGATTTCCCGCAGCCGCTCTGACCGACGACACAAAGAAACTCCCCCTTTCTGACGGTCAATTCGCCGATGTCGATGACATTTGATCGACTTTGGTCGCCGAACGCCTTTTGCACGTCCTTCAAGGTGATCATGTCAGACATTCAGGTCACCTTCAGGTAGCCATATCGGGCGAGTTGGCGTGCGGCGATCGTCATCGCGAGATCGAGTACAAGGCCGATCAGGCCGATTGCGATCATGCCGGCAATCACGATGTCGGACCGCAGCAGATTCCGGCCATCAAGAATGAGATATCCGAGACCAGACCGGAGACCGGCCATTTCTGCGGCGACGACAACCACCCAGCAAATGCCGAGACTGATCCGCATGCCGACGAAGATGTAGGGAATCGACGCCGGAAGTGTGACGTTGAGGATGGTTTGAAGCGGGGAGGCCCCCATGTTGGCTGCGACCCGCAAAAGGATTGGATCTGTCTGCACGACGGCGTTACGCGTGGAGATGATCAGCGGAAAGACCGATGCCATAAAGAGGATAAAGATCGCAGGATTGTCGCCAATGCCAAACCAGAGGATGGCGAGCGGTATCCAGGAAATCGGAGAGATCGTGCGCATCAACTCAACCAGCGGGCCGAACGCCCTGCCGGCGATTGCAAATTGCCCGAGCAACAGGCCAATCGGGATCGCCGTCAGGGTCGCGAGCGAAAAGCCGATGCCGACCCGGACGAGGCTGGCCGATGCATGCATCCAGAGCGAGCCATCCATGATCATGATCAGGAGGCTGGAGAACACTGCGACCGGCGAGGGCAGCAAGAAGGCCGCGACCCACCCAAACCGCACGGCGCAATACCAAACTGCAAGCAGAATCAGTATCGGCAAAGTGGGAAGGAGTATCCCGGCCAATCGCTTCATCTGAGAGGCTTTCGCTTGCGTATCGTCAGCCTCACTCGCCGACGGTTCCGCCATCCACACCGATCGCCTTGTAAGCAATCTCAGCATAGCTCGCATCGACCATCTCGGACATCACGACTTTCTCCGGGAAAAGGCCCATGTTGTCGGCCATGTAGTCCTGCATGCGGTCAAGTTCCGAAATCACAGGAACAAGTCTGTTGAATGTCACCCGCCGGCGATCGGTCAACGCGTTCGCCATGATGTCGGTCGATTTTCCGAGGAATTCCGATGCGATTGGCACTGCCCCTGCGCGATCGGCTTCAACGAATTCAGCGGACCGGACGAGACTTGAAACGAGCTCCTGGACCGCCTCTGGATTTGCTGCAATGAAATCTTCCCGCAGGACGAGAACGCAGTCGGGATGCTGTTCCCAAATCTGGCTTGTGAAGACGAGCACTTCGCCGATGCCCGCTGCCTCGGCTTCCGAAAGAAAGGGCTCGGCCGTGATATAGGCATCGATACTGCGCACTCCGAGCGCTGAGAACATTTCGGGCGGGGCCGTTTCAATCGTCTTAACCTCCCGGTCGCCAGTCAGGCCGCCATCGTTGGTATACATGTGCAGAAGGAAATTGTTGGTCGAAAAGCGATGCGGGATCGCGACGGTCTTGGTTGCGAGCGCCGACACATCCTTGATGCCTTGTGCCTTGCTCACGACAAGTCCGCTGCCGTCACGGTGGCCGAGAAGGACGAGTTTGACTGGCGAACCACTCAGCCGGACCTGAAAAGCCAGTGGCGCAAGAATAAACGCCCCGTCGATGCTCCCGGAGCGGAGCGCCTCGGTCATCGTCGGATAGTTTGGCAGTCTGACGGGCTCGATGTCCACAGTCTTCAGCGTGTCGCCTTCACGGATGTCCGAAAAGCCAAGCAACATATGATCCGCAATCGGAATATAGCCAATTTTTGCCTGGACCCGCTCCACGTTTGCCGAGGGCGGTGTTTCGGGGTCAGGGGTGGTGCGGGCGGGAGAACAGGCGGCCACAGCAAACAGGAGTGCTGCTCCGATGAGTAATCTGATCGGCATGATTTGTCCTTTCATTGGACCCGTATCCTTGAACTGGGAGTGATCAGGAAGCCACGGTCGCGGCTGGCACCTTTAATTCTGCTGCGTCTCTGGCCGCGATCCATTCCTGAAGCTTCCGGATATATTTCGGAAGAATCACGGTGTGCGGCTTGTCCAGGAACACATGAATTCGGGTTGGCGCACCCGTTTTCCGCCTGGAGGCCTGAAAAGGTTCCATTGAGTCGACACATTCCAAATGGATGACCGGGGCATGCTCGCGAGCGCCGCCTCGCTCCTCGGGTGTGCGCCTGTCGATATAGGCCAGTGTCGCGCCAGCGGCATAGCTGTACTGGCGGATCATGTGCCTCAGATCTGTCTTGGGGTCATCTGGATCGCCCGTATCGGTGAGGTCGATGATATCATGGACGCGGAGGCATTTGTTCGGGCACGTCCTTTCTGCGAACGTTTTCCACTCACCCAGTTTTTCGACAAGTTCGTTTACGTCGTCAGATTTTCCGTCAAGTCGGGAATTGCGGAAGCCAAAGATATGGATCTGGGCGTCCGTTCTGGGGCGTTTTATCTGCCCGATAATGTCCGCTTCTATGATGTCACGCTGTTTGTCCCACATTTCGCCAACCTCTGGCGTGAAGTCGGCTGACGAAAAATCCCATAACAGATGGTACGAGATGCCGGCTTCCAGATTCTCAATCCATGTTTTGAGCAGATTGCCCGCTTCATGAAACATCGGCACTTGGTGGGCATTGATGAACCAAAAATCGTATTCGTTGTTTGCGGCCGCGAGAAAAGCCTGCTGACTGTCGGCGAAATTCGCGGCATTCAGAACCAATGCGTTGGCTGTCGCCTGTTCGCCGCCTTGCGATGTCTTCATTCGCGTTTGTTCAAGATGGATTTCGAAGCCGTCCTGCTTGAGGAGGATCTGGATCTGCGCATCTGATAGCGCCGTTCTGCCCGTCTCGAGATAACTTATCCTGCGTTGAAATTTTGCGCGGTCGCCGGGCGCGATATCGTCAGGGTTCGACACCCCGTCCAGATCCTCGTCGTCAGGATATAGAAGCAAGGCCGCCTCGATAGACGACTTTCCCTGGCTTTCGCGCCACGCGCGAAGGGCCTCGCCAAAGTTATGCGTCGTTCTCCGGTTTGGCATTTCGATCTCTCAATTTTCTGCTTTTATCTAACTTGGGCACGCCCAGCCATAGAGATTAGTATCGCGCGATATGGATGTCAATGTCCGATAGTCCGGGTTTTGATATAAAGAGACAGCAAGAAGATATCGACGCCCTTATCTTGCCCGCGAGCTTCCTGCCATCGTCGAGGGATCAGAAAAACAGGCCGCTCACGATCTCGAGCAGGTCGACGATCAGCCGCAGGACTGCGTACGAGCTCTGGTTTCCAATGATTGGGCGCTGCTTCGACGGCGCGGCGTTCTTGCGCGGACAAGACACCGGGGCTTTGCTGCCCGCGTCGCTGTTTGATGAGTTGCGCTTGGAATAACGGTACGGGTTATACATTGCGGGCTCCTCGTTTGACGAAACTTTCTAAAATCTCGCCGTAAACGATATCTAGCCGGCATAATTCGGACGGTCAACAGATATCTCAAGATATCTCAGACATTAATTTGGTTCGAGTCTCAGATCAGCGGAGGCGGGTGGCGGGCGCCGTAGCGGCTGAAAACAGGGGTGTCGGGCGTTTGGACTGACCCGTGTCTGGCAACAAAGGATGCACGTGCGGGATGGATATCGCCTGCCGCGTGACGACTCCCTGCCACTGCGGCAGCGGCCAGGTCAGGCGGAACGCACAGCTTCGTAGATCAGCATCGCGCGCTTGCGGGCGACGCCCCAGTGATAGTTGTGCAGCCGGCCGTCAGCGGCAAGGGCCCGGTGACAGGGGATGAACCAGGCGAGGGTGTTGGCGCCGACAGCCGCGCCGGTCGCG